>NZ_JBTTDJ010000001.1:0-419357 GCF_055796165.1 Bartonella sp. EBT8
ACCGGCACTGGTTAACACCGGCACTGGTTAACACCGGCACTGGTTAACACCGGCACTGGTTAACGAATTTGTGATAGAAAATATATTTTTTAATGATTCGCCCTTCATGACAAGGCAATTTCATGACAAAAGCCGTTTTTTTACAAAACAGCACGAATAAAGTGATAAAATATTAACCTCTATAAAGGATGACGATAAAAATCACACACAAGCAGAAAATTTTATCGATTACTTTGTCATGAATCTTATATTATAATGATATGATTGATATTTTATTTGAAAAGAGTCATCAAGTTATGGTATCATGAGGGACGATAAAACGTGTTTTTACAGATATATTCTATTCAACACAGGAGAAAATTTCCTCTAAAAAGGATGGTAGAGATGTTTAATTTACAAGAGAGGCTGAATGGACGGATTTTACATCAGTCCTCTTGATTCGGCAGCAATCATCAGCCTCTAGGAGTGTTGACCAGAATAATGGCTTTTCAAGCAAGAGTGAAAAACCTATGCAAGATCTCCTCAAACAGAAAGAGAAAACAACCCAACAAAACCCCACATTTATAAAACGTACGAGCATCCCCCCATGGGCATCTTCTATGAATCTTTCCCATGCGTTTTTCCCCAAGCATTTTTCCCCAAGCGTTTTTCCCATGAGTCTTTCATTGTCTTTTTTCGTTCAAACTAAAAAAATGGCTCTTAAAATTTCTCAACACATCTTCATTTTTTTAAAGCCCATGATCGCCCCTAAAGAGCGAGATCAAAAACAATGGTAGTGTATGAGGTAAGGTCCTTTCCCTATAAACAGCATGGCCTTCCCTAAGAAGAAAAGACACCTTTACCGCCCATGATCGCCCCCAGCGTTTTGCTCACAACGAGCCTCCACTCTTTCCCCCTCCAATTTTATTTCCAAAATGAGCACGCCCCGATGAGACCATTTGAAGAATTTTTTTCCACCACAGTCGCTCTTAAACAGACAGTCTTTTTTAAATTCACACGGTAGAGTCATGAAAACAGGTAAAAAACGCGGTAGACCGAGAATAACAGGAAAGCTCCGAGAACAAAATGGCCGTATTTCACGCGCTAAAAACCCACGCACTCCGGCTCCTCTTCTTACCATTGAAATGCGTGCGAAACATTTTGGTCTGACACTAGAAGAAGCCAAAAATCCGCTTTCGAGTTCTTATATTGGGCGCCTTTGTTTGCTTGGTTATAAACAGGATGGCGAAGGGATCAGTCAAGAGCAATATGAGACTGCGCAACGCTATCTCCAAATCAGAAATGATTATTTATGTGCCAAAGGGTTACCGAGTGGATATTATGATGATTTTACCCATGCCTCAGATGAAAAAGCACACAAGCAGTGGATTCAAAAAGCCACGGATCACTATGAGGACATGAAAAAAGCCATTCAAGAAGCACAAAATCTACATCGCCAACACAATTTTCATGCCGCATTACAATATCTTGTCGTCGAGGATCAGCCACTGTCCTCACTCGTCAGTTCGTTGCGTCTTATTCTCAATGCGCTTCATAAATATTTTGAAGGACAATAAAGAAGCCCCCGCGCAACACAAAGAGATCAAGATTGACGCACACAACCTCTCTAGCCTTACCGGATGCTGTTTGCAAACAGCAGCTTAGCAAAATAAGCAACAGTGCAACAAAGGAGACTTGGGATGAAAAACAAGCGCCACCGCGCATGATGCATGCCACAATCATCAATTCCAAAACGATCAATTCCCCTAGCAAGGAATCAATTCCAATGACAACAGCCACACAAAGCTTAGATCATCATCGGCAACGAACATTCCACCTTAGCAAAACGATCTTTTTTTCTCAAAAAAAAGTGTTTTTTCGGCATAGCAACAACTTGTCAGGAAGACAGCCAGCATCTTTGCCAACCCACTAGACAGCTACCCCCACTATCATCGTTTTTCTCTTGACAACAGAGGGGAAATCGTATTTAATGACGAATGCGGGGAATGTTTTTTTGTGCAAAAATTTCATAATAATCCCTCCATATTACTGCATTCTTCTGATAGTATTGCTAAATTGTTCTAAAAAGCGAGAGGGGGGGATACGAGTGTCTTTATGCCTCTAAATAAGGTGCTCTTTTCTTTCTCATTTTCATTTTTTTGCTGCAATCACTCTTTCTTTGACAAGCCAATGAAAATGCCAACTTGAAGGAAACGATTTTTCTCTCTCAAAAGAAAAGCATTCCTTCGGCATCCCAAAAATTTGCCAAGTAGAAAGCAAGCGTTTTTGCCCAACCAGCTATCCAGCTACAGAAACCCACTATCATCGTTTTTCTCTTGACAACAGAGGAGAAATCGTATTTAATGATGAATGCGGGGAATGTTTTTTTGTGCAAAAATTTCATAATAATCCCTCCATATTACTGCATTCTTCTGATAGTATTGCTAAATTGTTCTAAAAAGCAAGGGGGAAAGAGTGCCTTCATACCTATAAAAAATACTCTTCTCTCTCATTTTCACTTTGTTTATCGCAATCAGTAGACATTTCTCTCTTTGCTTGCCAAAGGAAAGAATTGACAGTAAAAACAACTTCTCACCGTCATTTATGCTTTAAACCTTATCAAAAAGGGCATCGTGACCGGAATGTTCAAAGTAAAATTACGCCACTCAGCAACTCTAGAGTTTCGTAAGCTCTCCATGGCTCCTCTAAATCGCCATAAGCCTCTGTAGGAAATGACATCTACTGTCAGCGTGTGGATACCTTCTCAAGAAAAACCAGAGTTTACCCAGCAGTGTAAATGGGGGATCTGCGTTCTTTAGAGCGAGAAAGAAATGACACTTGGTCTTTAGCAAAAGAGGAACGCCTCATGAGGGTGCTCAAAAGAGGAGAAAACTTTCAAGATGGGAAAACCATGAAGATCGCAACATGATTCAGCCAAAATAGCAGCGTAGCATTCCATGTCGTTTGTTAACATGGAGCTCTATTATGAAACTACAGGATTCCAAAAACAGTGCTCAAGGATCATCAAAAACGCAGGAAGGTGCGAGTGCGAGTGAAGCCTTAGAAAATCTTTCTACAAATTTAGCGGATCTGAGCCTTGAAAAAGAAAAAAGATCCCATTCAATCATGAAGAATTAACCGCTCTTATCACAGAACTCGAACATGATCTTTCTGATGGAATCGGTATCAAAGGATCAAAAGCAATGACCATTATGCCAATACAGATCTTAAGCTGATGCCATTTCTGATAGAGCAAGCAAATCGAAAATATGAAAGATTAAATCTTAAACTTGTCACAACATCGGCAGAGCTTATCTCTTCCATAAAAGAAGTAATAGAGAGCGGAATTTCATCTTCTAGATATATCGTGAACACAACGGATCGAGGGATCCATTCTGTAGAACTCGATCAACGAACTATTGCGGGCAAAACATCTTTGATCGCTTTTGAACCCGCCACGTTTGAGAGTGAGACAGCACTCTTGCTCTCAGTAAGACTCCAACTCAGCATTCAACGTGGAGTGCCTGAATGTCATTTTTCCAAGAGTGTCCTAAACATTCAGCGCAGTTCCTTGGAATGTGGAATATTTTGTTTAGCTCTTGCTAAAAAGCTTCATACCGAAGCTGAAAAATTGATAAGAATGCACCAAGATAATCTAAGCGGCGTCTTATGTGAACCCAATACAACTCTCTCTTCTGATAAAGTCGATCTGTACCTTCCCGCCAGCTTTTACAAACACACGCAAGGGAAAAGACGTCTCGAGCAATATATAAAATCAAATCCAGGGGCTGAAAGTGAAAAAGTAAACAAAAAAGACCAAACACTTCGTGAAAGATTTGAGAAAAACTCAAGAACAACAGAGGGAAAAGCTGTCTCTGTTTCCTTACATAGAAAAAGAGTTTCTGAATATAAATCTCTCATGATGTAGTGTTACCTATTTTTGCGCATATCTATAATAGAAGGTGACATTCCGTTTAGGAATCAAGCCTATTCATATGAGCATATTCTCCTGCTTTTTGGGCTCCTTGCTTTTTCGGTTTATAAAGCCCCTACAGGAGCAGCAAATTGTCGTATGAAGTTACACTTCACCTATCATAATCAAAAAAATTTGAGACATCTAAAGATAGCAAAAAACCTAGTTTTAGACTATCAAGATGAAAGGAGCACTTTCCCTCAAGTCTTTTACAATTTTTGCAAATTTTGAAGATGCAAGATCTCACAAGAAGGATCTTAAAAAAACCGTTCATCTTGCTTTGCAAAACTTTCTTAATAAAAGCTGCCCTCATTTCTTTCCCTCTTACCTTGAGAGAAATGAATACTCCGACATGTTTCAGCCAGAAGAGCAGTATAGCATTCCCCGTCGATTGTTAACATGGAGCAATATTATGAAACCGCAAGATTCTAAAAGCACCATAGACACCCCATCGCCAAGACAAGAAGAAGTTCCTATCAATGAATCACAAGAAAGCTCTCTTGCACATTTAGAGATAAAGAGCGCCCAATCAGCAGGTCTCCCCTTCAGTCCTACAAAATTACAAGATATTATTACCACTTTAGAAAAAGACATCTCCAGCGGTTCTTGGCTCATTGCTGATTATGAAGATATTGATCTTCAAATGATGCCCGCGCTAATAAAGCAGGCCAATTGTAAATATCCGGAAATGCATCTTAAATTTGCATTAACAGCGCACGACTTTACCCGCTTACTAAAAGAAACGATCGAGAATGGCATTCAATCTTCAAGATATATAATAAACACGCAGGAAAGGGGAAACCATTTTGCGGTAATTGATCATCAAACCATTGAAAACAACGTGTCCGTGATACTCTTTGAATCGACAACTTTTACGCATAACATAAGTGCATCTCTGTTAGGATTGAGAACAAGACAAGCCATTGAAGCATTTCCCTTGTCTGAATGTCATTTTTCTGTAGCAGAAATGGATATTCAACGAAGTCCCTCTGAATGTGGAATATTTAGTTTAGCTCTTGCCAAAAAACTGTATCTCGAAGCGCACAAATTAACGAGAATGCACCAAGATAACATACGCGGCGTCTTATGCGAACCCAATACGCCACTACCTTCTGAAAAATTAGATACGTATCTTCCCGCCAGCTTTTACAAACACACACAAGGCAAAAGGCGTCTCGAACACTATATAAAATCCAATCCTAGCGCTGAATATGAAAAAGTGAACAAAAGAGGCGAAACGCTTGCTAAAAGGTTTGAAAGAAATTTAGTGACACCAGAGGACAAAACACTTTCTGTTTCACCTCATAGAAAAAGGATCAAGGACTATAAATCAGTCCTTCAACGATGATGGACTTTTTAACGTTATTTATTTTGAGGAGAATTAAACACTCCATTCAAGTTTATGGATTAAGTCCGTTCATATTAGCCAATTGATTTACTTCTAATTTATCAAACCACAAACCATATAAACTGCTTGCCTATGAAAGCAAAACATCGCTGTTAACTCAACAATAGCCTATCTTAAATCTATAAGCTCAAAAATTCTCAGAGCATTTTCGACAAAAAGACCGATCTATGGAAAGCTGGAGCAATTTCATATTTTTCCAAAGGATCTGCTTCTCCACCATCCCCCTACACAAGCAGCAAACCGCTTTCCCACCACCCGCCAACCACACCACCAATACACCCTACCCCCTTAACCCGCTAGCACCACCAACCCCTCTCAACCACCATCACCACGCAACACCCCATCAACATCACTAACCGCCACCAACACCACCCACACACTCCATCAACGCCAACCCGCTAGCGCCATCAGCCGCTCTCAACCACCATCACTCCTCAAGAGTTTCATAAAAGTTTTTCTTCTGTTCCCTGAAGAACAGAGAAGTATTCGTTTTTAAGAGATCAAACAGCCTCACAAAATGTGGGGCTTTTTTATGGAGAAGCCTATGCGAAAAATATCATCAGAAGGATTAGCACTTATTAAACAATGGGAAGGTTTGCGTTTAAATGCCTATAAAGACGCCATTGGTGTGTGGACAATTGGTTATGGACATACAAGCTCTGCTGGAAAACCCTTTGTTCATAAGGGCATGAGTATCACCGAACAGCAAGCAGAAGAATTCCTTTGCCAAGACTTAAGACAATTTGAGAACGCTGTTGAACAAGCCGTTCACGTTTCCTTAACCGATGAACAATTCGCATCGCTCGTATCTTTTTGTTATAATGTAGGAACAGCAGCCTTTTGCAATTCGACTCTGTTAAAAAAGCTAAATCAAGGTGAATATGAAGCGGTGCCCTCTGAATTACAGAAATGGACCAAAGCAGGTGGAAAGCGTCTTCAAGGTCTCGTACACCGGCGTACAGCAGAAGCAGGGTTATGGGCAAAAGGGGCTTATGTTTCCTCCAATTATCAACCAGTAGAAACCGAACAGCCAACGGGGATTTTCAAAGCGGAAGCCCTTGCTCCAATCATTGGCTCTTTCTCAGGGCTTGGCGGTTTATTAGCAGGCAATGGTCCCATCCAATGGGCACTAGCTGCCATTATGGTTTTAGCCGCATGTGCTGGTCTTTTCTTTGTCGCTAAACGTTTTCAGGAGCACCGGCTATGATCTTATGGATGAAAAGAAAAAAACAAGAGACCCTTTCAAAGCACAAGCCCTTGCCCCAATCATTAGGATCTTTCTCAAGTCTTGGCGGCTTGTTAGCAGGAAATGGCCCCATCCAATGGGCATTGGCAACTATTATGGTTTTAGTAGCATGTGCAGGACTTTTCTGTGTCGCTAAACGCTTTCAGGAGCACCGACTATGATCTTATGGATGAAAAGAAATCTAATGCTAACAGGTGCGGCTTTCGCCGCTTTTTTTATGCTTTTAGCAAAAGCTTTTGTTCTTGGCAAAAAGACTGAACAGCAAAAGCAAACAGAGAAGGCTTTAAAGAGAGCAACAACACGGTTGGAGGTGGAAAATGAAATTAATCAAAAAAGTGATGCTGATGTGCGTACTGAGCTCTCTGATTGGTTGCGCAACAAATAAAGACCTTTCTTCTTGTGTGGGGTGGTTGCCGATATATTTGGAGCGCCAAGATTTAAACGCCATCAGTTCAAACTTAGCAAGAGAAATCTTAAAGCATAACAAGCAAGGTGAATATTTGTGTGGGTGGAAACATGGCTAGAAAAACTGAAAAACACACGGAGCTTACAGAAGCAGAAAAAGAAATGCTTCAAGAAATGATCATCACCTACCAAAGTGTAAAAATGATGTCTCGCTTGATGAAGTGGATAGCGTTTTTTCTCTTTTTGCTGATCCTTGACTTTGCCCGACTTATGGATGCGATAGACAGTGTCTTTGCCCATTTAAAACGGTGGTTTTTAAAAAACTAACACCTTCTTCTTAAAAGCTTATCTCTTCCCTTTACCGAAAAATATTGGAGCCGCAGAAGAAATTAAGGGAGATCAATAGATTTGAAGCGCTTATCGCCTTCATTTGTGTTTAATTATTCAAAAAATAAACTTTTATAGTATTTTATTTTTGACATTTATATTAACTATAGATTTTTTAATGGAAGTATGTATAATACATTATGTATTGAACATAGAGGGATTTTTATGAATAAAAATTTTTTAGTGACAGTATCGATCTTTAGTTTACTTGCAACTTCAACGGTACAAGCAGCAGATACCATAATTCTTCAACAAGCAAAACCACCTGTTTCGATCTCTCAAGGATCTAAACAGACTGTTTCACCAGTTGTTGTTGCTCCACCTTTCACTTGGAACGGTTTTTATCTTGGAGGACAGGTTGGGAGCTTTTCAAGTAATAATTCTTTAAATTACGCTGAAGATGCCAAAACTGGAAAATGGTATTGGGTTGATAAATCTTTATCACCTCAACCATCAGGATTTGTAGCGGGCATTTATGGGGGTTCTAATTTTGATCTGGGAAGCAACATTATTTTAAGTGTTGATACAGATATGGTCTGGTCTGGTAGAAAAAGCATCAAAAAGGGTGATCAAAGAAAAATTTTAGATGACGATGAGTTAGATTCGATTAACGCAGTCTTTAAAGAGGCTGGACTTACTATTAAAAGACCTGGATCTTCTGATGAAACAATCCCTAATATTGGCGATATTGTTGAGAGTAGTGTTACTTTAAAAGAAAAGTGGGCTGGTGCAACGCGCGTACGTATTGGTTTTGGTTCAGGTTGCATTATGCCGTATGTTGCTGGTGGTGCAGCCTATATGCAGATGCAATATATCCAGTCAATTTTGTCAAAATCGCAAGAAGATCCTACTTTCATATTTGCTTCTGGCAATGTCTTGGATGAAACAAAAACGATGGTTGGTTATACACTAGGTGGTGGTGTTGATCTTGCAATGACAGATAATATTATCATGCGTGCAGAATATCGTTATTCAGATTTTGGTAAAAAGAAATTTGCCGACGATAAACTCGAAATTAGCAGTAAAACCAATAATTTCCGCATTGGTATCGCTTATAAATTTTAATTTATTGCAAAAATAGAGAAGAGAAAATTGCTAAAACCCCCGCTCCTACGGGGGTTTTTATTTATTGACAATAAAATCTCATTCTTGAGAGCGGGAAAGAGATCACCAGAGATCCTATGCGCACGCTTGAACGCTTGAATGCTTGAACGCTTGAACGCTTGAACGCTTGAACGCTTGAACGCTTGAACGCTTGAACGCTTGAACGCTTGAACGCTTGAACGCTTGAACGCTTGAACGCTTGAACGCTTGAACGCTTGAACGCTTGAAATAAAGAAACTGTGATTTGAAATTTTGTCAAGCTCTGGCTTATTTGCAACGAAGGAGATGGATAAAAAGGAGCATATTGTTATTTTTTTAAATTCATTTTTATGGAATATCTCGGGTGTAAAAACGCCTCATAAATCAGTAAAAGCAATTTTATAAATTTCAAAATGTACAAAGTTTATCTCTGCTTTCCATACTCGTGACCATGAATCAAAATCATAAAAAGAATGAATCGACAAAGATTCCCCCATTTTTCATAACTGTTTCAAAAAAAACTTTTAGCGATAGCTTGCCACTGGATTTTGCTGAATTTGACACGCGACTTTGCAGCAATTTTTTCAAAGATTTTTTTTATTTTTTCAGAGGGTTTTCAAAGGCGGATTTCTAGCCTTTCACAGACTTTTTAAAAATTTTCAAAGCCTTTTCCTTTTTTATGCATTCATGCAAAATTTTAATTTTTGCCCTTTTTTCTATTTTCAGGTATCAACATTCATTTTGGCAAAACACGCCTTTAATGGTAAAAAATATGAATAAAAACAATAAATTACCACCAATTCCTCTCTCATCTCATCCCTTTCCACCATTTTTCACTTAGTGAAAAATCTCCTAGCAAGTTCTCTTGGTGTACTTTCGCTTCACTCATAGCTTCACTACACAAGAGGATAGGAATGTCCGTAACAATCTTACACAAGGCTATAGCTTTTTCAATTTTATGATTTTTCTTCTCTTCCCCTTCAGGGATGAAATATTTTCATCCCCCCTCTTTCATGAACTGAAACTTTTTCAAGAGAGGTTTCTGTTAATTCTACAATAGGCAATATATTGATTTATAATGATAATTTATCGTTTTGCATGTTGAATGAGAGCCTTGAATATTCTAAGATTCTCTCATTTCAAGTCTGCTTATGTTGAATCAATCAAAACCATCCCCTTACACATTACAAATGGGATTAACGTATGGATAAAAAATAGAGAAGAAAGGAGTAAAAATGCCTCTTATGAATCATCTGAAGAGCAAGGACCGTTGCAAGGTTGGGGGGCTGGTAAATATAAGGATGGGGTCAGCTTGTACCTTCATAAGCGTAAAGAGGCAGTGTTTAAGGGCTTTTATGCTATAGGCTTCACGTGAGAGAAAAACTGGATCAGCCTTCTCCTGAATATCTCGTTCAAATTGACAATTAAGTTGTTTTTTTAATGCAAAAGAAACTGCACTCAAACAGAGTGATATTTTATCGGTATGAAGACACCTTATATCACGGCTGTGAAGAACACGATAGAGCGCGGGAACACATTATAGAAGACTAAGAGGAGAACACTGGGAAGAAAGCGTGAGAGGCGAAGCCTACAGAGAGTGGTGCGGGTGGTCGGACTCGAACCGACACTCCTCTCGGAACCAGATTTTGAGTCTGGCGCGTCTACCAGTTCCACCACACCCGCACATTGTCATAAATACGACTTCATAAAGGGCAGAGTCACCCTTTATTCTTCTGCACTATATGAAGAAGAACAGATTCGTCAACACTAGACTTCTGTTTTTTTAAGAATTCGTCTTATTTTATCCCGTTCCTTGATTTAGCTTTTCACCGCATTTTATTTTTGGAGGATCATTTGTAAAGTCTTTACTTCTAAGAGATATGAAAAGCCTTATGATATTGAACAGATTAAAGCTTTGGACGATTTCTTTAGCAAATCGGCGTACAGCACCGCATTGGCTTGGGTTCATTGCCTTTATTGAGAGTTCTGTTTTTCCCATACCGGTCGATGTTTTGTACATTCCGATGGGCCTTGTTCACCCTAAACGGGTTTACCGCTATGCCCTTATTGCCACTCTCTGTTCAGTTTTTGGAGGAATAGCTGGTTGGTTCATTGGGCATTTTGCCTATGACACCCTCGCCAAACCGATTTTAGAATTTTACGGTAAAGTTGAAAGTTTTCAAACATTAAAAGACAATGCAACCCTGCAATTTCTCATCATTTTACTGATCACTTCAGGTTTTTTACACCTTCCTCCTATTAAGATTGTCACGATTTTGGCCGGTGTTATGGGTGTGCATCTTGAAATTTTCATTCTCACCTGTATTTTTGCTAGGGGTGCACGTTTTTATCTCCTTGCTTGGCTCATTCAGCGTTTTGGACAACAAGCAATGGATTTTTTTTCGCGTCATTTCAAATGGATTATCCTGATTGGTTGTGTTACCCTGCTCGTTGTGTATGGAATTTTTCTCGTTTTTGTCAACAAACAGCTTTTATCTTAAGGGGTATGCTGAATGGCGCGTATTTTTTCTCTTCAACATATTTTGCACCAGCACCTTCATGTTGAACCAAGCAAAAGAGAGCTAAGTTTATGGGCTTTTTTTCTCGCGTTTTGCGTCTCTGCTACGATAGGTTTAGCGCTTGGTTTTGAATATATTGGCGGGTATCTTCCTTGCGATTTATGCCTGATTGAACGTCTTCCCTATTATAGTGCTCTACCATTTTTGCTTTTAGCAATTTTGGGGGTATGTTTTTTTCGCGCATCTTCCTGGATACAATTTTTATTTTTATGTGTTTTTATCTTAATGACCATCAGCTTTGTTTTAGCGGTATATCATACGGGTGTTGAATATGGCTTTTGGCTAGGACCTGCTCATTGCAGTATAAGTACCATAAGGCATACTACAGATGTTAACCAACTGTTCAATCAATTGAACAATATCCATCCTCCTTCTTGCTCTGAAGCATCCATGCGCTTTCTTTTTCTCTCATTTGCCGGTTGGAATGTTGTTGCCAGCCTCATTTACATGCTTTCCAGCTTTTACATTGCTTCAAAAGGGCTGCTTTCAGATGAAAAAAAACTTTAACCGTAAAAGAAACATAAAACCGCCCACATCCCGCACAGCCCTCTGGTTTCAAGCATTCCAGCACCCTACCCTTATCCCATAACACCAACATCGTTCGCCACTCCTCGCATTAAAAGACAGAAATAAGCAGAAATATCCATTTTCTTGTCAGAGCTCTCTATACTTATAAACAACATTTTGATACAAACCCGCGATGGAAAAGCTATAAAACAATTGAGTGAGGGGACCCATCAACATGAATGGTCTGCCATGGCTGAGGATAAGAACACAGCACCTTCTCCCCTAACCCCTATTTCCTTAGATATAAACCACCTTGAAGAACCATGTGTTATGATGGAACATGATCATGATGCATGGTGTGAACATCGATGTGAGCCTACAAGAGCCGGAGATTTAAATGCTCCTTACACAAAACCTCCTCATATAAAACCCCGCATCAAATCGGCGCCCCGCATTAGGCAAGTTTTTTGGTGTGATTTTCCTCATGATTCGATCCTTCCTGAATTTTGGAAAAAACGACCTGTTTTAGTGCTTTCTAAGAATGCAAGATTATATGGAAATGTGACAGTTTTACCTTTTTCAACGAAATCACAACCTAATAATCCTGCGGCTTATCCACTTCAATCTCCCATAGAGAATAAAAAAGCATGGATTATCTGTAATTATATCACGACAGTTTCCGTAAGCCGTTTAAGTTGCTCACACACGGTTCCAAGATTATCCAGCGAAGAGTTTCATAAAGTTATAGCTCTGATGCACAAACATTTACCGCGTTTACACCATTGACTTTTAAGAAGAATAAGCGTACATATACCAACATATACGGCATCAGTAATGGTGGCCGCTTCCCCGCAAGGGGAGATAGGAACGGAGGAGTGGGCAACCGCTCCTTTCGTCATTTAAGGTTGTCATTTGAAGCGCTTTTTTCCAGTAAGACATTGTTCTAAACCTTCCTTTAAGGCGTTCTGAAGAGTCTCTTGCAAAATTTCATTTGAGACACTTTTAAGATGCATCTACCGCCTCGTCTGTTGTTTTTCATTTAAAAACAGTGACAATTTCTGTTTAAAGGATTGATACCTTAAAGACGAGCAATCATCCCCAAGCCGTTGAATCAAAATTTTTCAGATTATTTTCTTCTCACACTGAGCGAAAAGGGCTTTCTTAAGCCTTGATAAAAAATCTCTATACTCTATCTTTATCTTTTTGTGTTTTTTGTACAATACCTCTCCTCTTATCCTCCTGCCAAACCTTATATTCCCTGACAACTCTCTTAGCATATCCTTTATGCTGTGTGCACAAAATCCTTCAGCAATCCTTCCCAAAAGCCCACAAACCCTAAGAGCCCTTCTAAGCATAGTCCCCCTAGAATCATTCCTCGACAAACTTGCTGGATTTTGCCTTAATCTTCTCACTGACAATTTTTTATCAGCTTCTTTTATCTTCTTTTTAAACCCTTATTTTTTTCTCTTTACGCACCAACGCTTTTCTTTTCTCAACACTGTCTTTCAGCAATTTTTAAATTTTAGATTGACTTTGGTTTTTTTTATCCTATATCTTAGAACTATTCTAAAGTGCAAAGGACCAGAAAATGTTGAGATCGTTTTTTTCATTTGTACAACGTAAAGCTCTGTCCTTTCGTTCAGCACAAAAAATGATGATTCAAGCGCTCAAAGCAAAAAAGCACCGTGCAGATCTCTATTTAAAATATGCAAACGCTCTCAAACCTCATTCTTCTGAGCAAGCAGCAATTTTTAGAGCAATGGGCATGCACGAGCTTGAGAATTATAAGCAACTTCTTTGTCTTTCTTGTAGCAATCGTGCTAGAGCAGTCGGTTCCTTATGTGATCACCCTGCTCTTATAACAAACAAACAGACGCAAGCAGTGCCTCAAAGAGCAGCTGTTCAAAAGAGCACCACGAAAAAAGAGACGAAGAAACCATCAAAAACGCATAGACAAATGCTTCTGACCTGGATTCAACCTGGACTAGCCGGTTTAATGGATGGCTCTGTTTCTACTCTTGCCCCTATTTTTGCAGCTGCTTTTGCCACGGGTGATACGCATCAAACCTTTTTGATCGGGCTTTCTGCTTCAATTGGTGCGGGTCTTTCAATGGGTTTCACAGAAGCCGTCCATGATGATGGCAAATTATCGGGTCGCGGTTCTCCCCTTAAAAGAGGTCTTGCAAGCGGCATTATGACAACCCTTGGGGGATTAGGTCATACGCTTCCTTATTTGATCAACTCTTTTTATATAGCGACAATTATTGCATTTATCATTGTTTTTTTCGAACTCTGGGCGATAGTCTGGATTCAGAATAGATTTATGTCGACACCTTTTTGGCGTGCATCATTACAGGTTATCATTGGCGGCGCTCTTGTTTTTGCAACAGGCATCTTCATTGGCAGCATTTAAAATAAACAGCATGGAAAACGAGCATTTACCACCTAAAACAAGCAGCGAAAACTATTGCCCCATCTATAGGTTTTTCGCTGCTTGTCTCATAAGAAATCTTTTGTTACAATTGTGTTTATTTTTTACACTTTGGAGATACCTTTTTGGAAATGCCTCATCTACCTATGCCTTCCGTGCCCCTGAACACCCACAAGAGTCCCTCTGCATCGAAGAGAGTTCCTCCTGCTTCACCACAAATCAGCTTATCGGTCCAACGTCTTGAGCATGGGCAAGATTTAGAGCTTCCCTGCTATGCCACAGCGGGCTCTGCTGGTCTTGATTTACGCGCAGCTCTTGGTGAAGAAGAAACGGTGGTTCTTGCACCAGGGCAGCGAGCTCTTATTCCAACGGGTCTTATCTTCCACCTTCAGCCTGGTTTTGAAGCCCAGATACGTCCGCGCTCTGGTTTAGCCTTAAAGCACGGCATCACATGCTTAAACACACCTGGAACAATTGACAGTGATTACCGTGGTGAAGTAAAAGTTCTCCTCATCAACTTAGGGCAAGAAGACTTCTCCATCCAGCGAGGCATGCGCATTGCACAAACGATCATTGCGCCGGTTGTACAGGTTAATGTTTGCGAAATTGAAACCGAAAAAGCAAATGCCCAAAACAATACAGCACACCAAAGCACCACAAGCAGAGGAGCAGGTGGTTTTGGTTCAACGGGGCAAATTTAAACAGCCTTCCTTGGGGAGAAACCGTTTTTTGCATTGCGAGAACGCACCCTTATTCCAAGGAATCTCCTCTTCCACTCGTCACACCTGATTTTAGAGCCCAAAGAACATCCACGCTCTGGTTTAACCTTAAAGCATGCCACCCCATGCTTAAACACACCTGGAACAATTGACAGTGATTACCGTGGTGAAGTAAAAGTTCTCCTCATCAGTCTAGAGCAAGGAGACTTCTCCCTCCAGCGTAGCATGGGCATTGCACAAACGGTATATCGCACCGGTTGTTCAAGGTAGTAATATTCATGCACTTAAAGTCGTGCAAAGTGATGTTTACGAATTGAAACCGAAAAAGCAAATGCCCAAAACAATACAGCAAATCAAAGCACCACAAGCAGAGGAGCGGATGATTTTGGTTCAACGGGGCAAATTTAAACAGCCTTCATTGGAAAGAAACCGTTTTTTGCATTGCAAGAGAGCACGCCCTTAAGAAACAAGCCGCACACCTTGCTCTTATCAGCAGTTTTTTACTTTACAGAAGGAACTGTTTCCATCACAGAACTGTTCGTATTTACCCTATCACTTGTGACCACCGCTCTCGCATTATCTGTCATGTGTTCACCCCCCGTATCAGAAGCCCCTGCTCCTGTCTTACTTACTTCCCCTCCTTTTACCTCTTGTGCCGCACCATTGGAAGATTTTTGCAATCCCATAAGCCCAACTTTAGTATAGCCAGCAATCCGTATTTGATTAAGCAAATCGACCACAGCTCCATAATCGATTTCACTATCGGCTTTGATCAAGATCTTTGTCTCTCGATTTTGCTTTGTTTCCTTCAACAAAGTTTCTGTAAATGCTGTTTGGCTAATAAGGTTATTACCCACATAAAGAGATCGGTCTTTTTGCAAAGTGACATAAAGAGGCTCATCGGGTTGCACCACCGAGGGTGCTTGCGTTATAGAGGGAAGTTGAACCGGAATAACAGATGTCGCCAAAGGTGCCGCAACCATAAAAACAATTAGCAGCACCAACACAACATCAATAAAAGGGGTTACATTAATCTCGTTGTGCAACCCGCACTCATCGGTTTCCCAATTCTCATTAAAACCCGCTTTCATTTTTTATGACTTTTCTGTTGACGATGTCTATCAAGTTCACGGCTCAAGAGCCTTTCAAGAGCAGCGGCGATATCGCCCAAATCATTGCGATAACCACTCAAAGCACGCATAAGGCTATTATACATAACCACGGCTGGAATAGCCACAAAAAGCCCGATAGCTGTTGCTAAGAGGGCTTCAGCAATTCCAGGAGCAACGACATCGAGCCGTGTGGTTTGAGACTGAGCAATCCCGATAAAAGAATTCATGATTCCCCAAACAGTTGCGAAAAGACCAACAAAGGGAGCAATTGCCCCAATCGTTGCCAGAACGGCACTTCCACATGCAACACGCCTCGTTGCCGCCAACAAGCAGCGTGACAAAATCGAATGAACTCTTTCCTTTACGCCCTCATTCATCCCGCGTACATCTTCACTATAGCGATCAATGTCCTCAGAGAAAAAGAGCTCTTCATACGCAACGGGCGCTTCTTGCCTTACATGAGCTCTTTCACCAGAGCCAAGCCCTTCAGAGCCGGTAAAACGAACCTGTTGTGTAGAAAGATACACTTCTTTCAGAACTTCCTTAAGGAAGACCACACCGGCGCCTTTGCTTTCTTTTAAGCTTGCAGCCAAACGCGTGAGAGTTTGCGCATTAAGAATCAATTGAAGTTCATGACGCACTCTTCGTTTTGCCAAAGAGATCTCAACAATTTTGACAAAAGCAATGGTCCAAGAGGCAAGAGATGCCAACAACAAAAGAACAATAACGGTTTTTACAACAAAATCAGCCGCCATAAACATAGAAAAAGGGGAAAGATCATGGACGACAAACAAAGCAGACGAACTCTCTAAGGGGACTGTTTCAGATTCCATTTCTCTCTCACATCCTTATGGATTTCACTTAATCTTACAGCTGTGGCATCACCCCCCGCAGCACCACCCTTCCACAATGCCACGTCCCTTTTAATATCACTCTGCTTTTACTCTAAAAAACAAAACTTGATAAATCAAGTATAGTTTTATTTCAGACAACAACTCTTTCAAGAGGACTATTGCAAGAAATTTTTCTTCACAAAAATTAACATAAATTTATCTAAAAAATAATTTTATTGCGCAAAATACTTGAAGAGGCAAATGGCTCTTCTCGCTTGAACCCGTAAACTTCTCTTACAACAAGTGAAACAACATCTGTAGCAAGAAAATATTATAAATATTTTTTTCATAAGCAGAAAGATGGCAGCACGCAAAAGATTTTTACCAATAAATTTTTCTCTAAAGGTTTCACCGGTAGAGCTGCTTTTCTAAGCAAGCAAAATTTATTCTATACAAAACGCTTTTAAATGACACGACAAATGGAACTAAAAAATCGGTTCGACGTTACAAAAGCAGTGAAAATTTTTACTCCAAAGCAAATGATCACTATGAACACACAAAAACTGAATAATGATGAATCAACAGAGGGAATGAGCATCATGGCAAACAACAAAACAACAGAGGATCACAAAATGGCAACAGAAAAAAAACCACAGGGACACTTAGAAAAGTTACGCAATGACGTTTCAGAAGTCACCTCATCCTTGGCAGATCTTGGTGCAAACAAATTGAGTGCCGCCAAAGACAAAGCCGAACAACTGTATAACGCAGCGAAAGGAAGCAGTGAAGACATTCTCTCTCAAGCAAAAGAGAAAATTGGTGATTTTGAACAAACCGTGAATCAATATGTTCGTAAAAACCCGAATAAAAGCGTTCTATTTGCAGCGGGTATTGGTTTTATTCTTTCTCAATTATTGCGTCGTTAAGCAATGCGTAAGTTTATCGCTCCACTTTTAAACCATCTTGTTGGCGGCGGGCTCAAAAGTACCGTCAAGCAAGTACGCCTTCAAGCAATTTGCGGCGGTATTTTAGGCATTTCCTTATTTATGTCGTTGCTCTTTCTTTGTCTTATTGGTTTTCTTGCTTTATGTTCGGTTATGACACCGCTTGCAGCAGCCAGTACCCTGTTTTTCATTTGGCTTTTTCTTGCGGGTTTAGGGATCGTTATTAGCCGCATTTTGAAAACTTATCAGCGCTATGAACAACAAAAGAAATCAGAAGAGCAACGCCATCAACTTATGACAGATACAACACTTTCCAGTCTTGCACTTTTAAGCCAACATCTCCCTTTTGCTAAATTGAGAGTTCCGCTTCTTGGCCTTGCCACTTATTTCCTGTGGAAAAAGAATAAGAAAGACCGCTTTTCAAATTAAGATGTGCAATTGTGCATTTCTATCCCCCCCGGTGTTTTCTCTCATTTGAGAGAAAACACCTTTTTTATTCCCTTTACCAATATTAGCGCAACATTCATCGCTAAGAATGCATCCTTCCCGCCCCTTATTACCATTGAACACAACCATCCTTCTCTTTTTCAAGCAAGCACCCTCATTCCTTACCCCCCAATGATGCAAAAACTCTCCCATCAAAACGGTTCAGAATGGGTATTTCATAGCTTTTTAAAAGTTTTTACCCACACGCCCCCACTTACAACGTAAAAGCCGAATGATTTTGTGTGCTTCACAAGAAAAAGACTGAAAAGGAAAGATCCTTACGCTATTTTGGGGCTCACTCAAATTACAAAAAATAAATTATCCTTATCTTGCCCTATAAAAACAAAAAACCATATCCCTTTCTCTGAACAGTAAAATGCTTTATACCCTCGTAATCACGCGTGAATAATTTAAGAATTTTCTACAAGAAAATAGTCAAGGAAAATCTCAACAATCCTATAAAAGCTTAAGCTGATTTTTCAACGTATCCCCCTTATCAAATCTCTCACAAGAGCTAAATGCCTCTCAAGAGTTAAATTTTCTGCTCCACCCCTTTTAAAAGCTTCTCATGAAGAGTGAACATCGATCCTCTCTATCACAACAGCCTCTATAACTTCTCATTGATTGCCTTCAAGCATCATATAAAGTTCCGCTTCAGAAGCTTCTCTTTACGCAATGCCTTTGCAAAATCCCTCTTTCTCTCAAGAGACTGTTTTCAAACCCGTTCTTCAACCTTGTTTTTATTGATTGCCTTTAAATCTCATGAAAACCACCAGCGCATTTTGAGAAACAAGCGCCAACCCTCTTTTTTTGCTAAAAATATTGGCTTACCAAGGGTGTCACTTGCCAAGAACATTCCCTAATTGTAGCACAAATTTTATAAAGAGATTCACGCCTTCACAAGGGAAGCTTCGACTTTTGAAAGCACATCATGGTGTGCAATAACATCCATCATTTCTGAAACAACAGCCTCTATAACTTCTCGTTCATCCCCTTCAGCCATAATGCGGATAACCGGCTCTGTTCCAGAAGCACGGATGATCAATCGTGCATCTTTTCCCAACTGTTGCGTTGCTTGATCTATTGCCGTTTTGACCGGCTCTTTTTTTAACACATTTTTATTTTTAATCACGACATTTTTTAAGATTTGCGGCACAGGCTCAAACTGTTTACACAATTGGCTTATGGGAGTTTGGCTTTCTTGCATACAAGCTAAGATTTGCAAAGCGGCCACCAGCCCATCACCAGTTGTGCCAAAATCACTAAGCACAATATGCCCAGAAGATTCACCACCGACATTATATCCCCTTTCGCGCATTGCTTCGACAACATAACGATCACCAACATTTGTTCGCACAAGATCCAAACATTTGCTGTTCAAGAAACGCTCGAGTCCAAGATTTGACATAATTGTTGTGACAACACCATTACACTGTAAGCGCCCAGTTTTATGCCAATGTTCAGCAATCACAGCGATCAGCTGATCTCCATCAATGGTTTGTGCTTTTTCATCGACAAACAAAACACGATCACCATCACCATCAAGAGCAATCCCCACATCGGCCCGCACTTCATGAACCTTCTTTTTTAAAGAAGTCAAATCGGTTGATCCACATTTTTGATTAATATTGGTCCCATTTGGCGTATCATTAATAGCAAAGACCTCAGCTCCCAATTCCCACAAAGCCCGTGGAGCAGCTTTATAAGCAGCGCCATTTGCGCAATCGACAACGATACGCACAGCATCGAGACGCACATCACGGGGCAAAGTTCGTTTTGCATATTCGATATAACGATAAATATCGCCCTCGACTCGTTTCGCATAACCAATTTCAGCACAACCAGCGAGGGATTTTGAAAGATCTGTATCAATCAATTGCTCAATTTTTTCTTCCATCTCATCGGAAAGCTTAAAGCCATCAGGACCAAAAAGTTTAATTCCATTATCATAGAAGGGATTATGAGAAGCAGAGATCATCACACCAAGATCAGCCCGCAGAGAACGACAAAGCATAGCAACCGCCGGTGTTGGCACAGGCCCCAACAAGAAGGCCTCCATTCCCGCAGCGGTGAACCCTGAAACCAAAGCATTTTCCAACATATAACCAGATAACCTCGTATCCTTACCAATCACCACACGACGCGACTGATGTTGTGAGCGAAACAATATCCCCACAGCCATTCCCACTTTCATGGCAAAATCTGCTGTCATGGGAAAAGAATTGGCTTTTCCCCGAATTCCATCAGTTCCAAAATATTTTTGTGCCATCCCTTTTTCCTTTACACACACTTCTTGCCCAGCATTGCTCACAGACCCCCGCTGATACACGACCCCTCATGTGATGACATTCTTTGCATTTCTTCATTTTTAGATTTTCAAAAAATCACACCACACACAAAACGCCTAGAACAAATCTCTGCTTCCAGTACCAACCCCATAGACTTCACCAATGCTGCATTGAGATGCTCATCAAGCAATCTTATGCTCTCCCCTCACCCAAGTGCCCGCTTTAAACAAAAGCACAATTTTTTCTTAAAAAAGCAATCACCCTAGAACACCGGCCCTCACCACACAAACCACAAGCCTACAATCCTCCAAACGCAAGAATGTTTCCAATCACAAAGATCGCAACCCTCCTAAACACACATCTCTCCGCACACACCGTAAATCGACAGCCCTACAACAGCTCTGATCACAGAATTTTTAAACATGCTTTGAAGGCGCAAGTTCTACCCGCGCCCTCGTCAAAGAATTTTACTTAATATTCTTTCCAAAACATCGTGACTCAAGCGTCGTTAGAAGGCTCTCCTTTATCACGCTCCTTAGCATTTGGTATCTTTTCAGCGCTCATTTTGCTTTTCGAGCGACTTGCTGTTTTAGTGGAAGTTTTTGCGTTTTGTGTTTTTTTCTCAGCCCCACGAGGTTGCGCCCCTTTAATTCCAGACTCATCGGCTTGAACACGAGGAGACTTTGCTATTTGCGCTGCAACTTTTGTCTCTGCTTTTCCGCCCTTTCCGCCTTTTCCTTTATCGGCATCACTTCTCTCAGCATCGCTCTCATCAGCATTTGTTTTCTCTGCTGTTGATGCAGTTGCCCTATGAGACTCTTCTTTAACTGTTCCAGTTTTAGGCACAGAGGAAATACGCGGAGTGTTGCCTTCCTCTTTTTGTGTTCGTGAAGGAGGTTTTCCAGCAATAACTTCTTTAATTTCCGCTCCTGTTAAAGTTTCATATTCCAACAAGCCTTGTGCCAGAGCGAACCATTCTTTCTTTTTTTCTTTCAGAATTTTTGTCGCACTTTTATAAGCATCATCAATAAGCTTACGCACTTCAGCATCAATCATGCGTGCTGTTTCCTCAGAGACATTTTGTGTTCGTGCCACAGAATGGCCTAAAAAGACTTCATCTTGATTATCACCATAGGCAACATTCCCAAGCAGATCAGAAAATCCCCACCGTGTAATCATCGCCCGCGCTAATTTTGTTGCTTGTTCAATATCAGAGGAAGCACCTGAAGTAATATTTTCCTTTCCGAATTTTAATTCCTCAGCGACGCGTCCCCCCATCATGATAGCCAAACGGGAAATCATCCAGCGATAACTCATAGAATAGCGATCCCCTTCAGGCAATTGCATCACCATTCCCAAAGCCCTTCCCCTTGGCACGATTGTTGCTTTATGAACAGGATCAGCAACAGGAACGGTAAGCGCCACGATAGCATGCCCCGCTTCGTGATAAGCTGTAAGTTCTTTTTCTTCTTGTGTCATAGCGGATGAGCGCCGTTCAGCCCCCATCATCACTTTATCTTTTGCATCTTCAAACTCTTGCATAGTGACGACTCTTTTATTACGGCTAGCAGCCATGAGAGCAGCCTCATTGACAAGGTTCATCAAATCAGCCCCGGAAAACCCTGGTGTTCCCCTTGCCAAAACTTTTAGATCCACATTAGGCGCTAAAGGGACATTGCGCACATGCACTTTTAAGATCTGTTCACGCCCAGAAATATCCGGATTTGGTACAACGACTTGCCGATCAAAGCGCCCTGGTCTTAACAAAGCAGGGTCGAGCACATCAGGACGGTTTGTTGCAGCAATGAGAATAATGCTTTCATTGGGCTCAAAGCCATCCATTTCGACAAGCAACTGATTTAAAGTTTGCTCGCGTTCATCATTTCCGCCTCCTAGTCCGGCACCACGATGGCGTCCAACGGCGTCGATTTCATCGATAAAGATAATACAGGGGGCATTTTTTTTCGCCTGTTCGAACATATCGCGCACGCGGCTTGCACCAACCCCCACGAACATTTCGACAAAATCGGATCCTGAAATAGTAAAGAATGGCACATTAGCTTCCCCTGCCACAGAGCGCGCAAGCAAAGTTTTACCGGTTCCTGGAGGACCAACAAGCAAGACACCCCTTGGGATACGCCCGCCCAAACGTTGAAATTTTTGTGGTTCGCGTAAAAATTCAACAATTTCCTGAAGGTCCTGCTTTGCTTCTTCAACGCCAGCAACATCTTGAAAGGTCACGCGCCCTTGCGCTTCATTGAGCAATTTTGCTTTTGATTTTCCAAATCCCATAGCCCCACGTGATCCATTTTGCATTTGTCGCATAAAGAAGACCCACGCACCAACAATAATAACCACAGGCAACAAGGAAAAGAGAAGATTGAGGAAAATACTATTACCGGAGCTCTCAGGAATAGCTTTGACATTAACATTTTTGTTTTCCAATTTTTGGATCAAACCTGGATCTCGTGGAGCGTAGGTTGAAACAACTCTATGCTCGATGGTTTGTCCTGTTAACTTTTGCCCTTGAATGGTTACAGATTTCAGTTCATTATTCTCAACCTTTTTCAAAAATTCGGAATAAGAGACCTCTCCTCCTCCAGAACGTTGGCTATCTCCATTATAGAGAGAAAACAACACAATCAAAATTAAGGCAATAACTCCCCAAATGAGGAGAGAGCGGTAATTGGAATTCATATTCGGCTCACACTTAATCAAATCTAGATTTTAAATTATTCCCCTTTAACATATAACCTTGCAAGTCCCTTGCCAAGGTATGAGGAGATGTTTATTGTCTTTTAGAGTGATTTTTCTTTATCTTTTCACCTCAAGATTAAAAAAAGGTTCCACAACATTGACAAGAGGGGCATCTTCGCGGGATAAAAGCCAATTGAAGGGCGCCATAATCCGCTTGATGCTGACATTTGGTTGAAAAAGCACTTGAGAAGTCAACTCTGGAACATCGCACCCTTTGTCATTTGAGAGCATCGGCAATGATTGTAAAGAGGGGAAATGGGGATTTTCAAGATCAATATTGCTTTTTTGCAACAAAGATTTTAGCTGTTTTAAATCTGCTGCTCCAACCTTTATGGGATCTTCTCCACGATTGGTAATCTGATAGCGCCCATCCCATAGAGAAGTTTTTCCAGGCTCCACAACAGCTTCTTTCATATTTCGAGATTCGCGCCAAAGAGCAATACCACTTCTGTTATATTCAATGACAGATCCAGCATAAGTAAAGCGCTGCTTTTCTGATGCTGAGAAACAGAGTTTTTGCATAAGAATTATCAATTTTTGCGCAGGAAGCAAATAAAATCCCCCGCCCATCAACACGGCAAAGAGCCCCACCACAAAGGAAAAACTTGGATGTTGTTGTAAAAATGGCGCGGGCTTTGCAATAAAACAACGCCCATAGGCGACAGCGATATCCAGAGCTAAAATGAGATCGGCAACAATTCTTGCCTGTTGACGGCGTTTAAGTGCGGCATTCTGAACCCTTTGTACAATCACGGCGAGTCTTTTCTGCTGAAGAGATTGACGCACACGCACGCGTTCAAAATTGCGATCTTCATTGGTTGGATCATCAATCCAAACTTTGCCCTTGAGGCGCAAATAAGCACGCAGAGTTTCGCGCTTTACACCAAGGAGCGGACGGATCAAGCGTATTTCTCGACAAAGCAATGCCTCACGTGGGATACAAGACAACCCCCGCGCAGACATCAATCCGTCGTTTTTTTCAGCAATATCAGCAATAAGGGCTCTCCTTTGTGCACACTTTTCCCAAATTTCTCTAGAAAATATGCCACCACGCATGTCATCAAAGGCTTCACTTGCTAAAATACCGGAAGATCCTCTCGCATAATCGCCACCCTGTCGATCAACAAAAGCTGGTTGTTGCCACTCCGCTATATCCTTCTGAAGACGTTTTGAGCGCATTTGATAGGTTTCAACCTGATCATTGAGCGTATGCCCTGTCATAATAAGGGCTGCACCCTGTTTTTGCGCTTCTTGAAACAGGAGGTTATAACGTGCAATACGAGCACTTGACGCAATCTGTGTCTTTGGTTTTTTGCCTTCCCACCGCACAATCCTATGTTTAATGCGATGGGTACGGCAAATTTCTGCAACGGTTAAAGCTTCACGAGCTGATTCTTTCCGTAATTGATGATCAACAGTAACAGCGATAACTTCCGGAGCAACACAGAGCGTTTTTAAATGGTCTCTGACTAAAAACAGTAAAGCGAGAGAATCACTCCCTCCTGAGACAGCAAGGATTACCTTTTGACACTGGATAAAATCCGATGTTTTAAAGAGATTTCCCGCTATGCTAATGCACACCGTGACCGACCTCATTTCTTTTTACAGGTTTACAAAAGACAGACTCTAACGTTTTATGATGATTTGCTTTTTTCGCTACTACGGCACAAACCTCTTCATTTTTGTCAAGAGACACCATACTCAATGCTAATTTCAACAAAATTTCAGAAGTATAGAGCTTCTTTTTATCTTTATGCCATGCGATGAGATAAGTTTGGGCTGCTTCATGATAGCGTTTTTGTCCTAACAAAGCTTCTGCTAACCAGAACAAAGCATCATCCCTCAAAGGATCTTTTTTATAACGCTGTTGAAAATCACAAAAGGCCTTTTCAGCATCAACATAGTGAGCAGAACGAAGAGAATCATAGCCTTTTTTATACAACGCTTTAGAAGAAAGACGAGAGGAATCCTCACCCTGCTGTGATTCGACACCCTTTTCTTCTTGATGATTCTGCTCTAAACGGTTTTCCTGTAAACGATCCTCTGTTTCCTTTGCATCTTTATGGACTTCCTTCAGATGCTCACCCATTTTTCTCACAGGATCATAGATTTTCTGTAAAGGGTCTTTATGATCATGACTCTCCCCATCAGCAACACTGCTCTGCACATCTTTGGTGGTGGTGGAACTCCCTTTATGAACCATTTCTTCTTTTACAGTCGGCACGTTTTCATCCAAAGCAGCGCTCTCAAACGCACAAGAATACACAGAAGAGCCTTCTTTATCAAAAAGCTGGTGGAATTGCTTTTGAACATTTTTCAAACTGTTATGCTCAAGCACCATTCGTATATTATGCAAGAGTTTATCCAAATCATAATCCTTAAACAGCGCCTTTTGATTTTCTAAAATAAACTCTCGATTTTGAATCATTCCCTGAAAAGAAGGAGTAGCATTTGCATTCACCGCCTTATCAGCAGCATCAGCACCAGCTTTCTTCACCGCACCCATAGCTTTATCAGCAACAGGCGCAGCCTTTTCCACCGCACCCATAGCCTTATCAGCAACAGCAGCATCCGCCTTTTCCACCGCATCCGCGGCTTTATCAGCAACAGGCGCAGCCTTTTCCACCGCACCCATAGCCTTATCGGCAACAGCAGCACCCGCCTTTTCCATCGCATCCGCGGCTTTATCAGCAACAGCAGCACCCGCCTTTTCCACCGCACCCATAGCCTTATCAGCAGCGGCATCAGCTTTCTTCACCGCATCCGCAGCCTTATCGGCAACAGCACCAACCTTTTCCACCGCATCCACCGCCTTATCAGCAGCATCAGCACCAGCTTTCTTCACCGCATCCATAGCTTTATCAGCAATAGGCGCAGCCTTTTCCATCGCATCCATAGCCTTATCAGCAACAGGCGCAACCTTTTCCACCGCATCCGCAGCCTTATCGGCAACAGCAGCACCCGCCTTTTCTACCGCACCCATAGCCTTATCAGCAACAGCAGCACCCGCCTTTTCTACCGCATCCATAGCCTTATCAGCATCAGCAGCACCCGCCTTTTCTACCGCATCCGCAGCCTTATCGGCAACAGCAGCACCCGCCTTTTCCACCGTATCCGCGGCTTTATCAGCAGCATCAGCACCCGCCTTTTCCACCGCACCCATAGCCTTATCAGCAGCGGCATCAGCTTTCTTCACCGCATCCGCAGCCTTATCGGCAACAGCAGCACCCGCCTTTTCTACCGCTTCCACGGCCTTATCAGCAACAGCAGCACCCGCCTTTTCCACCGCATCCGCGGCTTTATCAGCAACAGGCGCAACCTTTTCTACCGCACCCATAGCCTTATCAGCAGCATCAGTACCAGCTTTCTTCACCGCATCAGTAGCAGAATCCTCTTTAGAATATTGGGAAAACCACCGCGCTGCACTTTGAACAGATGAAGCAGAACAAGCGATAAAAACGGACATATAGAGAGCCGTTTTCCAATTCCTTTTGCTACATATCAACATAATTTTCTCCCCTTAAGAATCTAATTTTTAATTGTTCATGGTATTAAGCGTTGTAACAGCACGACGATTTTGGTTCCAACAGGAGATATCATCACACACTGCAACAGGTCTTTCTTTTCCATAAGAAATTGTTTGAATGCGTTGCGCAGACACACCAAGAGAAATCAAATAATCACGCACGGCAACAGCACGACGTTGTCCCAGTGCCAAATTATATTCACGCGTCCCACGTTCATCAGCATGGCCTTCAATCATAATAGCATGATAAGGATAACGCAGTAACCATTCTGCTTGGCGCATTAAAATGCGTTCAGCATCAGGTTCAATTGAAGAAGAATCGAGACTAAAGAAAACGCGATCTCCAACGTTAACGGTAAACTCCTGTCCTGAACCCGCAGGAGCTTGATTAAAACCAGCTTCATTGAAATAAGAGTTATTCAGACTGTTCGGGGCACCGACATTTCTTTTGCCACAACCAACCAGCGCCAATGAAATCAAAAAGAGGGCAGCGAAGGGATGAAAGCTAATATTTTTGGTAGAGCGCATACACTAATTCTCCTTAATGAATAAAAATGAAAAGAGATCTCCTTTCAAAAGCACTTTAAGAATAATCATTAATTCCTAATGAAGAAGAAATTTTCTCTCATTTTTTACCACTTATCATTTTTTAATTTTTGCGGTTTTTCTTCACCCACAGACTTTCAAGACGAATGTAAAACCATGCTCACCCTTAAATTTTGCGCATCCTCTTGTTTACGTGTCTTCCTGCTGGTTTTTCTTGAGTGCATTGAGCTTTGCAAAAACTTTATCGGCATCAAAACTTTTGTTAGGATCCTCTTCCCTATGATAGTCTCCATATCCTTCCCCTTGATTGTCCCCATGACCTTGATTGATGGCAGCATTTTCTGTTACCGATGCTGGAAGCAAAGAGGGATCTTCTGCTGCTGAGACAGGGCGATTTTTTGCGGCACGATGGAGTTCTAAATCCAAATCAATTTGTGAACAGAGCCCCAATCCTACAGGATCGAGAGGAACCAAATTAGCGCTATTCCAATGGGTTCTAAGGCGAATTTGTTCAATTGTCCCCTTTGTTGTCCCAATCAAGCGTGCAATTTGCGCATCTTTCAATTCGGGATGGTTCACCACCAACCATAAGATCCCATTTGGACGATCTTGTCGCCGAGAAAGAGGGATATAGCGCGCACCTTTGCGTTTTTTTTCTGGAATGCGCACTCTAGACTCGGAGATTTTTAAGCGCGCATTTTTATCAGCTTCCACCCGTGCAATTTCACTGCGCGTCAATTGCCCAGAATTAATGGGATTGAGACCTTTAATACCATGAGCCGCTTCACCATCGGCAATAGCCTTCACTTCTAACACATGCAATTTACAAAATTCTGCAATCTGATCAAAAGAAAGAGCCGTGTTATCAACCAGCCAAACAGCTGTTGCTTTGGGCATCAAAAGTTGCGTTGCCATCTCTATAATATCCTCTCACTTCGCCTCTTTATGGAGTTCTTGAGGCAGATTATCGCTCCTTGCGGAGCACTAGATCTTTTTCTTACACATTGGTTTTCTTTACCCACTCTTAAATGAAAGCGAGGCATGGAATAAACCACTTTTGCCATGAAATACTCTGTTATAAC
Organism: Bartonella sp. EBT8; assembly: GCF_055796165.1. Lineage (NCBI taxonomy): Bacteria > Pseudomonadati > Pseudomonadota > Alphaproteobacteria > Hyphomicrobiales > Bartonellaceae > Bartonella > Bartonella sp. EBT8. The sequence goes on from NZ_JBTTDJ010000001.1 coordinate 28,292, forward strand.
CTGATTTTTAATGAACGACAAGACATCTGTCTTGTTATGATCCTTAACAGAGTCTCTTTACCTTTAAAGCGAATTTTCTTATAAAGGATTTATTCGAACATTTCAGCTTATGTTGCGGCATCTTTATTCTGGTAGGATATATATTTTATTGCTTTAAATTCAAGGATAATCTCCCTGAACCAACCTCACTAGAAAAAAGCCCTCAAATTGGAAAGAAAACTATGGCAGGTCATTCACAATTTAAAAATATTATGCACCGTAAAGGACGTCAAGATGCAATGCGCTCGAAAATATTTTCTAAGCTTGCACGTGAAATTACCGTTGCAGCCAAACAAGGTGCTCCAGACCCAGCCATGAATCCACGCTTAAGGCTTGCTGTCCAGAATGCTAAGGCACAATCGATGCCAAAAGACAATATTGAACGTGCAATTAAGAAAGCTTCAGGAGGCGATGTTGAACATTATGATGAAGTGCGCTACGAAGGGTATGGTCCAGGGGGTGTTGCTGTTATTGTTGAAGCTTTAACAGATAACCGCAATCGCACTGCTTCCAACGTGCGGGCTGCTTTCACCAAATCGGGTGGAGCTCTAGGGGAGACAGGTTCGGTGAGTTTCATGTTTAATCGAATTGGTGAAATCATCTATAAGCGCGAAGCAGGAACAGCAGACAGCATCATGGATGCCGCCATTGAAGCTGGTGCTGAAGATGTACAATCAGAGGAAATGGAGCACCATATTACCTGCGCATTTGAAGATATTGGTGAAGTTTCTAAAATGCTTGAAGCAAAACTTGGTGAAGCAGAATCAATCAAAACGATTTGGAAAGCCACCACCCTTGCACCCATCGATGAAGAAAAAGCTTTATCAGTGTTACGCCTTATCTCGACATTAGAAGAAGATGATGACGTGCAAAATGTTTATGCTAATTTCGATGTCAGCGATGAGATTTTAGCAAAACTCTCTGGTTAATTTTCTCTCTGGTGAATTTCTATGCGGTCATCCGGCACGCAAACACTGCCCCTACACCAAAATGCCCGCACACAAAAATGCCCGCACACAAAAATGCTCATGTACAAAAATGCCCACACGCAAAGAGAGTTGTGCACACTCTCTTTTCTCTGAGAGCCTCACTTAGACTTTTGCGAACAATGAACTGAACTTTCACGCAAAGTGTAGCCTCCCTATCATTTTACCCAACACATACAAAGCCCCACTTTAAAAGCAGAGCCTTTCATAAAAACGAATATTGCCACCAAAACACATAAAAGCTCTCTATCAATTAAAAAAACTCTTTGTTAAGAAAAAACTTGGCTTTATCCCCCAAACACCCTCCTCATCGACAGTCCATGGCAGAGTGAATATGAAACTTACAACATTTCCCAACAAATTCATTGTCAAGACAACACACTTGCTCTCTTAAACAGCCTCATCAATTCTGATCCCAGAGTTTCATGAACGTTTACACTGTTTGTCTTGCAAAACAGAACGCCATTGTAAAAACGCCATTGTATTACACATTGACGAGCTTTTTTAAAAGAGACATTTCTTAAAGCACCCAAGCCCATTTCACAATGCCGCCCGTGAATGGTAGAGCAGTAAAGCTATTGTGCACCACCATCTTTACACTTATGAAGGAGCAAACCGGCACCCTCATACTCTTTAAGTTTTACCAGCCGCCACTGTTGCAACAGCCCTTGCTATTCAGACGATTCATAAGAGGCATTTTACTCCTTTCTTTAGAGTTTTTTCCCACATGCCAGCTATGACGAGCAAATAAATGATTTTGATTGATATAAAATGAAAGGAGGTGAGAATCTTACAATATTCGGAGGTCTCATTCAACAGGCAAAACAATAAATTATCGTTATAAATCAATGCGTTGACTTTATTAAGCGAACATTGTTATCGTAGATTAAGCAATGGCGACCATGCTGGATCAGAAGCATCATTGGGCGTATGGACTTGGCGTTCATTGCGTCCAGTAATATCAATGGTATAAAGTTTAGGTCCCATTCCTGGATTTTTACGAAAGAACATCAAAACGCGACCATTAGGAGCCCAAGTTGGCCCTTCATTATGAAAACCTGTCGTTAAAATTCTTTCTCCTTGTCCATCCGGATGCATAACCCCGATAGAGAATTGTCCATTTAATTGTTTTGTAAAGGCAATATAATCACCACGCGGCGACCAAATGGGTGTAGAATAGCTTCCCTCGTTTGAGGAAATACGCTGAACATTGCTTCCATCCGCATTCATTGTATAAATTTGTGGTTTTCCGCTGCGGTCAGACGAAAAGACAATTTTTGTCCCATCTGGTGAATAAGAAGCTGATGTATCGATAGCAGCAGTGTCTGTAAGGCGCGTTGTTGTGCGTGTCCGCAAATCCATAGTGTAAAGATTTGCACTCCCATCATTTTGCAACAAACTCATGATAACTTTCCGTCCATCAGAAGAAAAGCGCGGAGCAATTGTCATATTATCAAAGGCCCCGATTAACTCATTTTGTCCTGTTTCAATTTGTTGAAGATAAACATGGGGCACTTTCTTACGCTTGTAGGCCATATAGGTAATTTCTTGCCGTTTTGGTGAAAAACGCGGTGTAAGCATCAACTCATGACCATCAGAAAGATAGAGCAAATTTGCTCCATCTTGATCCATCATCGTTAAGCGTTTAACCCGTGCATTTTGGGGACCTGTCTCATCGATAAAAACGATCCTTGTATCAAAATAACCACTTTCACCGGTCATCTCGCTATAAATTTCATCGGCGATCATATGGGCAACACGCCGCCAATATTCTGAAGCCGTATAAAAGCGCCGCCCTTTGAGTTGCCGCTGCCCAAAGACATCCCACAAACGAAAATCGACTCTCAATCGCCCATCGGTTTCTCTTATAACCTGTCCGGAGACCAAACCTTGTGCTTTTATTTTTTTCCACTCAGAAAAATGAGGTTGCTTATAGGGATTGGAGATTTTTTCCAAAAAAGATTCCTTCTCAAGAGAGTGAAAAAGCCCTGAGCGTTCAAGATCGGCTGAAATCACAGAAGTTATTTTTCCCCCTATTGAATCGTTAGAAATAAAATCTGCGATGGCAATAGGAATAGGGTTAAAATCAGCACTAGAAATAGTGCCTTTCAATTGTGCATAAGCGCATGAAAAACTGGAAAGCCACAAGCCACAAGTGACAATAAACCAAGAAAAAAATTTATGTCTCGTTATAGTCATCATGGAATCTATCCTTTCGTTAAGAGAAAAACTTCTCTGTCTTTCATTGTGTTATTTCTTGAAGGGGATCAACATTAAAATCAAACCCTTGCCCCCACAAATCATATTGATCACGGGGCAGATCTACGTAAGGTTGACAGGAAAAAACGGCTGCATACACTTGTCTTATCATAATGGCTTGCTGACTTTGTGCACCACTTAACGGATCAATAATGGGATCTCCTACAACCATTCCTTCACGATTTAGATAAAATCGCAAACGCACCACTGGGCGGTTTTTTAAATCACCCCCAAGAGCCACCAGTTTAAGTTTCTGTTGAATACATCCCCCAACAATACTGACCAGTGTTTGTGCCATTTTTGTGATATCATTGATATTTTTTCTTGCCCCCAAAGCTTCTGGTGTCGTGGAACGTTTTGCCCCCCCTCCTTGCGTGCGTACACGATTAAGCAGATTATTTTCTTCCATTGCCAAAATATCTTCAATGGATTTTTCCCTTCGTTGATGACTTTTCTTTTTCTCTTCTTTCACATTGTGTGGAGCAGATTTTTCATCAGACTTCGGTTTAAAATGAGGAAGAGGAAATGTGTTTGGCAGCGTAATTTGAGGTGTTTTTGGGCGATCTACAGTTTGTTCTATAGAGTCCTTGGGTATTGCTGGAGCTGGTTCTTGTGGCAAGGTTATCTTTTCATTTTTGTGCACCTCCACAGGCGCCTCAGGCATAGCCTTTTGCTCGTTCTCCTGAGGCATCTCCACCGGCACCTCAGGCATAGCCTTTGGCTCATTCTCCTGAGGCATCTCCACAGGCGCCTCAGGCATAGCCTTTGGCTCATCCTCCTGAGGCATCTCCACAGGCGCCTCAGGCATAGCCTTTGGCTCATCCTCCTGAGGCGTCTCCACAGGCGCCTCAGGCATAGCCCTTAGCTCATTCTCCTGAGGCATCTCCACAGGCGCCTCAGGCATAGCCCTTGGCTCCTCCTCCTGAGGCATCTCCACAGGCGCCTCAGGCATAGCCTTTGGCTCATTCTCCTGAGGCATCTCCACAGGCGCCTCAGGCATAACTCTTGACGAATCCTCTTGGGCGGGCTCTGTTTTTGGCAATACTTCTGTTTTTGTTTGTGAGAATTCGTGTTCTATCAATTCTGGTGAAGGTTTTTCCGGCACGCTCGCTTCTCCTGCTGGTGGAGATGTTGTTTCAACAAGACGTGGTTTTTCATCTGGTTTAAAAGGCGCAAGACTATCTTGTTGTCCTTCTCCAAAATGAAGTGCTTCTTCCTTTTCTTGTGGTTTGGTTGTTGGTTTTATTGCTGGAATTGCCCGCACAGGAGCATCGATAGCCCCTTGTTGCGAGGAAAACTCTTGCATTAAAGGCGCAAGGGTAATCGGAATTGCTTCCAATTGTTGTGGCAAAGGGACCAAACTGATGAAATGAACACTTACTCCACTGAGCAAAATCACATGGATTGCAAGGGACAAAGCCAAGCCTCGTTTCATACTATGATAAGAGTCTTTGTTCATCTTCCTACCTTGCGTTTTTTATTTTTAAAGACTGTTTGTTGCATTACAGACAACGTGTAACAGTTCCTCATCATCTCATTGTGCCAAACTAGCCAAAGCCACTTGTGAAAAACCTGCCCTTTGAAGATCGGCGAGCAATTTTAACACTTGTTGATATTCAACCGTTTTAGCGGCACGGACAAAAAGACGTTTATTCTTTTGAGCAGGTTCGTCCTCCAATTTTGCTTTGAGTTGTGCAATCAGTGCTTCAGCTGTTTCATAATAGTCTTGATTAATGGCGAAGCGCCCTTGCGCATCCAACGAAACCGTAAGGGGGGTGTCTTGCATTTGCACCGGCCCAGCTTGACTATGAGGCAGATCAAGGGGCACCCCGTTAACCAGAAGGGGTGCAGAGACCATAAAAATAATCAACAGCACCAGCATAACATCAACAAAGGGCGTAACATTAATCTCACTCATCAATTGACTATGCGAATGATGGCGTCTGCGTGTCTTTTTTTGAGAAGAAGCAACAGAAATTCCCATGAAACACCCCCTTAGAATGATGAATGCGATGTCAGTGTTTCATCGATACGCCGTGAGACAATTGTCGAAAATTCATCAGCAAAGTTTTCTATTTGTGTAATAATCCTCGCGCTTTCATGAACCAATTTATTATAGGCAATTACCGCTGGAATTGCGGCAAACAAACCGATCGCTGTTGCCAAAAGTGCTTCTGCAATGCCTGGTGCAACGATTGCCAATGAGGTGTTTTGAGACGCTGAAATAGAAAGAAAGGAGCTCATAATACCAATGACTGTTCCAAAAAGACCAATAAAAGGTCCCGCCGATCCAAGTGTCGCTAAAAAGCCTAATTTTGATTCTATCTTTGCACTTTCACGTCCCAGCGTGAGATCCATAGCCTTATCAATCCTACTCTGCAAACTTATCGATGTATGAAGCCCCTTTTCAAGAGATTTTTTCCATTCCACCATTGCGGCCATAAAAACTGCAGAGATACTGCTCGTGCGTCGACTTTTACATTCTGCATAAAGCTCTTCCAGCGCCTTACCTGACCAAAAGACACGTTCAAATTGTTTTATGTCACGCCGTATTCTTCGATAGGTCAAGATTTTATCAAAAATAATTGCCCAACTCCATACAGAAGCGAGCAGCAACCCAATCATAACTGCTTTAACAACGACACCCGCTTGCATAAACAAATGCAATATTCCAATCATCTCTGGATTCGTTAATTCTACATGCGGCATTCTTTTTGTCCCTCTCAATGAAAGATTCATTTGTTAAAATTGAATAAAGCAGATTGTTTTATAGTTTCTAAATTTCAGAAAAAATTTTTATTGTCTCTTCAATCAAAGTGCCACTATTCAATATAACCTTAATTATTGAACAGAGTACAGTTTTAAACAAGCATTGTTGAGAAAAGCTCTTTAGGCAACCGTCGTGGTTTTCCTATCTCATTAATGAGTGCAATTTCAACCTTTGCTGTAACCAACACCACATCGTCACGCAGAAGGACCTGTTCCATAAAAAAGCGTGCCCCCTGACGGCGATTGATCCGTGTTTTAATGGTTAAAAGATTATCGATTTGCGCCGGTCGTAAAAAATTGATTTCCATATGACGGACGACAAAGAACAGTTTTTCCCCCTCAATCCCTGCTGCTAACATCTTGCTATTAAAACCTGTCTCTCGTAGAAATTCTGAACGTCCTCGTTCAAAAAACTCCAAATAGCGTGCATGATAAACCACGCCAGAAAAATCTGTATCAGCAACATACACGCGGACCTGAAAATCCTGAAAAGGATTTGTATGATTATTTGTAAAAGAAGATATTTCCATCATTTGCACCATCCCATTCTTTTGAAGAGTAAATTTTCTTTATATCGCCAATTGACTGTATTTTTGTGTTAAAATCGTGAAAGTGAAAGCACAAAATTCTTAAAAATTCCAAGCTTATTCTCTCAACATTCTCTCACAGGCCATAGACAGACAAGAGCGTGTTCTTTATGAGAAACACTTGGCTTTTTATAAAGGAATATTTTAGTCCTCTTCTTCATCCCACAAAGTTTTTTGCAGTGCTGGATTATTGTGTCTATCAGACAATTGAGAGCGTTTTTGTGTTGACGGTGTAGAAACCGGAGCAGACAATCCTAAATGACCCCAAGCTTGTTGCGTCAGGATTCGCCCTCGCGCTGTACGTTGAATAAACCCCTGTTGGAGCAGATAGGGTTCAATAATATCTTCAATAGCGTCCCGCGGTTCTGAGAGAGCCGCAGCGATCGTTTCAATGCCCACCGGACCACCTAAAAAAGTTTCCGCAATCAGCAGCAAATAGCGACGATCAAGCGGATCGAGCCCCAAATAATCAACTTCAAGACGAGACAGCGCTTCATCAGCCACGTGACGATCAATTTCCCCCGCTCCTTTCACCAGAGCAAAGTCACAAACTCGCCGCAACAACCGCCCAGCGATACGGGGTGTCCCCCGTGCACGACGGGCAATTTCATGGGCACCATCATCACTAATCTTTACGGTAAAAAGCCGTGCATTGCGTTTAACGATATATTCCAATTCCTCTATAGTATAAAAATTGAGACGAATTGGGATACCGAAACGATCGCGTAATGGAGTGGTTAACAGCCCCAAACGGGTTGTTGCAGCCACCAAGGTAAATTTAGCAAGATCAATTTTAACCGAACGAGCAGCTGGTCCTTCACCAATGATAAGATCCAGTTGATAATCTTCCATAGCTGGATAAAGAATTTCTTCAATTGCCGGACTTAAACGATGAATTTCATCAATAAAAAGGACATCACGTTCTTCTAGATTGGTCAAAAGAGCCGCCAAATCTCCTGCTTTAGCAATCACCGGCCCTGAGGTAGAGCGAAAATTAACGCCCAATTCTTTAGCCATAATTTGTGAAAGGGTTGTTTTTCCCAATCCTGGAGGACCAACAAACAGAACATGGTCGAGCGCTTCTTGGCGAGCCTTTGCTGCTTCGATAAAGATTTTCAAATTGGCCCGTGCCGCTTCCTGACCAATAAAGTCATCGAGCACTTGTGGTCTTAAGGAACGATCTGGATCGTTAGGAAGGGGGATAGCCCCCAAAAGGCGTTGATCTTGATCTTTATGCATTGTTACCTTTTACTCAAGAGGAAGGAGAAAGCAGTTTAAGGCTATGGCGAATAAGCACAGCAGAGGAAACATCTTCCCCTTCAAGAGCCTTCCTTGCTGAAGCAAGAGCACGGGCTGCTTGATCGCGATCAAAACCGAGATTAATCAAAGCAGAGAGTGCTTCATTGGTTGGTTGACGAGCCCTTTCCAAGTGAGGAATAGGAGCAGAATGGAAAGTATTATCATTGAAGGGAAGAGCCTTACTTTTGAGTTCACTCACAATTCTTTCACTGACTTTTTTACCAACGCCAGGAGCGCGACTAATCATAGCAATATCACTTAATGCAATTGCTTGTGCGAGTTCATCGGGTGATAAAGTTCCCAAAATTGCCAAAGCAACCTTTGCCCCCACACCCGGAACATTTTGCAACAAGCAAAACCACTCTTGTTCCGCTCTTGTAGAAAAACCAAACAGACGAATTGCTTCTTCACGCACATGGGTTTCGATAAAGAGACTGATACTCTCACCAAGAGCTGGTAAAGCAGGACGCAATCGATTTGATACAAAAACAACATAGCCCACACCCTGAACATTGACAAGGATATGATCTTCAAAGATATGTTCAAGGATCCCTTTTAATTTACCAATCACACTCTAACCCCTATCATACCATAATCCGTAAACGATGCGAGAGACTTCCACGATGCACCCTATGGCAAAGCGCAAGAGCATCAGCCACATCATTGCACGCAAATTCAGCACGAGGAAGCAGAATTTTCACCACCATAACGCCCATCATAAGGCAAGCATCAAAAAGACCTTTGCATTCACCAATCATACCCCAACCTCCATCATGCTGTAACTCTCAAACGATGCGAGAAACTCCCACGATGCACCCTATGGCAAAGCGCAAGAGCATCAGCCACATCATTGCACGCAAATTCAGCACGCGGAAGCAGAATTTTCACCACCATAACGCCCATCATAAGGCAAGCATCAAAAAGACCTTTGCATTCACCAATCATGCCCCAACCTCCATCATGCGGAGGTCCGTAAACGATGCGAGAGGCTTCCACGATGCATACTATGGCAAAGCGCAAGAGCAAGAGCATCAGCCGCATCATTGCTGTCAAATTCAGCACGAGGAAGCAGAATTTTCACCATCATATGAATTTGTTCTTTAGCACCATGGCCAACACCAATAACGGATTTTTTTACCTTATTTGGAGCATATTCAAAAACCGGCAGATTTGCTTGTGCTGGCACGAGCAGAGCAACAGCGCGCGCCTGTCCAAGTTTTAAAGTTGCCGTCGCATCTTTATTAACAAACACGTGTTCCACGGCGGCTTCATGGGGCATAAATTGATGGACAATCTCTGAAAGTCCCTTATGAAGCTGGCAGAGTCTAGAAGCAAGATCACACCGCACATGAGAAGAAACCGTCCCCGCTGCGATGAATTGCAGACGATTTCCCAACAGATCGATGACGCCCCATCCTGTATGCCGTAGTCCGGGATCAATACCTATAATACGAATCGTCTCTGCCATAAGTTGCGACTTTATACAGTTTTTCCGTGTTTGAACAGAGGTCCTCAAAACAAAGAGAAAATCGAAAAAATACGGTTTTCTTTAGCGATACACAAAGCCCCCATAGTCACAAGACCCTACAGACACAAAAGACCCCATAGGCGCCTGTCAACACTCCATAGGTGCCCTTAAACAAAGCAAGTTCTCCTGCTTCAAGGCGAATTATTTCTCCCATAAGTTCCAAATCTCTCTCTTTTCCCCCATGGAAACAAAGAGCCCCCACGTAAACAAAGGGAAAGAAACGGAAAGATCAAGAAAACAGGGTAAAGCTCTATCCTTGAACAGAGGTGCACAAAACAAATAGGAAATCAAAAAACACGCTTTCTTGAGCGATGCACATAACCCCCCATAGGCGCCTTTTAAAACCCCACCAGTACCTTTCAATAAAGGAAGCAACCAGATTTTCTTATAAATTGTTTCTACTCTTAAATTCCAATTCTGTATACTTTCCACGAAAAGCAGCCCCCCAAGAAAACACCATGTGTTGCACATTCACACACTTTTCCAAAAAAAACATCTCTTAAAGAGAGCACCCAAACCCATTTCGCGGTAGCACCTGTAAAGGGTATGCGAATAAATCCACTGTAAATCGATTATGCACCACCATTTTATACTTATGATGGCACAATCCAGCAGCAGCATTCCATTGACCAGCCCTGAAATGTTGCGAAAGCTCTCGCATGAACAGGATTCATAAGAGGCGTTTTTACTTTTTTCTCAAATGATTTCATTCACACGTTCATCCCACTTGTAACATGCAAGGGGATGGTTTCGTGTGATTCAACATAAAACAGATTTGAAATGAGAGCATTTTAAGGTATTTAAGGGCTCTCACTCAACAGGAAAAGTGATAAATTATCATTATAAACCAACATCTTATTACACAAAAAAGAGGTTAGGCAGCAAAGTGAACAAAGGAACGTCCCAATAAATATAAAGAGAGGGAATGTATTTCGAAAGCCAAGCGTAACGCTGAAAATAGAACCCCTCGTGACAAAACGATACATTACAGAAACTTTTTCACTTTTATTGTAAATCCTGTGAAATTCCTTTATGACTAAAAAGGTCGTTTTGGTCGTATACGCAACGGTCAATAGAGTGTTGGAAGCTCTAAGCTCCAACATAAAATTTCCCCCGCTTTGCGGGTATCCCGGAATTCCGGGAGATTTTGCTATGTCCAGGTGCTTATCAAGCACTAAAAGCAAAAGGCTGATCGAGGTCAGTGTTTTAGACTCCCGGAATACCAATGCGAGGGCGCTCGCAACTGGTGGGGGCATAAAATGCAAACCAAAAACCTTTTTCGCGACATTTTTATCGGCAAAAAAATCCGCTTCAGAAGAAAAATGTTGAAAATGTCTCAAAAAGAATTGGGGCAATCTTTAAATCTAAGCGCGCAACAAATTCAAAAATATGAAACCGGCCTCAATCGTGTAAGCGCTGGGCGCTTAAAAGAAATTGCCAATATTCTCAACGTACCCCTTTCCTTTTTTTACGCTGATCTCTTAACAAAGCAACAGCCCCCATACCATCATGATGAGATCATCTCGAGCAAAGAAGAATATCTGCTTTTAAAAAGCTTCAGAGTGCTGAACTCTGTAAAGCAAAAAGCAATTTTACAGTTAATCTCTGATCAGAAATAAAATCTTGAAGACGCAAGATCAATGCACAAAAAGACCGCTGTTTTCTCATCCTCTTCGATTGGATAAGCAGCGCAGTACCTCTCTCTTGAGAAGTCGCTCTCATGACAAAACCATACAGAACAGAAACTTTTTCATTTTTATTGTAAATCCTTTGAAATTCCTTTATGACTAAAAAGGTCATTTTGGTCGTATACGCAACGATCAATAGAGTGTTGGAAGCTCTAAGACTCAAACATAAAAATTGATCCCGCTTTGCGGGTGTCCCGGGATTCCGGGAGCTTTTGCTATGTCCAGGTGCTTATCAAGCACTAAAAGCAAAAGGCTGATTTGAGTTCAGTGCTTCCAACCTCCCGGAATACCAACGCGAGGGCGCTCGCACCCGGTGGGGGAATGAAATGCAAGGCAAAGACCTTTTTCGCGACATTTTTATCGGCAAAAAAATCCGTTTTAGGCGAAAAATGTTGAAAATGTCTCAAAAAGAATTGGGGCAATCTTTAAATCTAAGCGCGCAACAAATCCAAAAATATGAAACGGGCCTCAATCGTGTAAGCGCTGGTCGTTTGCAGGAAATTGCCAATATTCTCAACGTACCCCTTTCCTTTTTTTACGCTGAGATCTTAACGAAGCAAGAACCCCCATACCATCATGATGAGATCATCTCGAGCAAAGAAGAATATCTGCTTTTAAAAAGCTTCAGAGTTCTGAATTCTGTAAAACAAAGAGCAATTTTACAGTTAATCTCTGATCAGAAATAAAATCTTGAAGAGGTAAGATCAACACGCAAAAAGACCGCTGTTTTCTCATCCTCTTCGATTGGATAAGCAGCGCAGTACCTCTCTCTTGAGAAGTCGCTCTCATGACAAAACCATACAGAACAGAAACTTTTTCATTTTTATTGTAAATCCCCTAAAAGTACTTTATTATTTAACCATGTGATTTTGATCGAATACGCAACGATCAATAGGGCCTTGAAAACCCTAAAATCCGAGCACGAAAATAAACCCATTACCATGGGTATCCCGGGATTCCGGGAGATTTTGCTATGTCCAGGTGCTTATCAAGCACTAAAAGCAAAAGGGCTGACTCGGATTCAGTGTTTTCAAGCTCCCGGAATACCAACGCGAGGGCGCTCGCAACCGGTGGGGGGCATGAAATGCAAACCAAAGACCTTTTTCACGACATTTGTATCGGCAAAAAAATCCGCTTTAAGCGAAAAATGTTAAAAATGTCTCAGAAAGAACTAGGAAACCACTTAAGGATAAGCGCGCAACAAATCCAAAAATATGAAACAGGTCTCAATCGTGTAAGCGCTGGGCGCTTAAAAGAAATTGCCAATATTCTCAACGTACCCCTGTCCTTTTTTTACGCTGATCTCTTAACAAAGCAACAGCCCCCATACCATCATGATGAGATCATCTCGAGCAAAGAAGAATATCTGCTTTTAAAAAGCTTCAGAGTTCTGAATTCTGTAAAACAAAGAGCAATTTTACAGCTCATCTCTGATCAGAAATAAAATCTTGAAAAGGCAAGATCAATGCACAAAAATGCTACTGCTTTTCTCATCCTCTTCGCTTTGATAAGCAGCGCAATGCCTCTCTTGAGAAGTCGCTCTCATGACAAAACCATACAGAACAGAAACTTTTTCATTTTTATTGTAAATCCTTTGAAATTCCTTTATGACTAAAAAGGTAGTTTTGGTCGCCTACGCAACGACCAATACGGGTTTGAAAGCCCGAAACCCTAGCGTAAAAATGGACCCACTTTGTGGGTATCCCGGGATTCCGGGAGTTTTTGCTATGTCCAGGTGCTGTCAAGCACTAAAAGCAAAAAGCTGACTAGGGTTCAGTTCTTTCAACTCCCGGAATACCAATGCGAGGGCGCTCGCACCCGGTGGGGGGCATGAAATGCAAACCAAAGACCTTTTTCACGACATTTGTATCGGCAAAAAAATCCGCTTTAAGCGAAAAATGTTAAAAATGTCTCAGAAAGAACTAGGAAACCACTTAAGGATAAGCGCGCAACAAATCCAAAAATATGAAACAGGTCTCAATCGTGTAAGCGCTGGGCGCTTAAAAGAAATTGCCAATATTCTCAACGTACCCCTGTCCTTTTTTTACGCTGATCTCTTAACAAAGCAACAGCCCCCATACCATCATGATGAAATCATCTCGAGCAAAGAGGAATATCTGCTTTTAAAAAGCTTCAGAGTTCTGAATTCTGTAAAGCAAAGAGCAATTTTACAGCTCATCTCTGATCAGAAATAAAATCTTGAAGAGGCAAGATCAATGCACAAAAGTGCTACTGCTTTTCTCACAAGTTTTGATGTGATGCGAAATACAAAAAACGCGGTACAAAATTTTCTAAGAACTAAGAACGGCGAAATGCTGTTTTAAGCAATTCGATTTGTTTTCCTACTGGATTATCTTCTTCTACGATATGGGGAAGTTCACCCTCTTTATCGGCACGCATATATTGCATACGCGCTTCGAGACGCAGTGAACGAGCAACAAAATGGCGGAAAACTTCTGGCAACTCTTGCCAATGGGCACTTTCCAATTCCAGTGTCGGTGTATGAAGCGAGACTTTTGCAATTTCTTTCTGTATTTGTTCTGCTGTCATTTCCCCTTCGCGTTCGGCCCGAAGAAGGAGCAGCTGAGAGGCAATTTGCATCAACCGTGTACTGAGAAACATTGCTTCTTTTGCATAGAGTGCAGAAATTTCAGCTGAAAGAGACCGTGCAGCAAATTTTCCTTCTGTATCAATATAAGTTGCCGTTTCTTCGATCAATGTCATCGTCTCCTCATAGAGACGATTAAAGGCATTTTCGAAAGCACTATGCTCAATCATAATAATGGGTTCATCATCGGAATGTTTGTGTGCACTCACGCTTTACATACTCCAAATATCAGCACAAAGAATTATGAGACTCAACGAAATAAGAATGAAAAAGTTTCTTTTGTTGCTGTTGTAAATCGTTTGTCTAGAGTACCTCTTTTGCCCCCCTTGCGCAATAAACTTCTTAAGCTAAGGTTAACGCCCCCTCTTATCGCGTTACAGCCGGATCGGTTTCCTTAGCAAAGAACTGCTGGAGGGAATAACGTTTCTCATAATAATAGGCGACCCCCAATTGCACCATAATACCGCTTATAATGAGCAGTGTATCGGAAAAAAACGTTCCTGTCATCCCTGTTTTTAAAATTTGTCCAACCATAGCAAAAACAGTACCTGTCACGAAGACAGGAAGGCTGTGTTTTCCTAAGATCGCTAAAGGATTTTGAGGAGAGACCTGAAAGCATTGACTAAAGCGCGGCAAGCAGAGGATCAATGTCGCTAAGGCCACAACATGGAGCAGGCGCGGTAAACTTAAAAAGGTTTTATTAAAATCAATCAACGGAGAAGACCAACCAAACCACCCCAAAACGCCCCACCAATTGAAACGCACCCAGAACAGTGAAAGCAAAAGATATGCGGCGGAAAGAACAATCCAAAAGGGCTGAAGGGGGATTTTTTTTCCCTGTTTCAAAGCCAAAGTACTCACCAAGCCTATAACAAACAACAATTGCCAAGACAAAGGGTTTAAAAACCACTTTCCCGCTAAAGGATAGGAAGGGGGAGCGATTTGATAAAATCCGCAAATGAGATAGAGCATAAACGAGCAAAAAAGCAGCAGTCCTTTTCTTTTACAGCCCCAATAAAGCAGAAAGGGTGCCGCAAGCATCAAAACAATATAGAGCGGCAGAATATTATTGTAGCCTAATTGATGCCCAAAGCTTAAGATGCTAAAAAATGCAACGAAAGGCTGTGTAAAAAAGAGTTCCATATTGTTCATCGATAACAATTTTTCGACACGCCACAATAAAAAGCCCCCAAAAAAGAGGCTCAACGTTGCAAAAGTGGTAAAAAGATAAGCTCCATAGAGTTGCAAAGCTCGGCGCCAAAGTTTGCGGACAATAAAGAAAAAAGACTTCTGAGAGAGGCGCGCATGAAAACTTAACCCAAGAGCAACGCCTGACAGCAAAACAAAGACTTCAGCAGAGTCAGAAAAACCAAAGTTTCTATGTGTGATATATTCGTAGACAGTCCCGGGAATATGGTTGATGAAAATTGTCAATAAAGCTAAAGAACGAAAAACATCGATGCGTGTATCGCGATAAGAAGGATGTGCCTTATGATCAAAAACGCCCTTATATCCCATCAATGGACCCCCATAAACAAGAAAGTGATCTTTTTTAGCAAAGCGCGCCTATAGGATGAAATTTTATTTTCAAAAGTCAAGTTCATTTTAAAAATCAAGGACTTTGTATGACAAAACAACAAAACCAACCGCCTCAATCTGCTCCTCAAATGCACTCTAGCTCTCAAGCGCATTCTGATCTTCACTCTGATCTTCAAACAGCATCGGCTTCTCAAACAGCATCTCATCCCCAATCTGCCCCTCAAACGCACTCTGATCCTCATACAGCCTCTGCATCTCAAACAGCATCTCATCCCCAATTGGTATTGACATTAGATGTTCGACGGACTGTCGCCCCTACCCTTTTGCGTCAACTTTTGCGAAACAAACACACATCAGCCAAATCTTTTGCCTGCGTCATTCTTTATGACTCTGAGGGTGATGATGTTTTTTTACAAAAACAAGCACAACTCTATGGAGAAGATATTCAACAAACGGATACCGCCCTTCTCATTGCGGGTGACAGCCGCATTGCGAGCAGAACAAAGGCGGATGGCTTACACATAGAGGGTGATTTGAACGCTCTTGAAACCCTTGAAAATCAGAAACGGGAGCAAAAAATCATTGGGTTCGGCAATATACGCAATCGCCATAGCGCCATGCTTGCTGGAGAAGCCGGTGTTGATTATCTCCTATTTGGAAAACTTGGAGCTGATAAAAAACCGCACGCACACCCACGCAATCTTCAATTAGGACAATGGTGGGCAGAAATTATGGAGATCCCCGCCATTATTCAAGCAGGCAGTGACTTTGCAACTTTTGATGAAGTGTTAAACACCACTTGTGAATTTATCGCTGTTGAAGAAATCCTTTTTTCCCACGACAACCCGTTGATAATCCTTGAAATGATGGCAAAAAAATGTAAAAATCCATAACTGTGATACGGGGGAAGCCTTCATAAGAAAACATGAGCAAGACATTGGTAAAAAATCCCACACATACCTCTGTACTTTGTAAATGACACACACAATGAGAAAAGGGGGCATAAAATGAAACACAGAGGAACACTTGAAGAGCTACAAAACATCATTCGCAAAGCCGGATATGAAATCATAGAAACGAAGCTCACACCACACCCCTCCAATGTCCCAGTGTATCAGATCAGAACCTCTGAGGGAGGATTCATAAACTGGTATGAAAGCACAGGAAAAATCAATGTTCAAGGTAAACCAACCACGCGGGAGAAGCTACAGGAGAAGCTAACAGAAAAGTTGCCTCACCATATCGAAGAAAAATCTCAAATCTCTTATCCAAAGAATACTTCCAATGTCTTACCTCTCCCTTCTCCGGAAGTTTTTATCGTCCACGGTCATGATTCTAATGCTTTAAAAGACCTTCAACTTATTCTTCACACGCTTCGTGTTGACTATCAGATCTTGCAAAATACGAGCGGTAATGGTTTAACGATCATTGAAGCTTTAGAACAAGAAATCTGTGCACCAACCCGTTCTATAAAATTTGGTATTGTATTGCTTACCCCCGATGACATGGGCTATGCTAGCACTGATGATCAAAAAAAAGCACAACCTCGTGCGCGACAAAATGTTATTCTAGAAATGGGCATGTTAATACCCGTTCTTTCTCGCAGAAATGTTGCCATTCTACTAAAACAAGGCGTTGAACGCCCTTCAGATATTGAAGGGATTATATACATTCCTTTCAACAACCAGGTAAGTGAAACAATTGCAAAACTTGTACAGCGATTAAGAAACTCTGGATTCAAGATAGATTCAGAAGCAATGACTGATGCATTAATTAAATTTGAACAACGGACTCATATTGATTTTGGAACACACCCTATACCCCTATAATGTGCTTCAACAAACACTCTTCAATACGCCAAAGTTCCACCGCTTTTCTCATCCTCTTCGCTTTGAAGCAGACCGCAAGAATGAGGACACTGCTCAAATGTAAGCGCGCAATAAATTCAAGAATATGCAACAGGATTAAATCATCTACATGCGGGGCGTTTGAAAGAATTTGTCTCTTAAGCATAAACTTCCATTACTCTTAGAGATAAGCATTTTTTAAACGCGTGAAGGCTGAATTCATTCCCGCTTGATTAGAAACTGATATTTTGTTACGTGTGATGAGCAGCGGAATTGCTCTTAATTTAGAGAAGCTTTCCAATTTAGAAGACTTCCCAAGAGGAAGTGATAATTATTAGGGGGGATTAAAATGTTGAAATATTTAGTGTTGCCACCGCTTGTGTTGGCAGCCGGTTGTGCATCTGTTAACGGAATTTCATCCAGTTATGTTGGTCAAGGTATTAAGCCGAGTGCTGCGAAATTTATTGCTGATGATTTTGTTAAAACTATCAAATATTTACCACCAGCAACAACGACGCTTATTATAAAGAAAAACAATCCAGCAGATAACTTTACCCCCTTATTTGTCGATCTATTGCGGCGGAAAGGATACCATGTGATCTATACGGATCAACCCAAACAACAAAAAAACATGGGTATAATTTTAACTTACACGCTAACACCACAGAATGATGGACGTATATTTTCTGTTCTTTATTATGTGGAAGACGAAACAGACCATTATTATACACGTATGTATGATAATAAATAAATCCCCTCTTCGAGGTGCAAGTTTTATTTATTTGAGACAGTAAAACTTAAAAACTGTTTTTAAAGAATAGAGATTTGCACCTCAAAAAGCTCTTCTTTTCTAGACAAACCGTTTGAGTTTTATTGGTCACTGCTCAAAAGACTTTATTCCTTAAAATGACTTTATGGACTAAGAAGGTTTTTTGATCACCTACGCTAACAACCCATGGGGCTGGTAAAGCCCCAAAGCCCCGATAGATGAATTTGCCCCGCTTTGCAAATGTCTTAAAATTCCGGGAGATTTTGCTATGTCCAGGTGCTTTTAGCACTAAAAGCAAAATGCTGATCGAGGTCAGTTCTTTCAACTCCCGGAATACCAATGCGAGGGCGCTCGCACCCGGTGGGGGAATGAAATGCAAGGCAAAGACCTTCTTAACGACATTTTTATCGGCAAAAAAATCCGTTTTAGGCGAAAAATGTTGAAAATGTCTCAGAAAAAACTAGGAAATCACTTAGGGTTAAGCGCACAACAAATTCAAAAATATGAAACGGGCCTCAATCGTGTAAGCGCCGGACGCTTAAAAGAAATTGCTGAGAAGCTCAATGTGCCCCTGTCCTTTTTTTATGCAGATCTCTTAACAAAGCAAGAGCCCCCATACCATCATGATGAAATCATCTCGAGCAAAGAGGAATACTTGCTTTTAAAAAGCTTCAGAGTGCTGAACTCCGTAAAGCAAAGAGCAATTTTACAACTCATCTCTGATCAGAAATAAAATCTTTAAAATCATGAGAAGCCTCTCTCTCTTCATAAGCATTCAATGAAAAAATGAGTACATTGAATGGAGCAGACAAATAATTCCAAACAAGACTTGATCAAAAATTGGCCACAAAAACAAAGCTTCTTTTGAAAAATGATAAAAAGCCTTTCATCTTTTTCAGTGGTTAAAACCATCCGTCCTTTTTTACAACCATCCATCCTTTTCAGTAGATTTTGAATTTATGGCAAAAATACCTATATATGCTGGTAAAGACCACCTCCACGCGCGCAATGCGTACAGGGTGAGCAGAAAGAATGGAAAACCCAGCATTTTTCAAGCAAGAAGTGATTTTACCAAGCAGAAAACCATTTCACTAAGCGCAAAGCAAACTTACAACTTTCAACCAACGATTAAACAACCTATAAATTTATCGCCATTATTGATCGCCATTGCAGATATCCCCTTTACCCACAAGAATCCTTTGACAACACTTGATAAGATGAAAAAAAAATGTAAAAACTTTTCTCTATTGCTGGAGAGAGCATTAATGATAAAGCAAGGCATAATAAAAAGAAGCGCTACGCTGTCCATTCTGAGTGTGATGTGCTTTGCAACCATTGTTGAAAGTTCCGCTGTCATTGCTGAAGAATCCTCAGAGCTTGAACGTTCTTTCAATACCATTCAAGAAGCGACAAACAAAGACCAAGCTTTCCAGCCCTTACAAGCAGGACAATATGATCAAGCCTACGACTATTACGTTCAAGGCTATTATTTAAAAGCTTTTCGTGAAGCATTAAGACGTGCAGAAAAAAATGATCCTTTTGCCCAAACACTTCTTGCCCGAATTTATATGGAAGGATGTGCCATTCCTGTTGATGGAGCGCGTGCTGCTTTGTGGTTTGGACGTGCCGCAAAACAAGGCGAACCACAAGCGCAATTACGCTACGGCCTTATGTTATTTGATGGCAATTTCACTACACAAAATCAAGAGCTTGGAGAAAAATTCATTAAAAAAGCTGTAGAGGCCGGTGTAAAAGAAGCCTATTATTATTATGGGCAATTGCTTCTTTACAAAGCCTCGCGTGAAAAGCAGGTTCTTGCAGGTGTCTCTTCACAAAGCCGCGAAGATGAAGCAAATGAGCAAGCATTAAAATGGTTTTTAAAAGGTGCCGCCCTTGGTGATGCTGAAGCTGCCTTTGCGGCAGCAAAAATTCTTGCCTCTGGAACGTTAACACGGCCAAGGGATGACCGTAATGCACGAAAACTCATGGAAACAGCAGCTCAAAACAAACACACACCAGCACAGCTTCTGTTAGCCAAATGGCTTATAGAAGGGCGTGGAGGAGAAACAGACTTTCAACGCGCTTTTCAATTACTTCTAAGCAATGCCAACAATATGGTCCCATCAGCACAAATTTCCCTTGCCAGACTCTACCGAGATGGGATGGGCACAAAAGGCGATATGATAATGGCGGCGGCATGGTATATGGTTGCAAAACAAGCGAAAATGCAAGCACCTGATCTTGAAATAATGCTTGAAGGAATGAACGATGCACAATTGGAAAAAGCACACAAAGAAGCCATAAAGCTCCTACCCATTTTTTAAAAAACACTTGAAAACAATGCTCTTCTTTCCTTCAAAGAGAGAGAGAATGCGGCAAAAATTTCCTCAAATCTCTAAGAATTTGTATCAAAATCCCCAAAAAATTTTGTGCAATTTTTTAAAGGACTTGCGTCTGAGCACTTTTTATGGTCTTGCAAAGAGCTGGAAAGCAAGAATTCATAAAGGTCTTTTTGGTACGCTCTCAGCTTTTCTTTCTATAAAGATCATGCAAAAGCCTACCGCGAGAGCAATGAAAGAGTGTACCACAAAGACTTTCAGAGAACCTACCGCAAGGACAAAAGGGGATCTTATCACAAAAACGACAAAAGAGCTCACTGTCAAAACAACAAGAAGCATTGGTTTAAAGACAAAAAGAGAGCTCTAAGCAAGAGAATTGGATAGAAACAATGAAAATTAATGGCAACGAAATTCGCCCTGGCAATGTAATTGAGCATCAAGGAAGCTTATGGGTTGCAGTTAAATGCAATGCTGTAAAACCAGGAAAAGGTGGTGCATTTAATCAAGTTGAAATGAAAAATTTGATCGATGGCACAAAACTCAATGAACGCTTTCGTGCCGCCGAAACGGTTGAACGGGTGCGTCTTGAACAAAAGGATTTTACTTTCCTTTATGAACAAGGGGATGCTTTGGTTTTTATGGATTCCCAATCTTACGAACAACTTGAACTGCAAAAAGATTTTGTTGGCGAGCGTGCCGCTTTTCTACAAGATGGCATGACTGTCACCGTTGAGCTTTATCAAGAAAAGCCTATTGGCATATCGCTTCCTGATCAAGTCACCGTGACAATAGCAGAAGCAGATCCAGCCATTAAAGGGCAAACAGTCACCTCCTCTTATAAGCCTGCTGTTCTTGAAAATGGCATGCGGATTCTTGTGCCACCTTTTATTAATGCCGGCGAACGTATCATTGTTGACACCAATGAATTGATTTATTTGCGTCGTGCAAATGAAAAATAAGCAATAAAGGAAGAAAAGATGGCCCATTCTGCAGTCATGAATGTCATGGTGCAAGCCGCAATGAAAGCTGGACGCTCATTGGTGCGTGATTATGGTGAAGTACAAAATTTACAAGTGTCTTTGAAAGGACCAGCAGATTACGTAAGCCAAGCCGATCGTAAAGCTGAAAAAATTATTTTCAATGAATTGAGCAAAGCACGGCCAACCTTTGGCTTCCTGATGGAAGAATCTGAAGAAATCATTGGCGAAGATTCACAACACCGTTTCATTATTGACCCCTTAGATGGCACGACAAATTTTCTCCACGGTATTCCTTTTTTTGCTGTTTCCATTGCCTTAGAAAGTCAAGGAAAAATCGTTGCTGGTGTTATTTACAATCCTGTCAGTGATGAGCTTTTCACCGCTGAACGCGGGAGTGGTGCTTTTTTTAACGACCGGCGCTGTCGCGTTTCGGCACGCAAGAAATTAGAAGATTGCGTTATTGCCACAGGCATGCCCCATTTGGGCCGGTCCGATCACGGAGCCTATCTGATTGAATTGCGCAATGTAATGGCAGAAGTTGCGGGACTTCGTCGTTTTGGAGCCGCAGCTCTTGATTTAGCGTATGTTGCTGCTGGAAGAACCGATGGATTTTGGGAAGACAATCTACAAATTTGGGATATGGCTGCTGGAATACTGATGGTGCGTGAAGCCGGTGGTTTTGTCACCGACAAAGAAGGGGGCGACGCTATCTTTCGCAAAAAAAATATCATCGCCGGCAATGAACGCATTCGCACCAAATTAGAAGAAACACTCAAAAAAGGCATTTAAACCGCAAAACAATATTCTTAAAAGCCCTCTTTGAGGACAACACCCTCAACCAAAACCCGCAAGAATAAGCCTATTATGCTTTCACTCTTCGAGCATGCGTAAAAATATCACCACAAACAATAAATGCAGTCATCTTCAATGAAAAAAACACCTTCATAAAAGCATTTCTCTCTCAGCTATTGGAGTCCTCCCCATCATAGCCATAACATTCTTTTTTCCATTTCAGTCCAAACAGTTTGACACAAAGGATTTAAAAGAATTTCCTCCCCATCAGATAAAACTGTGTTTGAAGCAACCAAGCACTCTGCCTCTATGCATCCTCTTTATGCTCCACAAAACACCCTCTTGTAATAGAAAATTCCATTACGTACATTTTACAACTTCACTGACATTTTCCTCTCAGTGCTACTCACAATTTTTCATAAAAACACGTCGCAAACACCCCAAAAAACTTATAGAGCCCTTCCCCACAGCATAATCATTCAAAGATACCCTATCAAATACTCTCGGGATTCGTGATAATGAAAATTTTCATTTTCAAGAATTGCCTTTTTCATGGCTCCATCAAACTGCTCTTGCTCTTTTTTGATAACCTCTTCCAGTGCCTTTACCTTCTCATCACCGAAAATAGTGTGTAATTTTTCTTTTGAATTTCCCATTCCTACAAGCATCTTCCAAAAAATTAACCGATTACCACATTTCTTATTCACCACCTTCATCCACTCTTTGACGCCTAATTTATAAGCTTCTTCAAATGTTGGAATCTCCTGATCAATGCAAAGTCCTTTTTTCTCTTCTTTATCTTTCTCTTGATACTCATTGAATTTGTATTCAACTGTGCCATAACGATAATCACAATCAAAGGCGATATAACCCTCTTTTACCGCATCAATCAGCCTCTTATAATAAATAAAAGTTTCTCTCGCCGCTTTATAATCACTGGAAATATCGTACAATAATGACAAAAGTTCCATTTTACAAATGCACAGTCTTTCGCACTGATCCGGCATAGAATACATAGAACGAAAGCTTTCCATAATCTCTTTTAGCGCTTTATATTCTGTATCTTTAGGTATATCTTCAAAATAGATTTCCAGAGAAGCTAAATCAGCATAATGCTCTGAAGCCTTCTCTCTTTGTTGCTTTTCGTACAACGCTGTAATCATACCATCAACTGTATATAACCACCAGTGCAACAACAACATCGTAGGCTTATGCCGTTCTTTTTTTGTAAGGGGATCTATAAATTTTTCAACAATGACCCCATTTTCTTTCATCAATCGCACAACTTTATAATAGGTTTTCTTAAAAATTGGGCGCATCATTAATTCATTTATTCTTTCCATATGCTCAGCAGTCAGTTCTGTTTTCAACGCCTGTTCATAAAGAAAAAATGTATCTGCATATCCTTTCCCACAGATATCCTGTATCAAAGGATGTTGATGACCACTCACTTTAGAAAAATGCCCAGGTTTTTTTATCTCAACTACACCCCTTTCCCACTGTTTCACGCCCCAATCCCATTGTTTAATCCATTTCTTTGGTACCCTTTTGGCTTTTTCATAAAGCCTTTCTTCCCATTGCTTAATAAGATTTTTATAGATCTCACACTCGCAATTTTTGAGTCTTTCGAATTTCTCAAATTGCTCACTTAATTGCTTGTTATGATAATTTGCGAATGCTAACTGTAAATTCTCTATAAAAAATGCTATAATCGTTACACCTAACAAAATCTCCATTGAGACTTCAAAATACCAAAGCACACCGATGATAATAGCAAATGAAATCGTATCTCCAACTCCTAAATCCGAACTTTTTTCTATCCCCTTACAAATGAGATAAATTATGTACCCCGCTATGAATAATCCCGCTATGAGTATAATAGCACCGTTCATTGTTTTTGCCTGCTTTTTCGTAAGTCAATCATTGGTAGAGTTGTTTAATTGATTTCTTACTATTTTATCAATATGTATTATTCATAATTTCAAAAATCTAAATATTCCATATAATAAATTCGCTATACAAAATATAGATTTTTATATTGGTAGATGTAAAACAAAATGTATTTAATAATACCACTGGATAAGTTGAATATATTTCAAGAAGATGCCCTAAGCTTCTCAACTCCAGCAAAGGTGTATTCTGTCATCAAAAGATGCATTACAACAGAAAAACCAACCCCACAAAAAACTGAAAGAGGACGTGCAATGAGCTAGCAACACAATGAAAAGATTAATCTTAATGAGAGGGCTTATTCGTGTGCAAATTGCAGTTTCGCTAGGTGCGCATAGACCCCATTTTTTGCAACAAGTTGTGTATGTGTCCCTTCTTCAACGATCACACCCTTATCCATCACCAAGATGCGATCTGCTTTCAAAATCGTTGCTAAGCGGTGTGCAATGACCAAGGTTGTACGATTTTGCATCAATCCCTCTAAAGCTTCTTGTACCAATTTTTCACTATTGGCATCTAAAGCTGAAGTTGCTTCATCTAGCAGCAACAGGGGTGCGTTTCTTAAAATCGCCCGAGCAATACCAATACGTTGTTTTTGCCCACCAGAAAGCATAATACCGCGCTCTCCCACTTGGGTATCAAAACCTTTTTGTAACGCTTCAATAAACTCGAGTGCATTGGCAGCTTTAGCAGCAGCAATAATTTGCTCTTCATGGATATTTTCAGTACCAAAAGCAATATTATCGCGCAATGTGCCGTCAAAAATAGCAACCTCCTGCGGAACATAAGAAATTGAGCTTCGTAAATCTTGAAGAGAAAGGTGGTTTATGTCCACACCATCAAAGCGGATTTTTCCGTTTATTGGATCATAAAAACGAAGGATTAAAGAAAAAAGTGTGCTTTTACCCGCCCCAGAAGCACCAACAAAAGCAACCGTTTCTCCCGCTTTGATAGAAAAGGAAAGAGAGCGCAAAATCTTTTCCTGTGGTCTAGAAAAATAACTAAAATCCACTTGATCAAAAACAACTGCTCCTTGCACAGGCTGTGCCAATGGTAGCGGAACTTTTGGCGTTGCAATGGTGGGCTGTTCTGCTAACAATTCAGCAAGCCGTTCAGCAGCCCCTGCCGCTTGTATGAGTTCTGCGCCCAATTCCGATAATTGTGCAAAAGTAGTCGCTCCAAAAACGGCATAGAGAACAAATTGACCTAAAGTTCCTGCCGTCATGACACCATTCAAAACATCTCGTGAGCCAATCCATAAAACAGCAACCACACTGCTAAAAACCAGAAAAATCGCAAAACCAGTAAAAAAGGAACGCAAGATTACAGAAGCCCGTGCTGTCTGAAAAGCACGTTCAATCAACTTTGAAAAACGTGTCGCAACGAGTTTCTCAGCAGTAAAGGACTGTACAGTACGAATAGCACTGATCTGTTCCGTTGCCAAAGCATTAGCATCAGCGACACGATCTTGCGCCGCACGTGTGCGTGTACGAACTTTGCGCCCAAAAACAACCAATGGAATAGCAACAAAGGGAATAGCAAGCAGCACCAGCGCCGATAATTTAGCATTGGTGATCACCATCATCACGATTGCGCCGATTATCACAATCAGATGGCGTAAAGCGGTAGAAGCAGTTGAGCCAACGGCTAATTTTATTTGCGTTGTATCGGTAAGCAGCCTTGAAACAAGTTCACCAGAATGAGATTGATCAAAAAAATCAGAGGAAAGTTTCATAATATGGACAAAAACATCACGCCGTAAATCGGCAACAATGCGTTCTCCCAAGGTGATGACACAATAATAGCGGCAAGCAGAAGCAAGTGCCAGAATCAAAGCTAAGACAAATAAAATAAAAAAATAAAAATTGATATGACCATGGCTTGAAGTAGAAAAACCATGATCAAACATTTTTCCGATAGAAACAGGCAAGGCTAATGTGACAAGAGCAGCAACCGTCAAAGCAAGAAAAGCAAAGATAAACAACCAACGATAGCGCACAAAATAAGGACTAAACGTTGCAAGCGAAGACAATGAAGGCTTCGATGTGGAGGGTTTTACAGATTTTTCTGAATGATTGAAAAAATTCATAGGATTTCGCTCACTTAATAACGTTATCTATAACACTTGATGCAATGGATGTATCTTGAACACTTGTTTTTTGATGCGTGCTCAGTTATAGGAGAAGTACTTAATCAACTTATCAAAAAGAAAATAGAAACGCACTTAAAAAGTGAAAAAGTGCCATTTCATTTTATAAACGTAAAAGGTTTGCCCCATGAAAACGAACATTCATCCAGACTATCACAGGATTACCGTTGTTATGACGGATGGCACCCAATATACGACACGCTCCACTTGGGGAAAAGAAGGTGATGTCCTTAATCTCGATATTGATCCAAGAACCCATCCCGCTTGGACAGGTGGATCTCAAACCCTCGTAGACCGCGGTGGTCGTGTCTCTAAATTCAAAAATCGTTTCGGCAGTCTTGGCTTATAAAAGCCTTCGTTTGATTGTGAACGATTCAAAAACTTTCTTAGGGTGCTTGGTTCTTTAAAGGGTTAAGTCTGTTATAAACTTCGAGAAGAATGTATTTCTAGAACTTTTACAGTTAACAGTTTATTAAAAGCTCTCTCAAGAGACAAAAAGCTAATGAGAGTAGTATAAACCGCAACGATGCGAAAAGCAAAAAGCCCCCTCAAAATATGAGAGAACAATGCACCCACAAAAAGATCTCAACCCCTCAGAGATCGCGGTGGGTGGCTCTCTCCAGCCAAAAATCGTTTAGGTTTCTTAGCATATATTGGTATTGACCCTGTAAATATTTTCTTTTCATTAAAAGACCCCAAAACGCGCAGAGAACAATTGCTCATAGCAAGAAGCCAGTCCATTTTTAACCATGAAAAGAATGTTAAAAAAGAAAGATTGTTTTATACAATCTTCCAAAGGGGAAAAGCAATGATATCAATCACCTTTTCTCTTGATAGCCATAAGAACTTTTCATGCCCTTTTAAATGGGTACAAGATATTAATTTATAACGATAATTCATCATTTTACCTGTTGAACGAGACCCCCGAATATTGTAAGATTCTCTCATCTCAAATCATTTCATTTTATATCAATTAAAGTCACTTACTTGCACACCATAAGCGGGGTATCGTGTGGGTAAAAAACTCTAAAGAAAGAAGTAAAAATGCCTCTTATGAATCGTCGCAAAGGCTGTCGCAACATTGGGGGCTAGTAAAGAATATGATGGGGCTCGGCTTGTACCTTTACAAGTGTAAAGATGGTGGTGCTCTATGGCTTTTACGCTATACCGTTCACGGGCGCTGTCGTGAAATGGGTTTGGCGGCTTTAAGAGATATCTCTTTAAAAAGCCCATGAATGTGCAACACAAGGGTATTCTGTTTTGCATGAGGGTCGTGACTCTATTAAAGAACGTGACAAACAAAAGTGTGAGGCAATGCGTAATCTCCATTATCTAAAAGATATCGCTTTAGATACTTTTGAAATTCGTAAATCTGAACTAAAAGGAGATGGTAAAAATGGTAACCGAAACTTTTTAGAAACATGTGACATCCCCCTCCTATAATACCCCATAGTATAATGAAAAAACAAAAATCCTTTAATATCTTTTAGCTTCTTACAGCTTTTGTGTACCTTACGAACGACATAATTTTATAATGAACCAGCTAAAAACATCCGCAAACAATGATCATACATTCTGTACAAATTTCCCTTTACACTCATTAATCAACAGCCTTCAAGATCAGCTTTTAACGGATAAAATTAAAGGGACCGGTCATTCAAAACCATTGAGTGATAGAGCGACATCAAGAGCCCCCTCCATTGTAGTTTTTAAACAGAGAGGATTTAAACTCCTTTTATCATCTCAGCCTTGTAAAAGGCTTTGCCCTTTATCTTTAATCCTATCATTATAATTGTTTCTATTGCATATCATTACGCGATAGAATGAAACTTTATTCCCTATAGAGAAAAATCAGATATTTTTTCTCTATAACGCATTCTCAAAGAGCCCTTGAGCACCATGAGAAGCCCCCTTTATAGCATGATTTCGCAACCCCATAAAAAGGGGATAAGCCGTTTTCTTCTGAAGCAAGGATGTTACCGCACTGTAAGGGGTTCCTTAAT
Source organism: Bartonella sp. EBT8 (assembly GCF_055796165.1). Taxonomy (NCBI): domain Bacteria; kingdom Pseudomonadati; phylum Pseudomonadota; class Alphaproteobacteria; order Hyphomicrobiales; family Bartonellaceae; genus Bartonella; species Bartonella sp. EBT8. The sequence goes on from NZ_JBTTDJ010000001.1 coordinate 56,423, forward strand.
CTTCAAAGCCATAGCCTATTAATCACTTCATGAAGCATCGATCTGAGAGCATCACTTTAGTGAACATTCATAAACTTTTGAAAAGTAAAAAGCCTCTCATTTTTAATAAAGCCACGTGCAAACGAAAGTAAGCTCCTCAATTTAGTCAAAGAGTTTAAGCTCATATCCAGGCGGTACTAAACGGAGTAAGAGAGCGTCATACCCCCAACTCGCATACATGCAGAAAACAGACATAACGCCTTCGCCAATCGCTGTTATTAATGTAAGCGATATACCGGCATGATCTGCTGTTGCGTCACGGCGTTCTAAGTAATATCCAAAAATAAAAAATAAGCACGTCAAAAAAAAACCACCCGCAAAGAAATTTAGTGCAGCATGAATTGGTCCACGAAATAATAACATGATAAAAAAAATGATAAAAAGCAGTTGTCTTAAGAGAAAAGCTAATATTCTCCGTATTATTTTAAATATCCACACTAATATTATACGCATTATCTTGAGCGTTTTTCGCATTATTTTTAAAAAAAGGCTCTGTTTTGCGTCTGGATTTTTTTCTTCGCTGTTTATCTTCTCAGCAGATATACCGTTCACAGCCCCCCCATTTTCAAGATACAATCCTATAAAATGAGTTATTGATAATGATAGCACCACAAAAGGCAAGAAAACTTTATAAATTTTCACTAAAAAACTGTAATCGAATGACTCGTTCTGATGATCAGCAATGGTAGCATAAAGAAGAAAAAGACCATAAGAGCAAATTTTTCAAGATGATAATAACTTCTAGATCTCCCCTTAAAAAGCAATAACGCGCCTCACGGAACAATCCCCCACCGATGGCAACAGCTCTCGCTATTCAGACGTTTCATAAGAAGCATTTTTACTCTTTTCTTTAGAGTTTTTTATCCACACGGAAACCCCACTTGTAACGGACAAGGGAAGAATTTGCTTTGATTCATCATAAATAGGATTGAAATGAGAGAATCTTAGGGTCTTCAGGATTCTAATTCAATAGGAATAACGATATATCATTATAAATCAATACATTGCCATGATGCTGCTCATTGATAAATTGACTTTAAAGAAAACTCTTCCCTTCCCCAATCATATCTCTCGACAGCCCCCATAACGACATTAAAAATGCCTAGAAAAATTCTCTGAGAAAACTTTCAAAATCAACACGTCCCCCATCATTTTTATCATGATGAGGGTCTCATAAATCACGCCCAAATATACAAAGTCCCCCCGCATTCAAGCACAGAACTTATTCTTCAAGCACAAGAGTGCTCATGCTCTTTTGTCCATTGCCCTAAAGCAGCCAAATGGTTCATTCGCGCCCGGTGATAAAAGGCTTTTTGTGCAGCAGCAAGATTTTCAACTTTTCCACCCCATGCCTTTAGGGCAGCAGCTTGCAAAGCCCGTCCATAAGAAAAGGTCAATTTCCAAGGCAACACACCCAAAGCATTCATAGCCGACAAATGCGCCGTTGCTTCCTGATCAGACTGCCCTCCAGAGAGAAAAGCAATTCCTGGAACAGCAGCAGGAACAGTTTGTTTAAGAACCTGCACCGTTTTTTCCGCTACTTCTTCAATAGAAGCATGGCGTGCCTCTTTTCCATCAATCACCATATTGGGTTTTAAAATCATACCCTCCAAGACAACCCGTGCCTCAAACAATTCTTTAAACACCGCCTGTAAGACAGCATGTGTTACCTCAAAGCAGCGCGCAATAGAATGCTGACATGAGACCCCATCCATCAGTACTTCCGGTTCAACGATCGGCACAAGTCCGGCTTCCTGACACAAAGCAGCATAGCGCGCGAGAGCTTGTGCATTTTGCCTTATTGCCCCTCTTGTTGGCAGTGTATGTGCATCAATTGCAATGACCGCCCGCCATTTAGCAAAACGTGCTCCTAAGGCATAATAGTCTTTTAAACGCTCACGCAGACCATCCAATCCTTCTGTAATTGTTTCGTGAGGAAAAGCTGCCAAGGGTTTCGCCCCACTATCAACCTTAATACCGGGTAGAGCACCTGCCTCACAAATAAGATCTGTCAACATTTGCCCAGACGATGCTTTTTGACGAATGGTTTCATCAAATAAGATAACACCAGAGATCGCGCTTTCCATGGCTTCTTTTGCGCTAAAAAGCATCTCACGATAAGCACGACGATTATCCTCATTGGATTCAACACCAATGCTTGCAAAACGCTTTCCAATTGTTGCCGTACTTTCATCGGCAGCCAAAATCCCCTTACCCGTACTCACCAGAGCAAGTGCGATATCTTCAAGACGTTCCTTCATAAAACATTCCTCATTCTTCTCTCTTCATTTTCAAAACTGAGCAGCATGACCACTGCTCCTAACCGATATACAATTTAAATTTTTCGTTCACACAACCCCTTTAAGCCTGCATAAGGGCAAGGATACCAGGAAGGATTTTCCCTTCCATCCACTCTAAAAAAGCACCTCCAGCTGTCGAAAGATAAGTAAAATCATCCGCAACACCAGCATGATTGAGTGCAAAAACCGTATCTCCTCCTCCAGCAATGGAAACCAATTTCCCTGCCACACTCCGTTGTGCTGCATGACGTGCAACGGCAATCGTGCCTTGATCAAAGGGGGGCATTTCAAAAACCCCAAGCGGTCCATTCCACACCAAGGTAGCCGCTTCATCAATCACAGCATTGATATGCGCAATGGAACGTGTCCCAATATCGAGAATCATGCCCTCCTCAGGGATATCACTAAGATCATAAAGACGATGTGGCGCATTTTTTTCAAAGCGAAATCCAACGATTGCATCCACGGGAAGTAGAATTGTGCATTGGCATTGTTGTGCTTTTTCAACAATTTTTTTAACCGTTTCCATGAGGGCATGTTCACACAGTGATTTTCCAACATGCACGCCTTGTGCTGCTAAAAAACTGTTGGCCATACCACCACCAATCACCAAATGATTGACCTTTTCCACCAAATGATTAAGGACAAAAAGCTTACTAGAAACCTTTGCGCCTCCAACAAGTGCAACCACTGGACGGGCTGGATGACCAAGGCCTTTTTCTAAAGCCTGCAATTCACTTTGCAAAGAACGTCCTGCATAGGAAGGTAATAAATGCGTTATTCCCTCCACCGAAGCATGGGCACGATGAGAGACTGAAAAAGCATCATTCACATAGAGATCACCATGCTGTGCTAAAGCTTCAGCGAACGAACAATCGTTTTTTTCTTCTCCTGAATAAAAGCGTACATTTTCAAGGAGCAAAATCCCACCATCTTGCAAGGACTCAATTGCCATCTGCGCTGATGGACCAAGACAATCTGAAGCAAAAGCGACCGGCTGACCAATTATTTTCTCCAGCGCTTCGACAACAGGGTATAGAGAGAATTCTGGTTCCACCTTTCCCTTGGGGCGCCCACAATGGGAAAGAAGAATAATCTTAGCACCACGTCTTTGCAATTCAACCAGTGTCTCTTTATGTCGTTTGAGACGTGTCTGATCACAAACCTTCCCCTTAGCCATAGGTACGTTAAAATCGACCCGCACAAGAACGCGTTTCCCAGCGACATCAACATCATCAAGTGTACGAAAATCCATCACAGCTTCCTCTTCACTTATCGTTGTTTCAACCAAAAACGCATCTCTTTAACTTTCTCTCCATTCAATTTTTTTCATCTCCAATCAAAGAAAACTAAAGACATCCCATGCCCCGCACAAGAACACGTTTTCCCACAACATCATCCTCATCAAGTGCACGAAAATCCATCACTGCTTCCTCTCCACTTATCGTTGTTTCAACCAAAAACGCACCGGCTTAACTTTCTCTTCATCCACTTTATTTTATACAAAGGGATTAGCATCTTTTATTTTCTCAAGCTCTACCGCATTCAAGTCTTAACTCTTGCAACCCCTGCTCTTTCATGCAGTTTAAAAAATTACCCATCGCGTGAAAAGATACCACCCTCATCACCTCAGACAACATTTTTTTAACGCACAAAGAATAATCTTTAACGAGGGATAATCTCTCCTGTTTTTTCAAAAAGACTATACTTCAAGACTCTTATAAAATTTTCCTTTTATAAAAAAAGAGGATCTAAAGATCCTCTTATATTGTTTTAGCAAAAGCGACGGCTGTATCACTCATGCGGTTTGAAAACCCCCATTCGTTATCGTACCAAACCAGCACACGACAAAGCTGACCATCAATCACCTTCGTTTGATCATTGTGGAAAATAGCTGAATGTGGATTATGATTAAAATCACAGCTGACAAGCTTTTCCTCTGTCGTGTCTAAAATTCCCTTGAGGGAACCTTGTGCAGCAATGGCAATAGCCGTATTAATTTCTTCAACGGTTGTGGAACGCTTAGCGGTAAATGTCAAATCAACCACGGAAACATTAGGGGTTGGCACACGAATTGACACCCCATCAAGCAACCCTTTTAATTCTGGTAAAACCAGCCCCACAGCTTTGGCAGCCCCTGTTGAGGTAGGGATCATCGAAAGAGCTGCCGCACGGGCACGATAAAGATCACGATGCATTGTATCCAACACAGGTTGATCACCTGTATAAGAATGAATTGTCGTCATAAAGCCCTTTTCAATCCCCACCGTGTTGTGCAAAACTTGCGCAACAGGCGCCAAGCAATTGGTTGTACAAGAAGCATTGGAAACAACGAGGTGCTCTTTCTTCAAAGACTGGTGATTAACGCCATAGACCACGGTAAGATCTGCTCCTTCAGAAGGAGCAGAAACAAGAACACGCTTTGCCCCAGCTTCTAAGTGCGCACTTGCTTTGTCACGTGCGGTAAAAAGCCCTGTACATTCCAAAGCGATATCGATCCCCAGAGCTTTCCAAGGCAATTGTGCTGGATCACGCTCTGCCAACACCTTTATCACACGACCTTCAACATCAAGAGCATCACCAACAACCTTAACGCAACCAGGGAAACGTCCATGCACTGAATCATAGCGCAACAAATGGGCATTGGTTTCCACCGATCCCAAATCATTAATAGCCACAACTTCAATATCTTTTCGGCCACTTTCCACAATGGCACGCAAGATATTACGCCCAATACGACCAAACCCATTAATTGCTACACGAACAGTCATTCCACATTTTCCTTATCGATCTTTTAGTGCAACAAATGGGCATTCTTTCCAATAATCCCAAATGATGAGCAGCCACACCTTCAACATCTTGATCAATCACAAAATCCACAACAATGAGTGTAATATTTTGCACTCACTCTCATCAACCCCATCCATTGCCCTGTGAATCATCCTTTCACATTTTCCTTATCGATCTTTTCAAGCTCTTTTTCAACAGTAGCAACCACATTCTCACAAGTGATATTGAAATGTGCATAAAGCGCATCAATTGTTCCGCTTGCGCCAAAGCCCTCCATACCGATAAACACCCCATCACATCCAATAAAACGGTCCCATCCTTGGCGAACAGCAGCTTCAATGGCAATTTTAACTGGTGCCTCTCCAATAAGAGCATTCTGATAGGAGAGAGATTGCTGAGCAAAGAGTTCAAAACAAGGCACGGAAACAACACGCGTTGGGATTCCTTTTTCTTCTAAGAGAGCATGGGCTTTTACAGCAATTTGTAATTCTGATCCGGAAGCAAACAATGTTACTTTCGCATCATCACTTGCAGTCAACAATTCATAAGCACCAAGCATACAAAGATTTTCTTCTTCATACTCTTGACGCAAGAGGGGTAAATTTTGTCGGCTCAAAGCCAAAGTAGAAGGTGTTTTTCGTGCTTTCAAAGCCAATTGCCAGCATTCCACTGTTTCCATAGCATCAGCAGGGCGGAAAACAAGATGATTAGGCATTGCCCGCAAGGAAGCCAAATGCTCCACGGGTTGATGGGTTGGACCATCCTCACCAAGACCAATGGAATCATGGGTCATGACATAAATGACCCGCAATCCCATCAAAGATGAGAGTCGCATAGCAGGGCGCATATAATCAGAAAAGCATAAAAAGGTTCCACCATAAGGAATAAAGCCCCCATGAAGAGCAAGACCATTCATCACAGCACCCATGGCATGTTCACGAATTCCATAATGGAGATAACGCCCTGAAAAATCTTCAGCAGAAATGCTTTCCATCTGACTTGTCTTTGTATTATTGGACCCTGTTAAATCAGCCGAACCACCAATAGTCTCAGTAACAACCTCATTAATAACTTCAAGAGCCATCTCTGAAGCTTTACGGGTAGCAACAACAGGACGCTCTTCAACGAGTTGCTGTTTATAAGCATCAATAGCCCCATCGAATCCGCTTAACAGATCGCCCCGCATCAACCTTTCAAATTCGAGCCGTTCTTCGACAGGAAGATCGGCAAATTTTTCTTCCCACCTTTGCCGCCTTTTAGCAGCATTAAGACCAGCCAAGCGCCAATTATCGAGAATATCGGCTGGAATAACGAAAGGCTCTGCCTCCCATCCCAAAGCGATACGGGTTTCAGCAATTTCTCGTGCCCCCAACGGAGAACCATGAACTTTACTGGTCCCTGCTTTAGTTGGTGCTCCAAAACCAATGGTTGTTTTACAAGCAATTAAGGTTGGTTTATCAGAATCGCGTGCGGCTTCAAGAGCCCGCGCAATTGCTGCTTGATCATGTCCATCAACTTTGTGTACATTCCACCCAGAAGCTTTAAAACGTGCCATCTGATCTGTACTCTCAGCAAGAGAAATTGCTCCATCGATGGAAATATTATTATCGTCCCACAACACGATAAGCTTATTAAGTTTTAAATGGCCGGCAAGGGAAAGTGCTTCTTGAGAAATCCCTTCCATGAGGCACCCATCACCAACCAACGCATAAGTATAATGGTTGATAAGATCGCCAAAACGTGCATTTTGCAAACGCTCACCAAGTGCCATTCCCACGGCATTTGCCAATCCCTGTCCAAGAGGCCCCGTCGTTGTTTCAACTCCAGCCGCATGCCCATATTCTGGATGCCCAGCAAGCTTTGACCCTAGTTGGCGAAAGTTTTTCAGATCTTCAAGGCAGATATCTTCATAACCAGAAAGATACAGCAAAGCATAAAGTAACATAGAGCCATGGCCAGCAGACAACACGAAACGATCACGGTTTGGCCAATGAGGGTTTTTAGGATCATGAGCAAAGAACTTGGTATAAAGAACGGTAGCAATATCAGCCGCCCCCATTGGCAAACCAGGATGACCAGAATTTGCTTTTTCAATCGCGTCAATTGCAAGAAAACGGATAGCATTGGCCATCTGATTTTGTTGTGCGGTATTTGTCATGAATAATAGACCATTTCCTTAAATAGGTTATATTTTTGCTCTTTTAATTCTCTTAAATTTTTGAGAAAAACTCTTTCTTCTCATCACCAGCTTGAGATTTCTTTATCACTTCAGTGACACGCATAACATTTCTCTCACGCCTCTTGATACCCATATCATTTATGCCAATACTCTCAAAAAATCCAGCTTTTAATTAACAGAACTTCCCTGCTTTGCTTGCTAAAATGTCCTACATATTTAAAAATGAAATTCACGCAAGAGAAGAAAACGAGTGATTCGTTTTTTATAAAAACTATAAGGGATCCAATTACCCAAAGGATGAAAGCATCATGAATCAAGAAACTACGGTTCTACCCTACGCTTTAGAGAGATTAGAAAAAGCACTAAGAACCTTAGAGATCACCATTATAAACCGCAATGCTGTTATTGATAAAACCAACGAATGGGAAGAGGAAATTCAACGCATGAATGCTGATCGTAGTCATCTTGCCCAAGCGCTTGATAAAGCCGAAGCCCAAGTTGAACGACTAGAGGCGGTCAATAAAGAAGTTTCTAAACGTTTAATTAAAGCGATGGAAACGATTCGTGTTGTCATTGATAGATAAAGGTTTGAACGTATGGAAACTGTTTCCGTCACCATTGATGGTAAAGTTTATCGCATGGCTTGCGATAAAGGACAAGAACAACATCTCATTGAGCTTGCAGCTCGATTAGATCAATATATCACCCATCTGAAGACCAATTTTGGTGAAATCGGTGACCACCGTTTATCGGTTATGGCTGGTATTATGATACTTGATGAAATGGAGGAAATAAAACGAGAAAATAGAAAACTACAAGAAGATTATGAAGCTCTTTTACGCCTCCATAATGAAAGAGATCGCGCCATGGGAAAAATTATGCGAGATACAACGGAGCGCATTGAAAAACTTACCAATCAATTGCTTAAAGATGACCAAAACACTCTTGGTGCTCAAGAACAAGAAAATTCATAAAAGCCCATCAGTTCTTAAAGTGACCAGAGACATGAGTGGAAAAGAATCGTGCAAATTGCAACAGCAATAAGCAGATAAAGCCATAGTATTGCTTCCAGCATAAAACACTAAAAGCACATCAAAGAGCTTATCCCATAGAGGATCTCCTCCAAGGAGCGCAGAGCATTGTGCACAAACATTTAAACAACTTTTTTCCATCATAAAAGACAGAAAACAGCACGCAAGAGATTTGTAGCACGGGGAGCACCAAGGGGAAAAGCTGCTATCACAAGACCCCGATCTCTCACGAACCATCGCATCATTTTCATAAGAGAAAAGATATTATGAGCAAGCATACTTCATCAGACTCTTCAGTTTTTCTTATTTCCAATTTTGGAAGGTTTTTAACAATTTTCATTGTTTCTCAATTCACAATAAAAACCCTTTGAAACCGTTCCAATGGAGAAGCAAGTTTGCCACTCATTTCAACAACAGAGCAATGGGCATCATGAACCATTCCACTCTTTTTATCGGTCTTTACCCATTCACATTCCATAACCCATTCAAGAACAAATCTCCTCCTTGGCAAAAGCCTTCTTGAAAAGCAAGGGCGGCCGCACGTTCAACCCTCTCTTCCAAATCTCGTGCATCTTGCGCAACTACACGAAGAGAAGCCCCCGAAATAAAGCCAAGCGCCGCGCTGTTGCCACAATGGGCGATAAGGCAATAATGGGGGGGGTATTTGGACGCTCATAAAAAAGCATCACGCTAACAAGTTCTCGTTAAACCGCCTTTGTCCCATCTTCACAGACAGAAGCAATCCGCAAGAGGTTTGTAGCACCCGGTGTGCCAAGGGGAACGCCTGCTGTCACAAGAAACCGATCCCCTCCTTGGCAAAAGCCCTCTTGAAAAGCAATGGCTGCCGCACGATCAACCATATCCTCCAAATCTCGTGCATCTTGCGCCACGACACAATGAAGCCCCCAAATTAAAGCCAAGCGCCGCGCTGTCTCCACGATGGGCGATAAAGCAATAATAGGGATATTGGGGCGTTCACGAGATGCCCGCACACCCGTTGTGCCGGATGCAGTATAAGCAACAATGGCTGTTAATTGGAGTGTTTCGGCAATCTGACGCGCCGCAAGAGAAATCGCATCCGTTCCTGTTGACTGAGGAACAGGATGCTGCGCACCCATCTGCGCCTCATAAGTAGGATCTTGTTCGATTTGTCGGGCAATTCTGTCCATCATAAGCACAGCTTCTTCAGGATAAAGACCAGAAGCTGATTCCGCTGATAACATTACAGCATCGCTTCCCGCATAAACGGCTGTAGCAACATCAGAGACCTCTGCCCGCGTTGGAACAGAAGAGGTAATCATTGATTCAAGCATTTGTGTTGCCACCACAACAGGTTTCCCCACTAAACGGCAAGCTTTTATGAGTTCCATCTGCAATGCAGGAACCCTTTCTAGGGGCATTTCCACACCGAGATCCCCCCGCGCAATCATAATCCCATCGGAAACATCAATAATTTTTTCTATGTGCTCCAAAGCTTGAGGTTTTTCGATTTTAGCCATCAAAGACACTTTGCCTTTTGTCAATCGGCGCACTTCTAGAATATCTTCTGGACGCTGGATAAAAGAAAGCGCCACCCAATCTACAGGCTGTTGCAAAACAGCTTGGAGATCAGCCATATCTTTTGGCGTTATGGAACCAAAAGGCAAAACCGTATCAGGAAAACTAACCCCTTTTCGATCAGAAATACGGGTTCCAGCAACCACACGGCACACAAGTGAATGACCATCACACACTTGTGCACACAGTTCCAGCTTTCCATCATCAATCAACAGCCGATCCCCTGGTTTAACAGCGGCAAAGACCTCCTTGTGTGGGAAAAAGACACGGTGCGCATCACCAAGAACATCACGACTCTCTAATGTAAAGCTTTGCCCCACGTGTAAATCCTCTTTCCCATTAGCAAAACAGCCAATACGCAATTTTGGTCCCTGTAAATCCACTAAAATACCAATGGGGCGCTGAACGATTTGTTCGACCTCTCGTATTCGCTTCACCACCTCTCCCATTGTTTCAGGATCAGTATGGCTCATATTCAGACGAAAAACATCCGCTCCTGCTCTAAAGAGCTTTTCAATCATGGTACGAGAAAAAGAAGAAGGCCCAAGAGTTGCAATAATTTTCACTTTACGTGCACGCTTCACGGTGGAGAATCTCCTGAAAGAGGGGGGGAATTTACAACCGAATCATTGAACAAAGCCTCTTCGGTCAACTGCACCATCCAACTGGTTTGATTGCCTGTATCAATTTCCTTAAATTCAGCCTTTTGATAGCCTCTAGGGAAACAATCATGAACCCCTTGAATGGTAAATTGGCTATCTTGCACACACATCGTTACAGAGCCAGACCAACTTCCTTTTTTCTGAGCTCCCTCCGCATAAAAATAATAAAAGCGTGAAGACAAAGGTCCCTCAATTAAAGTTTTACACTCTGTCACTGGGACCGTCCACCACCCTTCGCTCACCCATCCTTTAAGTGTCCGATAACCAAGAGCAACACCAACAGACTGCTGAGTCGTATTACAAACTCTAAAGTCAGCTTTTGCAAAAAAAACAAGGGAAAAGGAGAGCAGAATGCTCAAAAGAAAAACCCTCAATCCTCTCTGAAATATCCACTGCTGTTTTTGAGAAATCACAAAACCACTCATATGACGTAAGCTCTTCAAACAAAGCATACAGTCCTTTTCTGCTCTTTTTCAAGCACCTTTTAAGTGTGTACAGAGATATTTTTATTCTTTTGTACCTTTTATAGCCTTTTTATCCCTGTAAAGATCTTAAACTTTTACAAAATGTTTAAAGTCAACTTGTAAGAAAGTGTACAGCTTGAGTCACGTTTTGTTTTTCAAGCTTTTCCAAACAAATTTATCGTCGAAAAAACAACTTAAAACAAAGACTCCGGAGAAAAATGCAATGAATAATACAGTGACTGATCAAACCCACGCTATATCCGTAAACCAATTACGTGCTTTTATCGAACGAATTGAACGGCTAGAAGAAGAAAAAAAAACCATTTCTGATGATATTAAAGAGGTTTATGCTGAACTTAAAGGCTCTGGTTTTGATAGTAAAGCTGTTCGAAGCATTATAAGATTGCGTAAAAAAGAAGAGCATGAACGAATGGAAGAAGAAGCAGTCATCCAGCTTTATAAAAATGCGCTGGGCATGAGTTAACGTAATAGCGTTTCTTTACCCAGAAAAGTTTAAGTTCCAACCGTTCTTCTTCTTTTCGTTCACAAGAATTTTTCTTTTTCTTAACAGCACTGTCACGAGTTTCGTGAACGAGAAGCCCATGGACGAATGGAAAAAAAGAGCATCCGATTGTCTGGTGGATCAATAAATACCGTTGAGGACATGAAATATTTTCTCAAAATGAAGAGAGAATGAAAAATGCCAAAAATCGATAATGAACAGGAATTTCTACCAGAAATGTTAGCAATTTGCGCAACTTATGAAGAAAATATCGACAGTCCACCAGACAATCTAGCCATAAATCTTTAAGAAAGGATCGAGAATCGAGAGTATAGAAAACCGTATAATGTCCCTTACACCCAGAAGGATTCTTCTCTTTTGATCAGTCATTGAGAAAGGATATTTAAGAAAACAGATGGGTGTCAAGACATTGACCACCAGTATTGGTCCAAATTAAAAGGCGAAACACAGCACCAACATTTTGCACATTACAAGCTGGCATGCATTGGCAACCCTTGAACGCTCCCATTCGTATAACATTCTCGTAAACGAGCAAATCGGGCATAAAAGGAAGTCCTCTAAGCCGTAACAGAACGCCACCCAGTTGCACATTCACGGTTTTTTTAAAGAGATATTTCTTAAAGCCCTCAAGCCCATTTCACGACACCGCCCGTGGAGGGTATAGCGGTAAAGCCATTGAGCACCACCATCTTTATACTTATGAAGGTGAAAGCCAGCACCATCATACTCTTTACCAGCCCCCAATGTTGCGACAGCCCTTGCTATTCAGACGATTCATAAGAGGCATTTTTGTTCCTTTCTAAACGGTTTTCTACCCATACAATAACCCCGCTTATGGCGTGCAAGTAAGTGACTTTAATTGATACAAAATGAAATGATTTGAAATGAGATGAGATGAGATGAGATGAGATGAGATGAGATGAGATGAGATGAGATGAGATGAGATGAGATGAGATGAGATGAGATGAGATGAGAAAATCTTACAATATTTGGGGTTATGATACAAGTTGAAAAACGATGAATTATCGTTATAAATCAATATATTGCAGCCCAAGAAAAAGAGTGTTCCATAAAAGAACCTCTTCATTAACGCAAATGAGAAAAAAGAAGACCATGGTAATCAAAACAAAACGAACAATTTCCACATTAATCAATGGTGAAGATGCTAATGAACTGTCTTCCTATTATTTGCGTAATGCAGACTTTCTTCGTCCACTCGAACCACTAAAATCTGATGATTATAACACCCTAACAGCTTGGAAGACGCGAGCAAATACATTTGCTTGTGAGAGTGCACAAGGGCGAGCATACCGATATGCCGTACGATTGAAAAATGAAAGGGCAATCATCGGTGTCGTTAATTTTACAAATATTGTGCGTGGTGTTTTTCAAGCCTATCATCTTGGCTTTTCTCTAGATGAAAAGCACCAAGGCAAAGGCTTCATGTTCGAAGCTTTATCTGCTTTGATCCTTCATATCTTTGATGTTATTCACCTCCATAGAGTGATGGCAAACACTCTACCGGAAAACACCAGAAGTAGAATTTTGTTGGAACATCTTGGTTTTGAGAAAGAAAGCTATCGAAAGATTATCTGATGATTTCTGATCAATGGAGGAATCACATTCTCACCTCACGAATTAATGATGCGTATAAAGCCGCCAAGAAAGCAGAATAAAGCATATTAAGGTATTTTTACCGGATGTTGAAAGATGATACCATGCAACTTTTATAAAACTCAACAAGACTTGTCTTTTTCACTATCTTTGCACATTCAGTCTCTTTCTACGACCCTCGCATAAAAAACCAAACACCAGCCACTCTTTTTCTCTTTTGCGCACAAGCTTCTTCTCCACTCCACACCCCTCCCTCACAAAGAACAAAGCAAAAAACAAATTTACAGTGAAAGAGATCCCCCCACCTAAATCTATTACAATCTTCTTGAAAGAAATAACGCTATAGCGTTTATGACTTCACACATTCTATGTCTTCGCGCAATAGTTCCAATTCCAACCATTCTTCTTCTTTTTGCGCACAAGCCTTTTTCTTCTCTTCCAGTGTTGTTGACAAGCGTTCAAAGCGCTCTTTATCATTGCAATAGAGTGCTGGATCAGAGAGTTCTTGTTCAATTTTTTTGATTTCGTCCTGCAAAGCAGCGATTTGTTCAGGCAACTTTTCCAGCGCATAAACCTGCTTATAAGACAATTTACGTGGTTTTATTTTCTCCCGCTCCACAAGACAATGATTTGATGATGAGAGGGATGTTGCCTGCTCCTGCGAACGAAGATTTGCTAGCACTTTAGAGTGTGAGAATTCTTTCTCTTTGCGCCCTAGCAGTGCAGCTTGCTTATTTTGTGCGATCATATCACTATAACCGCCAGCATATAAGACCCACTGACCATCCCCTTGTGGCGCCAACATATGCGTTACAGTTCGATCTAAGAAATCTCTGTCATGACTAACCAGCAACACTGTTCCAGTAAAATCGGCAATAAACTCTTGCAACAAATCCAATGTTTCCATATCCAAATCATTGGTCGGTTCATCGAGAATTAAAAAGTTTGCGGGACGTGAAAGAAGACGAGCAAGAATGATGCGCGCTCTTTCTCCCCCTGAAAATTCTTTGAGTGGAGTGCGTGCTTGTTCGGGTAAAAACAAAAAGTCCTTCATATAAGAAACAACATGGCGTTCTTTCCCATTGATCACAAGCGTCTCGCCCCTCCCATCGGTTAGATAATGCGCTAACGTTTCTTCTTCATTTAAAGTCCGCTGTTGATCAAGTAGCGCCATGGAAAGATTATATCCATGCTTTACCATACCACTATCGACCGGCTCCTTACCGATCAAAGTAGAAAGCAATGTTGTCTTTCCAATACCATTTGGACCAATCAAACCGATACGATCCCCGCGCTGAATCCGCAAAGAGAAATCTTTTACAATAACACGATCGCCATAAGATTTTGTAATTCGCTTTGCTTCGAGCACCAATTGACCAGAATCATGGCTTTTAGAAGCTGTCAAAAGTGCATTTCCCGGTTGCCCTTTATAGGTTTGATGCTTCTGTCGCAGCTCTTTTAATTCCCCCAAACGGCGGACATTGCGTTTACGCCGTGCCGTCACCCCATAACGCAACCATTGTTCCTCACGTATAATTTGTCGTGCCAATTTATGGTGATCTCGCGCTTCTTCTTCAAGCGCCTTATCGCGCCAATTTTCAAACTGCGAAAAACGCATTTCCAGTCTTTTGGTCATACCGCGATCAAGCCACACGATTGACCGTGTCACATTTTCTAAAAATCGCCGATCATGGGAAATCACCACAATTGCTGAAGGCAGAGCATAGAGAGCGCCTTCAAGCCATTCAATCGTTGGAAGATCAAGATGGTTGGTTGGCTCATCTAAGAGAAGAATATCTGGTTTTGCCGCAAGAGCTCGTAATAAAGACACGCGCCGTTTTTCACCCCCAGAAAGCGTTGTCAACTTTTCTGTTCCTGAAAAACCAAGATTGGTGCGTAAGGTATTGACCCATTGTCTATCAGGTGCATTGTCCAGACCATCTTCCACAAAGGCATGAACATCTTCAAAACCTAAACAATCAGGATTTTGCGAAACATAACGCACAGTGACCCGCGGGTGGCGAAAAATCTCACCCCCACTAGGCTCTCTCACACCAGCGGCAATTTTTAACAGCGTTGATTTTCCACAACCATTACGACCTACCAACGCAATACGCGCCCCTTGCTCAACCGACAAGCAAGCTTGGTCAAGCAAGGGATTCATCCCAAAAGTTAGGAAAATGCGGTCAAGCCGCAACAGCGGCACCGACATTAATGAGCGTGACGATGATGACAAGGTGCCTTATACATCACCCCTCTTGCATCATGGTAAACGCACAATTTTGGCGTACGTTTTGTCTGTGATGTCCGTATTCTCTGAGCACAAGGTGCTTGGTAAATCTGACCTCTCTGATTGCGATATGTGCACATTGATGACTGCTGAACCACAACCTGTCTTTGTTGTTTTTGCTGATTTACAGCAGCCCCCGTTACTGTTCCGGCAAGAGCACCAAATGCTGCACCGGTTAACGCTGCTCCAGGTGTACTTCCAGCAATTGCTGTTCCTGCCAAGGCGCCAATTGCAGCACCTCCCACGCCATAACCGGCAACACGTTGATCAGTCGTCGTACATGCCACTGTACTGAGACCAAGAGCTGAAACAACAGCTATTTTCAAAATCGATTTCAACATATAAAAACTCTCCTTCTCAAAATCAATATATTAAATATATCATTCATGCCGGTCCTTCATCACGATGCCCCCCTCTGCCTTATTCAAATATACCGGAAGAGCTTTATGAAAGAGGTACAGACGCCAATAATATAGCTTTTCCAAAACCTAAATCGCAAGAAAAGGTTCCACAAATACGGTTAGAAAGTGTCAAAGATGACCCAAAAGACACAGTTTTACCATAAATTGGCCATTTTACACCTGTAAGTGTTAATCCATGCAAGTCTGTAAAACCGATGATACTAAATAAGCAACCATTAGGCAAATCACATGAAAAAGGTTTTGGTAAAAGGGGCCACCCTTCTTCAAGACCACTGGTTAATAAGACTGAAATGCCTTTTTCTGCCATCACCAATGCTTGCATCATATGAGAAAGGCCATGGTCTGTTCTTTCTCCTTGCAAAGCCCCGCATAGGATAATTTGCGTAGCACCCTTTTGTAACGCCCTCTCACAGGCGAGAGCACTATCGGTCATATCTTTATCAGCGGGAAAGACCTCACAAGGAACATGACGATATTTGTCTCGTAAATCCTGATCAGAGGAATCGAAATCCCCCATCCACAATTCAGGCATGACATTCAAAACTGCTGCATGACGCATTCCACCATCAGCAGCAATCACACGACTGTTGCGAATTTGATTGCACAAACGATCAGTGACACAAACATCTCCATTTAACAATATTGTAAATGTTGTCATCCCATACTCTGCCTTTCGTAAGGTCTCTTTTTAAAGCAATTTTATAAATTTTTTATAAAAATGCCGTTTTTTATCAACACTAACCATGCTATAGGCGAAAAAATCCTCACCCTAAAAGCTCCTTTATTCTAAAAACACATACAAGAGACAAATGAAATTTGCCAAAAGACACTCAGAAAACAAAGTGCATAATAATTATAATTGTCAAAAGCACCCTCTTTTCTGGCACTCAATTTTTCAACGAAATTTTTCTTTTCACAGAAAAATGTCTAGAATCCTCATCAGCTTAACACTTCTCCTTTCCGCTTGTCATACGAACATTTCCCAAAACAAGATGCCTTATTCTTCAGATTCTTCTGGGACTAAATATGCCAGCAACCATAATATCTATGTCACATTAAGCACGATACAACACCCACGTATTTTACAAATCTATGGCGGTGCCTATCATGATGCAAAACTTGAGCGCCTGCTGGCAGATATTGTGCAGAAACTCACAACCGTATCCCGCAATTCTCACCAACGCTATTTTGTCACCATTTTAAACTCCGAGAGCGTCAACGCATTTGCATTACCAAGCGGTTTTATTTACATCACGCGTGGCATGCTGTCATTGGCCAATGATTCTTCAGAAGTTGCAGCAATTTTAGCCCATGAGATAGCGCATATTACTGCCCATCACGGTATTTTACGCCTTAAAAAGCAAGCCGAATTGAAGATGGCAAACCACCTGTCATCCCCCCTTCTTTCCCATGCCGCAAGAAAATCTTACAATCCCCTTGAAAATAAGCAGCAACTTGCGCAATTTTCACGTGATCAGGAATTACAAGCTGATTCGCTTGCATTAGAAATGCTCAAACAAGCAGGATATGATCCATTTGCTTCTCCGCGTTTTCTTCAATCAATGGAAGCCTATAGTGATTTTCGTAAAATCTCAGGCACAAAAAATGCCTCATTAGACTTTTTAGCAAGCCATCCAACCACACCACAACGGATTCATCTTGCCATGGAAAAAGCACGCAGAATCAGTGCCAAGAACAAGGGAAGAACGGATCGTGATTTTTTTCTCAAAAGCATTGATGGTATGATTTTTGGAGGGAGCTTTCAGACAGGTTTTGTAAGAGGAAACCAATTTATTCACCCGCAACTGCGCATAACTTTTTCCGTTCCAGACAATTTCACAATAGAAAATTCAGCACACACTGTTTGGGCCAGCAGTCCAGATAAAATTGCCATTCGCTTTGATGCTTTACCAAATCCTCTTGCACTGTCTGCGAGTGATTATTTAAAAAGTGGATGGATTGCAGGACTTGATGAATCGTCTGTTGAGCCAATTATGATTCGAGATCTTTCTGGAGCTCATGCCCGCGCAACCAATAAGCAATGGCAATTTGATATAACTGTCATTCTCCTCAACCATCACGTTTTTCGTTTTCTGACAGCAGCGCCCCATGATTCTGAAAATTTTGCAGCGGTTGCTCAAAAGGCGGTAGAAAGTTTTCAGCCCCTTTCATCCTTACAGTTAAAAAAACTGAAACCTTTAAGAATCCGTATTGTGCGCGTTAAACAGGGCGAAAGCGTTGCAAGCCTTGCCAATCAGATGCTCTGTAGCACAGAGAAAGAAAAACTCTTTCGCATTCTCAATGGCCTCTCTCCAACCCAAATTTTACGGATAGGGTCAAAGGTCAAACTTGTCACGCAGTAGAAAGAGCCTTTTCCACCCTTTTGGGGACTTTTGATCCCCTCCTCTTCTCTTTCTAGCATCCGCATCCCTTGACCCTGTAAGACATTCCCCGCAACATTTTGAGTGCCCTTTAAAACCAGCCTCATCATGTTCTCCTTTTCCCGTAATGTCTCACTGCTCATCAAAACTCTCTCGAAAAAACCGTCAAATTTTTACACTTCATAAGCATCTGCTGAATTCGCTGTAAGCAAAGCAGAGCGTAATTTTTGCAAAGCCCGCGCCTCAATCTGGCGCACCCGCTCTTTCGAGATTCCCAACTTTTCGCCCAAAACTTCCAATGTCGCCCCCTCTTCATTAAGGCGACGAAAACGAATAATCTCAAGCTCCCTTTCATTGAGAATTTGCAATGCATCGTAGAGCCATTGTGTCCGCCGTTGGCCATCAATCACCTGTTCAATGAGAGCATCGGGAAGCGGACTATCATCGACAAGAGCATCCATTTTAGCAACAGGATTATCACTGTTTTCAGAAACAGAAACACTCAAGGAATTATCAGAACTAGAAAAACGAAAATCCATTGTTTCAACATCGCGCACTGAAACACCGAGTTTTTCAGCGATTGTGCGAAAGATATCTTGTTTTGAAAGAGCACTATCATCCTGCACCAATTTCGCACGCAAACGTCGAAGATTAAAGAAAAGCGCCTTTTGCGAAGAACTGGTTCCCCCTCGAACAATAGACCAATTTCGCAAGATATAATCTTGAATAGAAGCGCGTATCCACCATGTTGCATAAGTTGAAAAACGCACTTCCCGATCAGGCTCGAAACGAGCGGCAGCTTCCAAAAGCCCAACATATCCCTCTTGCACCAGATCCCCTAACGGCATTTTGAAATGTTTAAACCGGTTAGCAATTGCAATCACCAAACGCATATGAGCCGCTGCAATTTGATGCATAGCTTCATCATCGTGTTTATCTTTCCATCGCAGAGCCAAATCATGCTCTTTTTGTCGTTCAAGATAAGGCGCTTGCATAGCAGAACGCATCATATTACGTCCCAAGCTTTTGTCTGCATCGCTATAATTTTTGCTGCTTTTATACACAGCATTTGAAAGATGACCCATAATAACCCCTTGCGATTAAAATTATCAAAATTGATTTGGCAACGACACCATCGTTCTTTCGCAAAAAAGAACTCAAAAGTTGTTTTTTGTATGGCTGCTACTTTAGCGTGTATTTTTATAATCGCAATTGTTTTTTTCTTGTCATGGTAAAACTTCCCATAAAAAGCCAGCAATTTACCAACAAAATGGCGATAGGATACATCCTTATTTACCGACAAAAATTGTGTAAAAAATCTTATTTTCCCCTCATCATGACCAGAACAGAAAAAAGAAAATGGTTGCGTAGGATCAATCCTCTTTTGTTTAAACTTTGACTTATTTCTTTTTCATGAAAAATTTATTTTATTTTTCTAACTTCACAACACAACCAATAAGTGTAATAAATATATGATAAACCTGCAGAATGAATAAAAAAGAACCACTTAAAATTAAAGCATCAAAAAATGACAAGAATGATTGAAGCAAACGCGACAAACATGTTAAAGGATCAGGACAATGATGAGATTGTCGAGAATAAGCTTTTTACCAGTGGAATACTAAGAAAGAAAATGGTTATGGAGAGCAAGATTATTCAACGAAATGATATTTTCCTTGAAAAACATGGCAATGGTACGTTTGAAGGGTTACGTTTTTATGCCAACAAAAAGGAGTGCGATTCAACCACTGAAGCGCAAAACGCTCTCAATAATGACGATTTGATTCTTGCCTTTTCCAAACGAGCAGCACGCCTTTGTGCTGGTTCTAATGGAGATTTTAGCCTTAATTCTGATGGAATTGTACGCTGGATAGGCCAACCTGTAGGGCAACTTGTTACAACGGAAGATTTTTTTAAACCCAAACTGATTGTTTTGGCAGATACGCAATTAACAGGAGAAGCGCGGGATAACGTGACAAAACGATTGGAGCGTTTTGTTACTTTTCATTTTGAAACGGCTTTAAAACCCCTGTTTGATTTACGCAATGCTGAGAGCTTGACGGATTCAACACGCGACCTTGCTTCACAACTTGTCAATGCCTTAGGAAGATTACCACGACGAGAAGTTGCTACCATTGTCAAAAGCCTTGATCAAGAATCGCGTACTGTGTTGCGGCAACTCGGTGTGCGTTTTGGCGCTTTTCATATTTACGTTGCAGCAATGATTAAGCCCGCTCCAGTCCAAGCCCTTACGCTATTATGGATTCTTCAAAATGAGGGACAAAACCAAACAGGCATGGATGAAATTTGTGCCGCACTCTCAGCTGGACGCACTTCTTTGATTGTTGACCCCACCTATAACCGCAAATTTTATCAATTAGCTGGTTATCGAATCCTAGGACAACGAGCAGTACGCATTGATATTTTAGAACGACTTGCCAACCTCATCCGCCCTGCTCTCCATTGGAGACAAGGAACTGAACCTAAACCTGATGGAGCCTATGATGGCAAAAGTTTTTTTGTCACATCAACCATGATGTCTATTCTTGGAGCCAATGGAACCGATATGGAAGAAATTCTTAAAGGACTTGGCTATCAATCTCATCCCATGAGCAAGACTGATCTTGAACAACATTGCCTTGCAGATCAAGCTTCTTCTCATGCATATCCCACAACACCAGCTGTTCCAGCGGCAGAATGTGTTGGTGATCAATGGCAAATTATGAAAACCTTAGCAACAAGAGAGGAAGCAAAAAGCACTTTGTCTTGTTGTCTTGAAACACACACCAATGCGATAAATTTCTTACCGGCTGCTGAACCTGTTGGTGATTTTGCCAAGCAAAAACCAAGTACAGCAGAAGAGAAAGTGGTTTTACTCTGGCGTTATCAACCTAAATCTCACCATCATACACATAAAAATCGTGAAAAATCCGGAAACAGGTGGTCAAATAAACCGAAAAAATCTTTTAAAACAAGGGCAAGCACAGATGAAAAAAGCTCTCAAGAAGCCATCTCACCCAAGAGACATTCTCACAAATCTAATATCCCTCACACTAAACATATGAAGCGTAAACCCTTTCAAAAAGAAAAACGCTCTCATTCTGATTCACCTTTTGCAAAATTAGCAGCGCTACGCGATCAACTCACAAATAACAAAAACACCCAGACACTTTCTTCCAAAGATCATTAAAATAAATTGGAGCTCGATCGTGGCTTATGTAGTAACCGACAACTGTATTCATTGTAAATATACGGATTGCGTTGAAGTGTGCCCTGTAGATTGTTTTTATGAAGGTGAGAATATGCTTGTTATTCACCCTGATGAATGTATCGATTGTGGTGTCTGCGAGCCAGAATGTCCAGCGGAAGCCATTAAACCTGATACGGAACCGGGGTTAGAAAAGTGGTTAGAGCTTAATCTTCATTATGCGAACAAATGGCCTAATTTAACCACCAGGAAAGATCCTCTTCCACAAGCAAAAGAAATGGATGGCGTTCCAAATAAATTAGAAAAGTATTTTTCAGAAAAACCAGGAAATGGTGAAGAATAACAATACTCTTTCATTCCCCTTTAAAGAGTCGAAACTATTCTTTTACAAAAATAAAAATTCTCAAGTGAAATGATTGATTCTTTTGAATTTTGATGTTAATGTTATTTTAACATGTTCATCTTTCTGAGTATTTTTATTGCTTTATTTGTTGTAAAGCAATGTACTTTTGTTGAATTTAAAAGTACGCGGCTTTTATGTTCACTTAATTATTGTAATATACTTGGTTAAGAACTTCAGCATTCAGGTTTATAGCCTGTTTTCCGATACATTTGTTGGTTATAAAGGGAGTAAATTAAAATATGGCATCCCAACACGGAACACCCTCTAATGCTAAAGGATTTGCAACCTCTGAATATATCGTTTACCCTACCCATGGCGTAGGGCAAATTATAGCGATTGAAGATCAAGAAGTTGCAGGACATAAATTAAAACTTTTTGTTATTCATTTTGCGAAAGATAAAATGGATGTCAAAGTTCCCATTGCAAAAGCTCTTTCCGTTGGAATGCGCAAATTATCAGCGGGTGATTCTGTTGAACGCGCCTTAAAAGTTCTCTATGGAAAAGCACGGGTTAAGCGGACCATGTGGTCGCGCCGTGCTCAAGAGTATGATGCTAAAATCAATTCGGGAGATCTTATTTGTATTGCTGAAGTGGTGCGTGATCTTTTTCGTTCAAACCTACAACCCGAGCAATCTTATTCTGAACGTCAACTCTATACTGTTGCCCTTGAAAGAATGGCCCGTGAAATTGCTGTTATTAACAATCTTTCTGAAACAGAAGCTATCAATCTTATAGAGATGCATCTCTCGAGCAAGCCAAAGCGCGGATTTAAAACTGAGGAAGATAAAGTAAACGCAAATGATGAGGCTGTTTACGCTGCATAATTAATCTTGAAAATAAAGTAAAAAAAGTAAAATTAGCATTCTGCTGATTTTATTTTTGTCCTAAAAAAAATTCAGTGCGACAAGAACATTTTCGACTTGGCCAAGCGCTACCCTCTAATAGAGATTGGCGCAATTGGTGTATTATCTCTTTCTATCCACCATTTCTTAACAAGATTGCACTTCTCATCTTGCTTTTGTCACTCTAAAAGCACTTTCGTGATTGAGAAAACGAGTTTCCTCACCAATCTTATTTTCTCAAGAGCGATAGAGAATTCTTTCACCGCTCTCCTAAAACACACACCCTATTGCATGAGAATCTTCCGGTCATCTTTCAGATGGCAAAGAACCTCAGCTTTATTAACACCATAAGGGGGAAAGAACTCCTACGGTCCTCAAGACAAGGAATTTCAACAAAGTTCATGGAATTTAACAAAGTGCATACGGAATGATTACCATGACCCCTTAAGAAAAAAGAGCTACAAGAACATCCACCGTACAACAGGAAGCTTTGCTTTTCACTTATCCCCATTGAAGAAGATAACTGAGAAGCAACCACCCGTGCACAGAAACCACCTGTGCATCAAATAAACCCTATCCCTTAAGAGAGAGGAGGATTTCAATCTTTCGCAGGCAAAACTGAACGTCCGCGATACATCCCGGTCTTCAAATCAATATGATGAGGGCGACGCAATTCACCAGAATTTTTATCCTCGATATAAGTTTGCGCCTTCAAGGCATCAGCCGAACGGCGCATACCCCGCTTCGAGGGAGAGGTTTTTCGTTTAGGTACAGCCATAAAGAGACACTCCAAATCCACTAAAAAGAAGAGGCAATGTCAAAATAACAGAGCCTGTATCAAAAATCATAAATTCGATATTTTCTGCCCTTATACACTGATCAGAAAGAAGAGGCAACGTCAAAAATAGCAATACTCTTACCAGAAACGACATTTTCA
Organism: Bartonella sp. EBT8; assembly: GCF_055796165.1. Taxonomy (NCBI): domain Bacteria; kingdom Pseudomonadati; phylum Pseudomonadota; class Alphaproteobacteria; order Hyphomicrobiales; family Bartonellaceae; genus Bartonella; species Bartonella sp. EBT8. The sequence goes on from NZ_JBTTDJ010000001.1 coordinate 80,065, forward strand.
CCCTTCACGAAAACCTTTTAATAAGATTTTTATTTCATTTTTCATTTGGCTTTAATACAATTCCGGCCTACAGTCTGTCTAAAAGATCAACAGAGAAATTGATTTCTTAGAAAAAAATCTTATGCAAATTACCTCAAATAAGAAAAAACGATAGCCTTTCTCTTTTTATCTTATTTTGCAAAAAAATAAAGGAAGCAAGAATGCACGAATTTACCACCCTTCTTGCGAAACATGGTCATGACCTTGAAAAACGGCTTAGCATACTGTTAAATGATCACGTTCAAAATGGTGAAATTGCCCGTCCTGAAATTCTTCTCAAAGCGATGCGTTATGGTGTCTTGAATGGTGGAAAGCGCCTGCGTCCTTTTCTTGTTATGCAAAGTGCAGCACTTTTTGATATCCCTCCCGAACACGCACTTGATGTTGCCTGCGCCTTAGAATGTGTGCACTGTTACTCACTCATTCATGATGATCTTCCCGCCATGGATAACGACACACTCCGACGCGGACAACCGACTGTTCACAGAGCATTCGATGAAGCAACAGCGATTCTTGCAGGCAACGCCCTTTTAACCCTTGCTTTTGAAATCATTGCCGATAAAATTTCCGCCCTTCCTTTTGAAACGAGAATAAAGCTGATCACAGCTCTTGCACAAGCATCAGGGCTAGGCGGCATGATAGGGGGTCAAATGCTTGACATTGAAGCGGAAAAAAAAACTCAAGAGAGCACCAACATCACAACTCTCCAACACATGAAAACAGCTACCCTTATAAGCTTTGCGTGCCAAGCAGGAGCAATCATCGGCAACGCTTCAAAAGAATTAACAGAAAAACTTGCTGCTTTTGGAACATATCTTGGTTTAGCCTTTCAACTGACGGATGATCTTCTCGATGTAACAACGAGCAGCGAGGTTTTAGGCAAAACTGCCGGCAAAGATGAAACAGCGCATAAAGCCACTTTTGTTCGTCTTTATGGCATTGAAGAAACACAAAGAAAGCGAGACGCGCTCATTACGAAAGCAGAAGCACTTCTCCGCCCTTTTGGCATCAAAGCAAAACCACTCGAACAAGCAGCCCGCTTTAGTGCAACACGAAAAAATTAAAATTCACAAACCACAATACAGACAGAAGAGGATATAAAATAAAAGCGTTTTTTTCTCAACAGGGATGATCCATATATCATCTTGAATCTGATCTTTATGGATATGACGTCAAGGATATGCACGAACACCTGTCAGAATAAGCAACCGCAAAGCCAATTGTGGTATGGCTATTATTTCGCAAAGTGTTTTATAAAAAGCCAGTATATCTCTCCAATCCATTGCCGGTCTATTCGGAACTTTATGGCGTTGTTTGCCTAGCAAAGCTTTTGCTTTTTCTGTTGCTTGTAAATCAACATCCAAACCCAATGCAGCAGCATATTTGAAACAAAGATTAAGGCGTATCAATGCCGTTCGAGCAGTCCCAGCTTTTGTATGCCAAATGGAGGCAAGCGTATTGCGTATATCTGTTTGAGTGATTTCTGAAACCGGTAAACAACCTAATTTAGGGAGAATATGAAATTTTAAAGGTAAAAACCAATTCCCATCTTTACCATCATGTTTGAATTCAGCTTTACGGCTTTCAAAAGCATCGAGAGCAATATCTTTTAGATAATAGAGATTACGCATTGCCTCACGCTTTTGTTTTTCACGTTCTTTAATGGAATCACGCCCCTCATGCAAAACAAAACACCATTGAGTTGCCAATTCACGGGCTTTTTTAAAGAGATATCTCTTAAAGCCCCTAAACCCATTTCACGACACCGCCCGTGAATGGGATAGCGGTAAATCCATTGAGCACCACCATCCTTACACTTATGAAGGTACAAGCCGGCCCCATCATACTCTTTACCGTCCCCCAATGTTGCAACAGCCCTTGCGACGATTCATAAGAGGCATTTTTACTCCTTTCTTCTCTATTTTTTATCCACACGTTAATCTCAATTGTGATGTCCAAGGGAATAGTTTTGATTGATTCAACATAAACAGGATTTGAAATGAGAAAATCTTAGGATATTCGAGACGCTCATTCAACATGCAAAACGATAAATTATCGTTATAATCAATATCTTGTCTATTTTAGAATCTCTTCAACGCTCTCTCAATCCTGCCCAAAGCGGGTATGAATATAATCACTTAAGAGAGATTCAAATTCTTCAGCAATATGACTGCCGCGCAAAGTTTTTACCTTTTGTCCCTCAATAAAAACAGGCGCTGCCGGACTTTCCCCAACCCCAGGCAAAGAGATTCCAATATCAGCATGTTTTGATTCCCCTGGTCCATTGACAATACATCCCATCACTGCCACCTTCAAACTTTCAACACCAGGATATTTTTCACGCCAGATAGGCATATTTTTATACAAATCGGCTTCAATTTTTTGTGCCAATTGCTGAAACACTGTCGAGGTTGTACGACCACAACCAGGACAAGCAGCAACAACAGGTAAAAATTGCCGAAACCCCATCACTTGTAAAAGTTCTTGTCCCACCTTCACTTCTCTTGTCCGATCTCCACCAGGTTCAGGAGTCAATGAAATACGGATGGTATCCCCTATTCCTTGCTGTAATAAAATTCCCAGAGCCACCGAAGAAGCAACGACACCCTTTGTTCCCATTCCTGCTTCTGTTAAACCCAAATGGAGCGCATAATCACAACGCCCCGCCAACATACAATAGACAGCGATAAGATCTTGGACATTACTCACTTTAGCAGAAAGAATAATTTTATCACGTCCCAACCCCAACTCTTCAGCGAAAGCAGCTGAAAGTAAAGCCGACTGAACGACAGTTTCCCGCATAACTTCAGCTACAGATAAGGGATTTTCTTGCAGTGCATTTTCATCCATAAGCCGTGTCAACAACGCATTATCAAGGGACCCCCAATTCACACCAATGCGAATAGATTTACGATACCGACAAGCAATCTCGATAATTTCGGCAAATTGCCGATCCTTTTTTGCCCCAAATCCTACATTTCCAGGATTAATGCGATATTTTGCCAGAGCCTCAGCACAAGCAGGATGTGCTGATAAAAGCTTATGACCAATATAATGAAAATCCCCCACCAAGGGCACAAAAAAGCCTAGCTTCTCCAATCGTTCCCGTATTTTTGGTACAGCAGCAGCAGCTTCATCACGATCAACGGTGATGCGAACCAATTGCGAACCAGCCTGCCAAAGAGCAGCAACTTGTGCAACGGTTGCATCAACATCAGCAGTATCGGTATTGGTCATCGACTGAACAACAATTGGGTTATTGCCACCAACCATCACATTGCCAACAGCAACAGCAACAGAGCGGCGACGCTCAAGAGGTTTCGATAAAGGATACGCTGTGCTCATCAAGCCCTCAAATTCAAAATTTAGCATTTCTTGATCATCATTTATGGCAAGGCTTACCAAGGTACAATTTTAAAAAAGAATGAAGAAATTCCGTCATTGAACTACAATTTTTGACTTTCATCCCACGTCAATAAGTAAAGCAATCAATGCAACCTTTCAATCTTTAAGCCGTTATACAAAAACTCCAAACACAATTTCAACAGTCATAAAACACTATAAAAGATGAAGGAGCCAACAGATGTGTTTCTTTTCAACCCATTCCAAAAATGCTAAAATGAAAAAACAGATTGAACAATTAAAAAATGAACGCACACCGACAAGCTCTTGGCATTCCAGTAACAGCAACTTTGAGATCATTTCCGATATGCTTAACACATGGAAACAAAAAGGGCATCATGCGCTTCGCTACCTCAATGAGTATACGACACAATTGAAGAAAAAAGCTAAAGAGCACCCAAAAACAACCCTTGCATTAATAGCAGGATCGATTTTAACAAGTCTTTGGTTGATCCGTAAAAATTCACAACACAACTAGTCTTATATCATGCCTACTTTGAATCGAGTCTTTGTAGCTTAAAAAGCACAACTTAAAAAACGCGACGACACATCATAACCATCCAAGTTCAAGGATCACCTCCCTCTAAAGGAGGAGTTTCCTGCGCACTGCCAATCCGATAACACGCTGATTTTTTGCTTAGATTCCAGATCCTCAGAGCTTATATGATTCCTTGATCAATTCACCAGAAAAGCTCTGCTCTAAAGCCTCTATTGAAATTTACACTTCAACACATAAATCTATGCAAAAGAAACCTATCATCAGAAAAAAACGACACGGAACCCTTAAGAGACGTGAATGTGTTTTCTCTAAAGATTTTGGGATGATATTTTATAACAGAGCGTAGAAAAACTTAAAGAGATGCATCATAACAAACCAAACGAAATCTTCTAGAGTAAATGCCCATTTGCTATAAACGAACGGAATAAAAATCAAACTCAACAAACCCAAAACCTTAACCTCCAGGAGCAGCGCGTTGTGAAGTATCTACATAGGTGACGACAGACATCCCTGGGATGAGTTTTTCAGCCCCATCCTGTCCAGGATCTAAAGCAATACGCACGGAAATACGTTGCGCAATTTTAATAAAATTGCCAATAGTTGTATCTGTTTTTAACAGTGAAAATTCTGAACCTGTTGCAGGTGCAAAACGGACCACACGCCCTGTTAATTTTTTATTGTCCAATGCATCAACAGAAAAAATAACGGGTTGCCCAACACGCATTTGAGAAAGTTGGGTTTCCTTATAATTGGCAATAACCCAAATATCATCAGAAATGACCGATACCAATTGCCTACCAGGTACAACATATTGTCCCACCCGTGCCCCCACCAAGCCAACAGATCCCGTTTTAGGGGATAAAATCTTCGTATGATCCAAATTGAGCTTCGCTAATTCAACGCCAACTTTTGCTTCTGCAACCTCTGACTCTAAATTTTTTCGTTCCAGATCTAACTGTTTTTGTAATTGCCGTTTTGTCTCAAGTGCTGCCAACAACTGCGAAAGAGGCCGAGAAACAGAATTTTCAGCATCGCCAAAACTTAACTTTTTGCTTTGAGGAAGACCATTAGAAAAAGCACGCGACCGCGCCAATTCTGCTTCTGCTGTATTAATTTCTCCTTGCAAAAGCTTATCCTGAAAAACAATGCTTTCAAGTTTTGCATTTTTTGCATCCAAAACAGCCTGTGCTCTTGCTAACTGTTGGCGAAAGAGAGCATCATCGAGTTCAAAAAGCAGCATTCCCTTTTCAACCCGTTGATAATCTTGAACATAAATCCGCGCAATCACCCCAGAGATCTGTGAACTAATGAGAGTAATATTCCCCTTAATGGAAGCATTATCAGTGACTTGGATCGTACTAACAAAAGGAGGGAGTTTCCAAGCCCATAGAATCAACAAAATACCCATAACACCTGAGAAGAATGCAATAAGCGTCGATCTCGACCGTAATGCTTTTATCATTTTTTGCATCCCTCTTCACGGATATTGTTCTGCTTTATCAATACATAGAAAGAACATGACTTTACGAATATTTTGACAAGAAAGACCACAAATACAACGATTGCAATATAAAAATAAAGCCGAAAAACATCATCATAAGCAAAAATATTTGCTGCTAATTTAAATTTCTCAATAAGCTGAGCCGCCGCTTGCCTATCTCCTAAAATATTGGCAAAGGAATCGCCATAAGAAGGCGAAAATAAGGCGCTCATTTCAACTGAAAGAGCTTGATCTGTTATAATAATATTTTGTGTTAAAAATTCAAAATTCTTATGGGCGAAAAAAAACTGTAGACTCCCAAAAAGAGCCGACCCCATCAATCCACCCGTCACCTGTGTCAGCAAAAAAAGTGTAATAAAACTTAAAACGTAACGCGGTCCTCGCCCACCAGCTATCACAAATCCCCTAGAAAGAGCAGCAGGTAAAAAAAGTGTATAACTAAAGCTAATCAACCCTTGGCTCAACATCATATCTTGCGGACGTGTGAATTGGTTCACATGGCTATCTAAATAAGTCCCGAGTGCTAAACATCCCAAAGAGACCAAATAAAAATAATCCTCACGCCCAGCACGTAAGAAAAAGACACAAATCCCTCCCCCCAACAGAGCACCAACTATAACGGCGAGATACATAGGCATCATTTCACGATTGAGCAAACCAAAAAGATTAAAAAATTCTGCTGCTAAGGTTGAGCGCTCTAATAAAAAAACATGAAAGACCAATAAAATGAGAACAGATTGCACCATTTCTTTACTGAAAAGCCAGCGTAAATCAATCAATGGTTTTTCTCTATTAAGCTCAATGATAATTGCAATCACTAAAGAAGACACAGCAAGCGCAAGCCCCCAACCAATCCACGGGGCTTCATACCACCAATACAATTTTCCAACAGACATAACCACCGCATTGAGACCAAGACCAAAGGCAATCAGACCATAACTCACCCAGTCTAACTTCTGAATGACTTTACTACGGACAACGGGAGTCAGTGGAAGCGAAAAAATACAGCCCAAACTAATAAGAACCAAACCCATCTCCAACGCTGAAAGACTAGAAAATCCACCATGTTCCAATAAATCTGGTGAAATCAAACGCGAGAGGGGAAGGGCTAAAGTCGCATTCATATAATTCAAACTAAGACCAACAGTAAACTTTTTTGCTGGAGCAAAAGCCTCCATCATATAAAGAAGCGCGAGTGAAGCCAAAGGCGCCGCAGCAATACCAGCAAAAAAGCGAATGATCAGAGCCGAACGCAAATCTGTCACAAAGAGCTGCAAAACACAAACCAAAACGAAGCCAAGAATTGATAATTCAGCAAAAGCGCGCAAGCCGAACTGGTAGCGAATTTTGATCAACATGATCGCAACACTAACATTTGGTGCCATATAAGCAGCAACCAACCATGTGGTTTCTATGAGAGTTGCATGGAAGTCACCGGTGAGATGGATAATGTTAGACTGAACAATATTTGCTCCTAAACCATAAGCCCATTGCAAAATGAAAGAAGCAAAAATATAAACGAAACATTTTGGTAACGGCCCCGCGAAAATACGGCCCGGACGTGGAAAAGGTTTTCCTCCTCTTTTAGCAGACACAACCGTACTCTTTTTTCCGCTCATGCCGCTTTTTCCCGTATAATCCTTTACGCCTCACTCACTCCAGCACCAACTGCCAATTGATGAAAGAATTCTTCCCTCTTACGGTTTGCCGTATCACTTTTCTCCCCTTCCAATGTTGCTCGAACTTGCAAAATCTGCTGTTCCAACGCATCAAAAGAAAGATGCTCAACAGCAACAACATGCTCAACCAAAAGAGAACATCCCGAAAAGGTAATATTAGCAACACCGCCACAAACGGCAAATAGCTTTTCCCCTGAAGAAGTACAAATACGAACACTGCCCAACACAATGCTTGCGACCAAAGGAGCATGATGCGCCATAACTGTCAAAGCACCGGACGCTGAAGGAAGAACAACCGATACCACTTGCTCTGAAAAGACAATCTTCTCAGGCGATACAAGCTCAAACAAAAAATGCTCTTCTTTATTATGTTCCACAAAAATCTCCACGAAGCTCGAAACAAGGAATTTTCATTCTCTTCACAACAAGCATCCCTTACAAATTACCTCTTATGAAGAAGCCTCTGCAATAAGACGCTTTCCTTTTTCAATGGCTTCATCAATTGAACCGACCATATAAAAAGCTGCTTCTGGCAAGTCATCATAATCACCAGCACAAAGACCTTTAAAGCCTTTAATTGTCTCTTCTAAAGGCACGAGTTTTCCAGGTGAACCTGTAAAGGCTTCAGCAACATGGAAAGGCTGCGAAAGGAAGCGTTCAATTTTACGTGCCCGCCCCACCAGCAACTTATCATCTTCAGAAAGTTCATCCATGCCAAGAATAGCAATAATATCCTGGAGCGCTCTATAGCGTTGCAAAATGGTTTGCACTTGACAAGCAACAGTATAATGCTCTTCCCCCACAATCAGAGGATCCAGCATACGTGAGAAAGAATCCAACGGATCAACGGCGGGATAAATTCCCTTTTCAGCGATCGAGCGTGAAAGAACTGTTGTTGCATCCAAATGGGCAAAAGACGTTGCGGGTGCTGGATCGGTCAAGTCATCTGCTGGAACATAGATAGCCTGCACAGAAGTAATAGACCCTGTTTTCGTACTGGTAATACGCTCTTGCAAAGCCCCCATATCGGTTGCCAAAGTTGGTTGATATCCAACAGCAGAAGGGATACGTCCCAAAAGAGCAGAAACTTCAGCACCAGCTTGCGTAAAGCGGAAAATATTATCCACGAAGAAAAGAACATCCTGCCCTTCATCACGGAAGCTTTCTGCTATCGTCAATCCGGAAAGAGCGACGCGTGCACGTGCACCTGGTGGTTCATTCATTTGCCCGTAAACAAGCGCACATTTTGACCCTTCCGTTGAACCATTATTCTCTTTTGGGTTCACATTCACACGACTTTCGATCATTTCATAATAGAGGTCATTTCCTTCACGTGTGCGCTCTCCCACACCAGCAAAGACAGAATACCCCCCATGGGCTTTTGCAATATTGTTGATCAACTCCATAATGAGAACGGTTTTTCCAACCCCAGCGCCCCCAAACAGACCGATCTTTCCCCCCTTAGAATAAGGCGCGAGCAAATCAACAACCTTAATACCGGTGACAAGAATTTCTGACACGGTTGATTGCTCGACATATTCAGGAGCATCTTGGTGAATAGAGCGCATTTTCGTCGCAGCAATTGGACCAACATTATCGACCGGTTCTCCAATCACATTCATAATACGACCAAGCGTTGCTTCTCCTACCGGCACACAGATCTGTGTTCCTGTATCAAAGACCTTTTGACCACGTGTCAACCCATCGGTGGTATCCATAGCAATTGTACGAACAGTGTTTTCACCCAAATGCTGTGCAACTTCTAAAACCAGCCGATTTCCTAAATTGTCTGTTTCCAATGCATTGAGAATATTTGGCAACGCACCTTCAAACTGCACATCAACGACAGCACCAATCACCTGTTTAATCTCACCAACAGCGCCTTTTTGACGAACATCTTTAGAACTTGTTCGCACATCTTTTTGAGAAGGTGCACGCTTAAGATCCGAAGAATCCTTAACGCTCGTTTGAGATTTTGAGGCGGCTTTTTTCACGCCTGAACGAGCAGCTGTTTTCTTTTTCTCAACTTTTACTGCTTCCTTGCTTGACGTCACTGCTTTTACCATCAATTCTTACCTTTTCCATTTAAAGCGCTTCAGCGCCCGCAATAATTTCGATCAATTCTGTCGTGATTTGTGCCTGACGCTGACGATTATAAGCCACCGTCAATTTATTAATCATTTCACCCGCATTGCGTGATGCATTATCCATAGCCGTCATCTTCGCGCCCATTTCACCAGCAACATTTTCCAGCAAAGCCCTAAAGATTTGCACGGAAAGATTGCGTGGAACAAGCGCCTCTAAAAGAGAGGCCGCATCGGGCTCATAATCATAAACCATCGTCTGTAGATCTTGGCTCTTCTCTGTCTTTTTAACAGTCTCTCTTGTCTCAGCAGCTCCTTTGGCAGAAGTCATTGGAATCAAACCAAAAGCGGTAGGACGCTGATTAATCACTGAAACAAATTCAGAATAAAACAGCGTACAGACATCAAAAGCGCCTTCATTGAACAAATCAATAATCCGCTGACTAATCATCGCTGCTTCAGTAAAACCAATCCGTTTGACAGAATGCAAATCAATGTGATCAACCATCAAAGCTTTATAGTCACGCGATAAAATATCTGCCCCCTTTTTACCCACGGTTAAAATTTTAACGATTTTACCAGCAGCAAGCAGTGTTTTAATCTGTTCGCGTGCACGCCTAGCAATCTGCACATTAAAAGCACCACACAATCCCCGCTCAGCGGTACACACCACCAAAAGATGCACATCATCTCGACCGGTACCGCGCATAAGGGGAGGCGCATCAATCGCATCAACATCAGCAGCAACATTCGCTAAAACAGCAGCCATGCGCTGTGCATAAGGGCGCGCGCACTGAGCTGCCTCTTGCGCACGGTGCAACCTCGCTGCCGCAACCATCTGCATGGCTTTGGTAATTTTCTGAGTTGCCTTAACCGAGGCGATACGGTCTCTAAGATCCTTCAACGATGCCATTCGAGCATTCCATCAATTTATCACGAAAAATTTTTCGCATAAGACTTAAGAACAATGAGCAACTTATCCTTAAGTTCATCGGTTAATTGTTTCTGATTAGCAATTGCTTGCAAAAGATCCTGGTGATCACTCCGCAGAAGGGTTAAAAGTCCCTGTTCGAATCGCGCAACATCGCAAACAGCCAAAGGATCAAGATAACCATTCACCCCAGCAAAGATGACAGCGACCTGCTCTTCTGTTTTCAGGGGAGAAAACTGCGGCTGTTTCAACAGTTCTGTCAAGCGCGCGCCACGATTTAAAAGACGTTGCGTGGAGGCATCCAAATCGGAACCAAATTGTGCAAAAGCAGCCATTTCCCGATATTGTGCCAATTCACCTTTAATCGAACCAGCAACCTGTTTCATCGCCTTAATCTGTGCAGCAGAACCAACACGCGAAACAGAAAGACCAACATTCACGGCAGGACGAATTCCCTGATAGAATAAATTAGTCTCCAGAAAAATCTGTCCATCGGTAATGGAAATCACATTGGTAGGAATATAAGCAGAAACGTCATTTGCTTGCGTCTCAATCACGGGCAAAGCAGTCAACGATCCCGAACCATTTTCAGCATTGAGCTTTGCAGCCCGTTCTAAAAGGCGTGAATGAAGATAGAAAACATCACCAGGATAAGCTTCACGCCCTGGTGGACGACGCAACAAAAGGGACATTTGGCGATAAGCAACGGCCTGTTTGGAAAGATCATCATAACCAATTAGGGCATGTTGACCATTGTCACGGAAATATTCACCCATCGCACACCCAGCAAGAGGCGCAATAAATTGCAGCGGAGCAGGATCAGAGGCGGTAGCCGCAACGATAATGGAATATTCAAGCGCCCCACGTTCTTCTAACACTTTAACAAATTGCGCAACCGTTGAACGCTTTTGCCCAATAGCCACATAAATACAATAGACCTTATCTTTGTTTTGCCCCGCATTTTTTTCATGAAATGGCTTTTGGTTTAAAAATGTATCGAGCAGAATCGCTGTTTTTCCAGTTTGACGATCACCAATCACCAATTCACGCTGTCCGCGCCCAATGGGAATGAGCGCATCAATAGCTTTCAATCCGGTCGACATTGGCTCATGCACAGACTGACGTGGAATAATTCCTGGAGCTTTCACATCAACACGACGGCGTTCTGTTGCTTTAATGGGCCCCTTCCCATCGATAGGGTTTCCCAATGCATCAACAACACGTCCAAGGAGAGCAGGACCAACAGGAACATCGACAATAGTGCCCAACCGTTTAACGGTATCACCTTCACGAATATCGCGATCTGACCCGAAGATCACAACCCCGACATTATCGATTTCCAAATTCAGTGCCATACCACGCACACCATTTGAAAAGGACACCATTTCTCCTGCTTGGACATTATCCAAACCATAAACGCGGGCGATACCATCCCCCACCGAGAGAACCCAACCAATCTCTGAAACTTCAGCCTTTTGGTCAAAGTCCCTGATTTGCTCTTTGAGAATTTTTGAAATTTCAGATGGTCTAATATCCATCAACTAACCTCTTTTTTCAATGCAAGCTTAAGCGAAGATAATTTTGTTGCAAGAGACGTATCAATCTGAGACGCCCCCACACGAATGACCAATCCACCAAGAATTGTTGGATCTACAAAGGTGTTTAGCAAAATTTTTCCCCCAACGACACTTTCCAAAGCCACCCGCACCTCTTGTTCCTGATGAGAATTTAACGGATAAGCAGAAACAACCTGCGCCGAAATTTCCCTACGAGAGAGAGCAACACGACGTTGAAAAGCATGTAAAATACCAGACAAGGCACCAAGCCGACGATTTACCACAATAACGCGTAAAAAATTACCAACAATCTGACCAGCACTCTCATCATCAAATTTGAGTGATTGAACAACAGAACGCATCGCTTTCACTTGTTCTTTTACTGAAAAAAAGGGACTTCGCACAAAGCGTTTTAAGTCCTCATTTTGATCCAAGACAAGTAAAAAAGATGCCACTGCCTTTTCAACTTTTTCAACAGCCCCTGCTTCTTGAACAAAATCAAAAAACGCTTGTGCATAGCGTTGATCTACCAATGGCAGCGGTATAAGAGAAAATGAATCCGACACGAAATACCGCCTCTTTCCCTTGAGCGACTCTCTGATAACTATCAGATGAAACAAATCAGACACTCTAAATTTTAAGAACTCACTCCTTAAAACCTAGAATAAAAAACTTTTGGGTTTCTAGCACAGACATAATCGACTCGCAACACTCCAAATTGATGCTTTCTAAAAATTTTAATAAAATATTCAAAATATTTTTGAAAACAATTTCTTAGAATATGCAGGTTAACACCACAGTTTTTCTTCGTATTTTCTTTTGACACCTTCTGAGAGATTTTTCAAGCCTCTTTCTTTGCTTCACAAACATTCTAACAGCAAAAACAAAAGAAACTTCTCTAATGTTAGACTTTCTTTCAGAAAAACAGCTCCCACTACGCCAAAAATGTATCCTGTCAAACTTATAAGCACCCCCCTCAATTGCCTTACAAAAAGGGAAAACAGAATCTTTTATACTCTCTCCTTAAGGCATCTCACAAAGAAGTCTCCCCACGCTATGATCATCTTACCGTACTTTTAGAGAAAGCTTTGTGGATCAATATCAATTTGAACCCGAACAGAAGAAGGCATTTTAGGTGCATTTGCAAGCATTGTACGAATAAAGCCTTGGATATCAAAGGAACGCTGTCCCTGAAGTAAAAGCCGAAAACGATAACGCCCCCGAATCAGAGCTAATGGTGCTTCTGCTGGCCCCATGAGCGAGATATTTTTCTCCCGTGGTGCCACTTGGCGCAAGACACGGGCATAATGCTCTGCAGCTTGACGTTGTTCTGAAGAGACAATCAAAGAGGCAAGTCGTCCATAAGGTGGAAGATGATGCTGCTGACGCAGTGCAATCTCATGCGTATAAAAATCCTCACATTGTTGAGAAAGCAAAGCCTGTATGACGGGATGCTCTGGTTGATAGGTTTGCAACAATCCTAGACTTTCCAACCCCATCCGCCCTGCTCTTCCTGTAACCTGAGACAAGAGTTGAAAGGTACGCTCTGCGGCGCGTAAATCACCATTGGCAAGCCCAAGATCAGCATCAATTACCCCAACCAGAGACAACCCAGGAAAATGGTGTCCCTTAGCGACAAGCTGCGTTCCGATAATAACATCCACTTCACCATTAGCAATTGTTTCCAATTCGCGCCGCAACTGACCAATTCCACCTTTGAGATCCGTTGAGAGGATTAACAACCGCGCCTGTGGAAAAAGTTTTCGTGTCTCCTCAGCAATTCTCTCCACCCCCGGACCACAAGCAACCAAATGATCTAGCGTCCCACATTCAGGACATGCCTCTGGAATGGGTTGATGATATCCGCAATGATGACACTTCAATTGCCCTTGTAAACGATGCTCTACCAACCAACTTGAACAATCATTACAATGAAAACGATGTCCACAAATTCGGCACAAAGTTAAAGGTGCATAACCACGGCGATTAAGAAAAAGCAGTGCCTGCTCACCCTTCTCAAGGGTTTGTGTCAAAGCGTCTTCAAGAGGAGAAGAAATAAAACGCCCCTTTTGCACACCGCCTTGACGCATATCAACCACCCGCAACTTTGGAAGTGCAGCCGCTTTAAAACGCGAAGGCAAATGCACCTTTTGATAACGCCCTGACAAAACATTTGCTTGGCTTTCAATCGATGGTGTTGCTGAAGATAAAACAACAGGAAAATGCTCGAAAGATCCCCGAGCCACCGCCATATCACGTGCATGATAGAAAACGCGCTCTTCTTGTTTATAAGCACCATCATGCTCCTCATCAACGACAATTAAACCAAGCTCTGAAAAGGGAAGAAAAAGCGCTGAACGCGCTCCAGCCACAACCCGCACCCGCCCTTCTGCAACTTGCCGCCACACACGTTCACGCCGCCGCGGCGCCAAATCGGAATGCCACTCAGCAGCAGCAGCTCCAAAACGTGCATGAAAACGATCTAAAAATTGTTGGGTTAAAGCAATTTCCGGCAAGAGAATTAAAACCTGCTTACCCCCCATAAGTGCCTGCGCCACGGCTTCAAAATAGACTTCTGTCTTTCCTGACCCCGTCACCCCATCAAGCAGAAACACTTGAAACCGAGAAGACAAAACAGCTTCTCGCAAAAGGCGTGCAACCTCCTTTTGTGCTCCTTCCAACTGAGGGGGACAAAAATCAGCATCAGGCTTGCCCACAAGAGCAGGCGGCGGCACCATAACCTCTTCAAAAATTCCCAGCGCTTTTAATCCCTCAACAACAGAAACAGAAGTTCCCGCCGCATGCGCAAGACCAGAACGTGTCCAAATCCCACCACCGCGCACCAACTCCAAAACCCGTAATCGCGCTGGTGTGAGACGCTCCACATCTCCTCCACAATATCGCAAGCCCGGCATTTGCGCTTCTGGTTCTAAAGCAGCCGGCATACACAAAACAAATCGTGCAACAAGTCCAATAGGAGTCATCGTATAGCGACCAACAAAACGCAAGAATGTTAACATCTCCGCCTTTAAAGGCGGACAATCAAAAACATGAAGGAGAGAACGGAGTTTTCGACCATTCACTCCAGCGCCTTGCCCCTCTTTGACTGTCTCCTCTTCAACATCCACTACCACACCACAAACTTGGCGCCCCATCACCGGAACACGAACAAAACAGCCAATTCCAGCCTCCATAGAAGATGGCACCTCATAACTATAAGCCTGATCAACAGGAAGAGGCACCAATACCGAAACGATCTTCCTCTCCCGCACATCTTCTGTCACATTTGACTTCATCTTTTGTCTCAAATTTTACACAAATCTCTTCCACAAAGCGCATCTGGCTTCTTTTCCAACTTCCATTGATGAAGCATCCCCAGCAGGACATTCCATTCCAACCCTCCAACAACACCTCATCCATACACCAACCATCATGAAACCACAAAATTCTCTCTTCTCCATAGCAGATAAAAGCCAAGAACGATAAGCATCCACAACAAAAAAACACCAAAAGAGAAACTCTTCCGCTATTACAGATTCCATCATTTTTTCTCGAAATGTCACACGCGTTCTTTTCTACAATCACCATGCCAGCCTGCGCACAGAGTGTCTTCACACCACTTGTTTTCTTGAGAGCATTGCAGAAAATCATTTCTCTGATTTATGATCCTCTCCTCATCAACAACCCTAATTGATAACGATCATTGATCATTTTCTCTGTTGAATAAGACCCGCAATATGTCAGATTTTCTCACCTTAAAATCTTTCATTTTGAATCAAGTAAAATCATGTTCCCACATGTCACAAACAAAACTTGCGGATGAATAAAAATGAGAAGAAAGGAGCAAAGTATCTTTTATAAGTCATCTTAATGCAAGGGCTATTACAACGCTGGAGGCTAGCAAAGAGAATGATAGTGCAGGCTTTTCTTTACAAACATAAAGATGGTGATCCTTCAAGGACTTTAACGCTATACCTCTCGCAAGCACCGTCGTGAAATGCGCTGGAGTGCTTTAAGAAAGGTTTCTTAAAAAAGCCCGTAAATGGGCAAACCAATGACGCTGTTTTACGAAAGCATCTTTTCCACAAGAAGCGTCTTCACATCCCCCCATAAAAAACAAACAAAAATGCATCCTCCCCTTCATAAAAATGGAGTTTTATCCATTTCAGCATGAATAAGAATGCTAAGCTCACAAGACAAACAACTCCCTCCCCAATTTTGTTCTTTTAGCAAATTTATGTGATGACATAGAAAATCTGCGCATAAACCTTCAAAACTCCTGTTGGCTTTAATAGCATCATGTGGAATAAGAACATAAAGAAGAATTCTTCCTCTTGCTTTTGCGCCAAACAAGAGCGCATAACGAAAAACAGAATAAAAAATGAGCGTCCATGAAGGAACAAGCCCCCAAACGAGGAGATTTGAGATGAAATTTTTTGTCGATAGTGCTGATATTGAAGAGATCCGAGAATTACAAAATTTAGGCCTCGTGGATGGTGTCACCACCAATCCCTCTCTCATTCTCAAATCGGGACGCAATATTCTCGAGGTTATAAAAGAAATTTGTCATCTCATTGATGGGCCTGTTTCTGCTGAAGTGACAGCAACACAATTTGAAAGCATGATGAAAGAAGCCGCTGTTTTAGCAAAAATTGCTGAGAATATTTGCATAAAGCTTCCCTTAACGCTCGAGGGATTGAAAGCCTGTAAAGCCCTGACCACACAGGGATTAAAAACAAATCTTACCCTTTGTTTTTCAGCCAATCAAGCTCTCCTAGCTGCCAAAGCAGGGGCAACATTTATCTCACCTTTCATCGGCAGACTCGATGATTGTTCCATAGATGGTACGCAATTGCTTCATGAGATTCGTGCAATCTACGATAACTACGGTTTTACAACACAAATTTTAGCAGCCTCAATCCGCACCGTTAACCACGTCAAAGAAGCGGCACTAAGCGGTGCAGATGTTGCCACTGTCCCACCAGCAATCTTAAAAGCGCTGGCTAAACATCCTTTAACCGATAAAGGCTTACAAATCTTCCTAGAAGATTGGAAAAAAACCGGACAAAATATTGCCTAACGACTTGAAAGATCTTTTGAAAGCATCAGGAGAATCTCTTCAGCCAATTCTTCCGCCACACGCTTTTGTGCATCTTCTTCTGCTTGCAAAGTTGCATATTCTTGGCGGAGTCGTTCAAAAGACGCGCTCATGCTTACCGTACTTTCAGCAAGCAAAACACCTTTCATATCTTGCAAAACATAGGAAACCTTACCCATCGCGTTCCAACAAATGTCGCAACTGTTCCACCAGCAATCTTAAAAGCACTGGTCAAACATCCCTTAACCGATAAAGGCTTACAAATCTTCCCAAAAGATTGGAAAAAAAACCGGACAAAATATTGCCTAATGACTTGAAAGATCTTTTGAAAGCATCAGGAGAATCTCTTCAGCCAATTCTTCCGCCACACGCTTTTGTGCATCTTCTTCTGCTTGCAAAGTTGCATATTCTTGGCGGAGTCGTTCAAAAGACGCGCTCATGCTTACCGTACTTTCAGCAAGCAAAACACCTTTCATATCTTGCAAAACATAGGAAACTTTACCCATCACGGTTCCAACAGAAGGACGCCCCTCTCTTTTTCTCTCGCGATCCATCTCGATCTGTACAGAATTGCGTGTAAAGGTCGATGTTTTCAATGCCAATTGATAAGCTGGTGTAGAAGGTGTCTGCCCATTTCCATACAGAAGAAACAGCAAATGATTGCGGACCATTTGACCAAAACGATCGGATGGTTCCGCAACAACAATGGAGGCTAATTTTTGGGAAAGACTCAAAGGTTTTTGTTTCGCAGATGAATCCTCAAAAACAGAATCGACAGATCTTATTGTTGTCGAAATCTGTGATCCCTGCTGATAAAGCGGTTCAATTCTACATCCACACAAAAGCGTAAGAAAACCCGCTAAGCCGACAAAAATAAATTTCCTAAATAACGACATTGACAATCCTTTTTGGAACAATAACCATTTTCTTGACCGATTTTTCAACAAGATGCGCCTGTACAAAATCAAGAGCTAATACAGCTTCTTCAATCATTGCTTCACTCGCTGTTGCTGCCACCCGCACCTCACCACGTTTTTTACCATTAATCTGTACCGGTAAAGTATAGCATTCTTCAACAGTTAATGCGGGGTCATAAACAGGCCACGCAAGTTCAGAAATCAAGGATTTTCCACCTAAAGCAGCATGACATTCCTCTGCCAAATGAGGCATAATAGGCGCAATCAGCGCAAGAAAAAAATCCATCGCTTGGCGCAAAGCAGCCTTCATTTCATCTTCAACACTTTCTACCTTATTTAACAACGGAGCCATAATATTCAAGAACTCATAAAGGCGTGCAATGGCACGATTAAAGGCAAATTTTTCCAAATCATCCTCCACAGCACAAAGGGTGCGATGGGCGACCTTTGAGAGCTCCAAAGCTTCCCCTTGTTGCCCTGCACATGGTGCAACGTCCTTTAACACTGAAGCACTCACAACCACACAGCGCCAAACACGTTGTACAAAGCGGTGCGCTCCCTCCACACCAGATTCCGTCCAGATAACATCGCGTTCAGGAGGAGAATCTGACAACACAAACCAGCGCACAGTATCGGCTCCATAGGATGCAATAATATCATCAGGATCCACGACATTCTTTTTTGATTTTGACATTTTTTCAATCAAACCAATTGTCACTTCACTTTTATCAGACAATTTATAAGCTTGCCGTTTTCCATCCCTTTCAACAATCGCAATTTCTTCTGGTGAAACCCACCCTTTCTCATCGCGATAGGTTTCATGAACCACCATCCCTTGGGTAAAAAGGCCCTTAAACGGCTCATCAACGCTCACATACCCCACACTTTTCATGGCTCGCATAAAAAAGCGCGCATAAAGAAGGTGTAAAATTGCGTGTTCAATTCCACCAATATATTGTTGCACAGGCAACCATTCCGTTGTTGCTTTTTTATCAACGGGTTCTTGTGCAAAAGGCGCAGTAAAACGCGCATAATACCAAGAAGAATCGACAAATGTGTCCATAGTATCGGTTTCACGTCGTGCCTGCTGCCCACAAACAGGGCAAGCAACATTTTGCCATGTTTGATGGCGATCAAGAGGATTGCCCGGCTGATCAAAAGTCACATCATCCGGCAACACCACCGGCAAATCAGTGCGAGGCACCGGAACCACCCCACAAGACGTACAATGGATCATTGGAATCGGACATCCCCAATAACGTTGACGCGAAACTCCCCAATCCCGCAATCGAAACTGCACGGTTTTTTGCCCTTGGGGCTTCCCATGAAGCATTTGCCCCTCAAGCCTTTTCGCTGCTTCTTCAAAAGCTTGTTGTGGTGTCAAGCCATCCAAAAAGCGTGAATTGATCATCACACCATCACCGGTATAAGCCGTTTCCCCAATCACAAAATCTTCTCTCTCAACCCCTTTCGGCAAAACCACCGGCTGTACGGGAAGATCATATTTACGGGCAAAATCCAAATCCCTCTGATCATGGGCAGGACAACCAAAAACAGCCCCTGTTCCATAGTCCATCAGCACAAAATTGGCGATATAAACGGGAACATGCACCGTTGGCTCAAAGGGATGAACAGCCAAAAGCGATGTACGAAACCCTTGTTTTTCAGCGGTTTCAAGAGCCACCGTTGTTGTTCCACCACACCGACACTCTTCAATAAAAGCCGCCAATTCTTTGTTTTTTTGCGCAAGAGCTTTAGCAACAGGATGATCAATAGATAGCGCCAAAAAAGCAGCACCAAAGAGCGTGTCAGGACGTGTTGAATAACAAACGACTTCGTTCAATGCCTCACAAACTTCATCATCAGGATCTGTTGACTTTAAAGTCCAACGAATGAGTAAGCCTTGTGACTTACCGATCCAGTTTTTTTGCATCGTGCGCACTTTTTCCGGCCACTGTTCAAGCTTTTCAAGACCAGCCAAAAGATCTTCACTA
Source organism: Bartonella sp. EBT8 (assembly GCF_055796165.1). NCBI lineage: Bacteria > Pseudomonadati > Pseudomonadota > Alphaproteobacteria > Hyphomicrobiales > Bartonellaceae > Bartonella > Bartonella sp. EBT8. The sequence goes on from NZ_JBTTDJ010000001.1 coordinate 99,765, forward strand.
AAATCACTAATTTTAAAAAACCACTGGGTCAATTCACGCTGTTCCACCAACGCACCAGAACGCCATCCTCGACCATCAATCACCTGCTCATTTGCCAACACAGTGTGATCAACCGGATCCCAATTGACCTTGGCCACTTTGCGTGCCACCAAACCCTTTTGATAGAAATCAAGAAACAACATTTGTTGGCGATGATAATAATCCACATCACACGTTGCAAACTCACGTGACCAATCCAAAGAGAGCCCTAATTGCTTTAATTGCCCACGCATCACTGCGATATTTTGATAGGTCCAAGTTTTGGGATGCACTTTATTTTGCATAGCAGCGTTTTCAGCTGGCATCCCAAAAGCATCCCACCCCATGGGATGCAGCACATTAAACCCCTTTGCGCGTTTATAGCGCGCAACAACATCTCCCATGGCATAATTACGCACATGCCCCATGTGAATGCGCCCAGAAGGATAAGGAAACATCTCTAAAACATAATATTTTTCACGGCAATCTTCTTGAACGGTCTGAAAAATCTTTTTTTCATCCCAAATTTCTTGCCACCTTTGTTCGTGGGCACGTGGATTATAGCGTTCACCTAAATTAGAACGTTCAATTGTCATTGTCATTATACTCTTTAATAAAATTGAACTAAAAACTTGTTTTTATGCTTGACCATGGATTAACTCCATCGTCAATATTTTCAATCAATATTTTATTAAGTATCTTACAAAGCCCTTATAAGCAATCGCTATCAACAATTGTTCAATCCTTTAATAAAAACAGAAAGAAGACACTTATGAACAGAGAAAATAATCCTTCCCCTCATCCTTCCATTGAGGCATGGAAAAACCTTCAAAAAGACATTGCTACAACATGCCAAAGCTATAATCGCCCCTTAGAAGAAGTCCAACTTATCGCTGTTTCAAAAACTGTCCAAGCCGATAACATACGCCCCATTTTGCAAGCAGGACAGCGCCTTTTCGCCGAAAACCGTGTGCAAGAAGCTGCTGAAAAATGGCCCCACCTGCGTCAACAATTTGAAAAGGTCGAACTTCACCTCATCGGACCTTTACAATCCAATAAAACAGCAGAAGCTGTTAAAATTTTTGATGTCATTCAAACCATTGACCGTGAAAAAATAGCCAAGAGCTTAGCAAACGAAATGCAAAAACAGAACAAACACCTCCCCTGCTATATTCAAGTCAATATTGGCTTAGAACCGCAAAAAAGTGGTATTACACCCGAGGAAGTCGTCCCTTTTGTGACCCAGTGCAAAAATCATTACGGACTTAACATCATCGGCCTTATGGCAATCCCCCCAGTACAAGAAAACCCCGGACCCTATTTCGCCCTATTAGCAAAATTAGCAAAAAAAGCTGATCTTGCAAAACTTTCAATGGGCATGTCCAATGACTTTAAAACAGCTCTACAATTTGGCTCTAACGTCCTTCGCATTGGCTCTACTCTATTTGGACAGCGCCCTCTCTCAACACATCTTCATTAAAATCTGCAAAAAAGAACCCCTTTGTCATGATAGGATGATAAAAATGCACTACACACGAAGGAGAAAGGACATCACGCGATAAACAATGGCAAAAAATATTACGTACAATTATTGCCAAGATTCTCGTTTAAAAAACCGACAATTGCTTCAACCGCTCTAATCCACAAAAGCAGCTCACTCCTTTGCCAAATATGCAAAGCAAGCAGAAAAAGTCTTAAAACGTATCTACAAGACAACATATTGATTTATAAAGATAAATTATCATTTCCAACTTGTATCATACCCCCAAATCTTGTAAGTGTGTCTTATCTTAAAACATTTCATTTTGCATCAACTGAATCCCTTGCCGACACATCACAAACGGAGCTGGCATGTAGGTAAAAAACTCTAAAGAAAGGACTAAAAATATCTCTTATGAATCGTCTAAAGACCAAGGGCTGTCGCAACATTGAGGCTGACAAAGAGCATGATGGCGCCACCTTTACCTTCATAAGCGTAAAGATGGTGGTGCTCAATGGCTTTTACGCTCTATCATCCACGGGCAGCGTCGTAAAATGGGCTTGGGTGTTTTAGACGACACCAATTCTTATGCAAACCCATTGGTTAGCCTTTAAAATACCCCATTAAACACCAAAAGCCATATTAATACCCTAACAACAATCCATAAAAACAACAAAAAGAAAGAGAAACTTTCCATACATGACAGAATAAAAGGCGATTGATAATCACTCAAAAAACAAAACAATTGCCCCACACATACACACAAAACAAGAGCAACAAGACTGCGCTCGATATGCACATCCCTTTCTTTGCGCTCTTTTGAACAGCTTCACCAAGAATATCAATTTTTCAAAATGTTCTATTTGCTTTTATTAATTTATAAAAAGAATATTACATTAATATATCAAATATTATAAATAAAAAATATCATTTATTACATAATGAATATTTATATAGATACAAAAATATTTTTGTATCTATAATAAAATTATATTTTACATCTTAAAAATAAAAATGATACGCATTTGCATGTATCATTATGATACGTTGATTCCAAAATAAACAAAGGAGGATTTATATGCGTAATTTTGGTTCAGGTTTAGTTTATACTTTAAATGATTCAACACCTGTTTATGCAAGAGCATGTAGCTTTAATGATTTTTCTCATGAGATGAACAGATTAGGTGTGCAAACGGCAATTCCAGCTGGAGTAATGGGAGCATTATCAGCTTCTCCGACTGGCCCAGGTGCAATCGCAGCTGGCTTAACAGCTGCTGGGTATGGGTACGTAGCAGGTGCTAGTTTGGGATTCATAAATAAAGCTTGGGAGTGTTGGTTCTAATTTATAGAGAATAGCTTAAAGGTATCTCTGAAATTATTAATAAAGATATTAAACTTGAATCATGTCTATTGCTAAAATAGGTTTCAGAGATATCTACTTCATATCATATATTATAATCAGGGTTTTGTATAATGAATATCCGTTATGAAATCGCAAATTTGTTTTTCGCAATGATTATATTTTCCTCTGTTTTTTTTATTTTTTATAGAAAAATTTTAGGTTACAATCGGAAGTCAGCTATCAGAGCTTCTTTATTTTTAAGTGTTATATGCTTTAGTATTGATTTTTTACGGAGATATTTCAATTTATATTAACATTTACTTAATAAATTACCATAAAAACAAATAAATTTGGTTTCAATGATATCTATTCTATAGCACATATTATATATTTTGATTTCGTAATGTCAGATTTTAATCATAAAATTATTGAATATTTCATGGTAATAGTTTTTTTTGGTTTAATACATCTTTTTTATTATAAATTTTTTTCTTACAGTTGGAAAGATTCTATAAGAAATTCATTATTAACAAGCTTTATATTTTTTATTGTTATTCTTTTATTGAACTATATTGGTTTATATAAATTTTTAGATAATTTTTTATAATGGATATTTATCATAAATTATTGGAAGCATTATTTCAAACAATTTTAGTTGGACTAATATTTATAATTGTGCTGAAATTGAAAGGATATAATCTTAAAAAGCGTATAATGTACTTATTAGTTATGTTAACAACAGTTTTTGCTCTTATATTTCTATATAAATGCATTAAATAAATAAAAGTATTCTATGTATTAATTATATATTTCTATTTTTATTATTTTTCAGTAAACATTTATTTTATAACTAGAAATTACCTATTACATTGTTTTTATTACTAGTTATTCTATGAATTATTATTATAATTTTGCATAGATATTTTATTTTATATTAATATCTACTTAATAAATTAACACAAAGAGGCTTGAAATAGTTTTCAGAGATATCTATGCGATATCATACACTACAATCAGGATTTTATTATAATGAATATCCATTATGAAATCGCAAATTTGTTTTTCGCAATGATTATATTTCCCTCTGTTTTTTTTATTTTTTATAGAAAAATTTTAGATTACAATCGGAAGTCAGCTATCAGAGCTTCTTTATTTTTAAGTGTTATATGCTTTAGTATTGATTTTTTACGGAGATATTTCAATTTATATTAAGTCTTAATAAAATTTTCTTTTACAAAACGACAGAACAACACAAAGAACATGCAAATCAATACATTATCCAGCATATCTCTTTTTGCGTTAAAGAGGATATTTTAGGGTGCGCATCATTGAAGAGTTCATTTGATTTTTTTGTCGTAAAAAACAAAAAAGATGTTAATGCTCTATTTTCAATGCATTGCTCACTTATAGAGATCTTTAAGAAACATCTCTCTTTGTCCCCATCTCCCAACATCACCCCCTAAAATTATTCGTAAACACTATAACACAAAGCACTAAAGAGCACACTCTGTACATTTACGCAAAGAACAAATCTCTATCATCGCAATAGTTGTGTTTTGTAAATAATTTTACAAAGGATGTCGATAATCTATGCATTATCCGCACCTTATCGATGTTAATGCTTTATATGAAATTTTTCTAAACGTTCATTTCTTAATGCGCTTATAAAAAACTATCGATATTAATATACTGTTATGCATTTTTTTACAATATTATAATGTGCTTTGCTGCACTTGAACCCCTTAGAACAGAGTAAAAATAGTCTCTCTTTAAATATAAATACTTCAGATTTTAAAATTGACTATACCAATTTTTGTAATTTAGTCTAATCTCCTCATGAGGATTTTCATTTAAGAAAAGACTTTTGGAAAAATTCTGCCAAAAATATAAAACTACAACAGCTGATTTTTCCAAATATAAAGTATAAAGAGAGGGAACTTATGTCTGAAAAAATCCATCCAATACCAGAGAATATAAAAAAAAATGCTTTCATCAATGAAGACATCTATCAACAATGGTATCGAGAAAGTATCAATGATCCAGAAAGCTTCTGGGCAAAACATGGTCAACGCATTGCATGGTTTAAACCTTATACAAAAGTCAAAAATACTTCCTTTAACGCAGATGTCCCCATTCGATGGTATGAAGATGGAATAACAAATGTCGCCTATAATTGTATTGACCGCCATTTAAAAACCCATGGCGAGGAAATCGCACTGATTTGGGAAGGAGATAATCCTTACCATGATAAAAAAATAACCTATAATGCGCTTTATGAACATGTTTGTCGCTTTGCCAATATTTTAAAGAACCATGGTATCAAAAAAGGCGACAGAGTTACCATTTACTTACCGATGATTCCAGAAGCAGCCTATGCCATGCTCGCCTGTGCCCGCATTGGTGCCATTCATTCAGTTATTTTTGCTGGTTTTTCTGCTGAAGCAATAGCAGGACGGATTGTTGATTGCCAATCGACCTTCATCATTACCGCTGATCAAGGCTTACGGGGAGGAAAACAGATTAACTTAAAAGACAATGTTGATCATGCCATTGAGATTGCAGCACGCCAACATGTCGATGTGGATCAAGTGATGGTCATACGGCGCACCAGTAAAGCAATTCATTGGGTAGAGGGGCGTGATTTTTGGTATCATGAAGAAGTTTCTGATGCCAAAACGGATTGCCCAGCAGAACCAATGAACGCTGAAGATCCACTCTTTATTCTCTACACTTCGGGTTCAACAGGCAAACCGAAAGGCGTGTTGCATACAACAGCAGGGTATCTTGTCTATGTATCGATGACACATCAATATGTTTTTGATTATCATCCTGGAGAAATTTACTGGAGCACTGCTGATATTGGCTGGATCACCGGTCATTCTTACTTGATTTATGGCCCTCTATGCAATGGTGCGACCACTTTAATGTTTGAAGGAACGCCAACTTTTCCTGACAAAGGCAGGTTTTGGGAAATTGTTGATAAACATAAAGTAAACACGCTCTATACCGCACCAACAGCTATCCGTGCCTTAATGGGTGCGGGCAATTCCTTTGTCGAACACTCGAAAAGAACATCCTTGCGGCTTTTAGGCACAGTAGGTGAGCCAATTAATCCAGAAGCATGGGAATGGTTTTATCACACCGTTGGAGATGATCGCTGTCCCATCCTTGATACATGGTGGCAAACAGAAACAGGAGGGCATATGATCACCCCCCTTCCTGGTGCAACACCACTCAAAGCAGGCTCAGCAACACGTCCGTTTTTCGGTGTTCAGCTCCAAATTGTTGACGAGCAAGGAAATGTTTTAGAAGGCGAAGCAGAAGGGAATCTTTGCATCATTGACTCATGGCCAGGTCAAATGCGAACCCTCTACAATGATCATGAGCGCTTCATTGAAACCTATTTTTCCACATATAAAGGCAAATATTTCACAGGCGATGGCTGTAAACGCGATAGTGATGATTATTATTGGATTACAGGACGCGTTGATGACATTCTCAATGTCTCTGGACATAGACTAGGAACAGCCGAAATTGAATCCGCACTTGTTTCTCATCCCGCCATTTCAGAAGCAGCGATTGTTGGTTATCCTCACCCCATTAAAGGACAAGGAATTTACAGTTTTATCACCTTAATGGAAGGGACATCCCCAAGTGAAGAGTTACACAAAGACCTTATTCGCCATGTCAGAAAAGAAATTGGCTCCATTGCCATCTTGGACAAAATTCAATTTGCCCCTCAATTGCCAAAAACACGGTCAGGAAAAATTATGCGGCGTATTTTACGAAAAATTGCCGAAAATAATTTTGATAGTTTAGGCGATATCTCGACCCTTGCTGAACCACAAGTGGTAGAAGATCTGATTGCCAATCGGCAAAATAGAGAATCCGCAGCTTAAACACCAAACAACAACGGTGACTTTAGCTTTCCTTCTAAAATTCTCTTAGCATTCTTGCTAAAGTCACCAATAAAGGGAAAAACAACACAATGGAACCATTCAACCGCTCTCAAAACAGACATTCTTTCTCAAGTCCAACAAGAACGGATTGAAAAAATATTCTAAAGAGTATGAATTTCAGCGAAAATCCAAAAAAGAAAAGCTACTGTTACCAACCTCCAAAGATAAACATCTTCTGTCAAAAACAGGACTGTTGACTTTTACGTTTCTGCTAGAAACACTTTAAAATTCCTGCTAAAATCATAAATAAAGGCAAAATTAAGGAAAGGGAGTGACTGATCATATTCTTACAGACAGTATTTCTCAATAACAAACTGGAAATGGTGGAAGAAAATATTAAAAAGAACCAAGAGCCTATAGCAATGAAAGCAAAAATCCTTAGGATGATGCACTATAACAACGAAGTGGTAACGAAAAGTGATTCATTTTGAAAATGTTGGTTTGCGCTATGGCATGGGCCCAGAAGTTCTTCGTGATATCAGTTTTCATATTCCTCCGGGATCCTTTCAATTTCTCACCGGCGCTTCTGGAGCAGGAAAGACATCACTGATGCGTCTGATGTTTTTGGCACTCAAGCCAACACGCGGTCATATTGATCTGTTTGGCCACGATACGGCATTACTCAAACGACAAGAGCTTCCGGCACTCCGGCAACGTATCGGCGTCGTCTTTCAAGACTTTCGTCTGCTTGATCACATGACCACTTATGAAAATGTCTCTTTACCTTTACGCATTAAGGGACAAGAAGAAGCAACTTATCGCAGTGAAGTAGAAGATCTTCTTTGTTGGGTAGGTCTTGGAGATCATATTCATGTTTTACCTCCCGTTCTTTCCGGTGGAGAAAAACAAAGGGTAGCGATTGCCCGTGCACTCATTGACCAACCTGAAATTCTTTTGGCGGATGAACCAACAGGAAATGTTGATCCCCCTTTGGCAAAACGCCTGCTCCGCTTGTTTATTGAATTAAATCGTTTTGGAACAGCCGTCATTATTGCCACCCATGATATTGCGCTGATGGAACAAGTTGCAGCACGACGAATGCTTCTCCATAATGGACGGATGACAATTCATGAATAAGTTTTTCCCCATTTTCACAAGCAATAAAAACAACACAACTGCGATTATTCCCAGCGACAACATTTCAGGCCGAGCGCTGATTGCAGTGATTGCTATTATGACCTTTCTCTCCAGCCTCACATTGATCGGGGTTGATCTCGTCCAGCGAGCGGCTCATAGCTGGAGTAATCAAATTAGCTATGAAGCAACCATACAAATACGTCCAACTGAAAATATTAATATCGAAAAAGCCCTTCATGAAGCAGTTAAGTTGGTCAAAACATTTCATGGTGTAGACGATGCCACCATTGTTGACCAAACAGCCACTGAAAAATTGCTCGAACCATGGCTTGGCACGGGTTTAAGCTTAAATGAATTGCCTCTTCCTCGTCTTATCATCGTAACACTAAACGAGAAAGAAGAAATTGACTTTCATGCCATTAGTCATGCCATTAAAACACAAGTTCCAGGAGGTCAATTTGATGATCACCGTGTTTGGGTGAAGCGTTTTACAACAATGGCACATACAACTGTTTTCATTGGTTTTTCAATTTTAATATTGGTTTTAGGCTCATTGATCCTCACGGTTATCTTTGCCACACGCAATGCTTTGGCAGAAAATGCGCATATTATTAATGTCTTATACTTCCTAGGAACTGAAACCCTTTTCATTGCACGACAATTTGATTGGCATTTTTTTAAAACTGCACTGCGCGGTGCATTATATGGTGGTATCACAAGCACATTGCTGTTTGCTGCTTTCAGCTTTTGGACAAATTATAACATAGGGAAAGTGGAAGCTAGCCAAGTCACCGCTTTGTTTGGACATTTTTCCATAAGTTCCATTCCTTATGGAAAAATCATTGGTCTTATTTTTTTTGTTTCTTTGCTTACCATGCTTACAAACCGCATAACTATTTTAGCACAACTTAAAAAAATTGATCAATGTGAAAACGGCTTATTTTAATTTTATGACCTACAACTCATATGATCCCAAATCATTGATGCAAGATGAACAAGAGCATTCTCTGAAAAAACATACCAACGGCACTTTATGCTCTCTACGCTGTTTGTTTCGTTATTTTCCACCGACAACATTTTCTCTTTTAATCATCACTCTGCTTTTTTGTGTTAGTTTCATTATCTTTGCCGAAAAAACTGAGCGGCTTCAACCACCAAATCCCTTACCAAAAGCAGATGCAATCATCGTCTTGACGGGGGGAGAGAACCGAATAGAAGCGGGGTTAAGCCTGCTCCAAAAGAGGCTTGGTTCGCGACTTTTGATCAGTGGAGTAAACACCGTAACCAATCTCCAGAGACTGAAGCACAGCACACATATTACCCCACAGCTCTTTACCTGTTGCGTTGACATCGGCCATAAAGCAACGAACACAAAAGGGAATGCTGAAGAAAGCACAGCTTGGATTAAAAAGCACCACTACCAAACAGTTTATATTGTCACTCATGACTACCACATGTGGCGCTCTTTGCGCGAACTTAAAACTTTAATGCCTGAGGTCAATTTCATAGCCTATCCCGTTAAAAAGAACGGCAATGAAAGTACGATACAGCAGATCAATCAAGTACGCATTCTTATTTTCCAATATATCAAAACAATCGAGGTATACATCAGAACCATGTTTTAATCTTTACCCTGCTCATATTCTGAAAATTTGCCACAAGCAGCACCATGGTTCTTTTCCGCCCCCAAAGGTTTACAACAGCCCTCGAAAACATTCATAAAAAAGCGTTTCAACGCCTTTCTTCTCTAGTTTTACCCACACATCAGCCCCACTAATGACATGCAAATCCGTGATTTTACTTGTTTCAATATGAGAAGGTTTGAAATAAGAAAATTTTACGATATTCGGAGAGCTAATGCAATATGAAAAACAATAAATTATCTTTATAAATCAATGCATAGCCAGCAAACGATGCTCTTATAGGGTTGTTAATAGAAAATTTATTAACATCAAAGACATTTCAAAGGAAATCCAATCTACAATTGCAAATTACTTCTTTTTCCATTTCAAATTACAATACACCGCTTGCAAAGCAAGAACTTGCAAAAAATATGAATTGACAAATAAAAATTTCACTTTTGATAGGATTACTTTACACCACATTCAGAATTTTGGTGAACGTTCCAGAGAGTTTGAGAGGCTGCCCGCCTCTCATGATAAAGCAAAAAGCTGTTTTAATTTTTGTTGCCAATTTTCTGAAATTGCTTTATTAGTACAAGTGTTTTGATCGTCTACGCGACGATCAGCAGGGAATGAAAGACCCTAAACTTGAAACGTATATTTATCCTGTTTTACGGATATCCCGGATTTCCGGGAGCTTTTGTTATGTCCAGGTGCCATAGGCACTAAAAGCAAAAGGCTGAGTCAAGTTTCAGCTCTTTCAACTCCCGGAATACCAATGCGAGGGCGCTCGCACCCGGTGGGGGACTTTGAAGTGCAAACTAAAAATCCGCATTTTAATGATATTTCTGTAGGTAAAAAAATTCGTTTCAGAAGAGAAATGATGGGAATTTCTCAAAAACAATTAGGCAACCAATTAGGAATAACTTTTCAGCAAATCCAAAAATACGAAAAAGGCTTAAATCGTGTAGGGGCAGGACGTTTGCAAGAAATTGCCAACATATTGGATGTTCCTATTGCCTTTTTTTATACCGAAATCTCGACAAAAGAAAATATTTCATACCCTAGTGATGGAGGAATATCTAGCAAAGAGGAATATTTACTTTTGAAAAGTTTCAGGACGCTTAAAACGAAAAAACAAAGAGCAATTTTATGGTTAATTTCTGAGTGAAATAAAAATTTCAAAATACTTTCCTGCTAAACAATAAATTATTATATAAGTCTCTTTTTAAGGAAGAGGTTGTTAGCATGGAGTCTCCGCAAGATATTCATAATTTAACCTCTTTCTTTATTTTTAAAATCACAAAAATGTTATTTTTTAAAGAATCTGTCATTTTATCTAGGCAAATTTGTTAGTATTTTTAGGCATTTCCAACTTTTTGAGAATTTTATTTAATTCTGATTTAAACAAGGGTATTTTTTCATCATTTGAGTTGATTTTGTTATTTTCCGCTATGGGCAAATCATTAAATGTTTCTTTAAATTCTTCATCCAACAAAGCATAGAAAGAACGCTCTAAGTAGAGTTCACCTTTGTTTTGTTTGGCAACCATCCCTCGCAAATATCCTCCTAGTGATTTAATGATTTCCTTGCAATGTTTTTTGACGATAAGAGCAAGAGCAACTTGTTTATCCCCATAGTTTATTTGGCTTCTTGAAGGGCATGAGGAGAAATTCCCTTCATTTTTGCTAAAAACTCCATAGAACCGATTAAATCCCTTTCCGACTGTAATTCATGTTTGAGGAATAAGCGGGGGGTATTAGGCAATGCTCTAGCTAAAAATTGAGGCTTGATTTGCAGCGATATAGAGCCCTGTGATGGTAAACCATCTTCAGTTTTGCCTGTCTCTTTATTTTCATAAGCTATTTTATCGTGATTGAACGTCACGTTGATGATTTGAATGTGTGTTCAGATCTTTCTGAATACTCTTTTTTGTTACAGTTCTCTTGAGGGTTAAGAGTTGTCTATTTTAGATTAAAATTTTAAAGCTAATCGGTGCTGTATTTTTACTGCTCTAAAAAGACAATGGGAATTCATCTATGATCCGTTGTGTCGTGAAACTTCACCCTTTATTGTACAGTTATAAAGTACACGTCACTTAACAAATAAAACGTTTTCTAAAACAGAGCAACCAATAATACTAAACTTTTCTTATCCATGTTTTGCTTCATAAACGCTTCATGCAAGTAGAAAGCATAACAATAAGCATGTGGCAATTGATAATGCTTAATCACGCGAGAGAGCAACAACAGGATCAAGCCTGGAAGCTTGCCGTGCTGGTGAAAAACCAAAACAGACCCCTATGAGGGTTGAACAAGTAAGGGATAGGATGATAGAATCAATGGTATAAACTAAGTGGATAGGCGCCTTAAACAGAAGGAACAGCCCCCCGATAGAAAATCCAAACAGGATCCCTAGCGCCCCACCAATGACACAAACCAAAATCGCTTCAATTAAAAATTGCTGCAAAATATCACTCTGACGCGCCCCAACAGCCATCCGTACCCCAATTTCATTGATCCGCTCCGAAACAGTAACCAGCATAATATTCATCACCCCAATACCCCCCACAATCAGCGAGATAGATGCAATTGAAGACACTAAAAGTGTTAAAATATGTGTACTTTCCATAATACGTTCACGGAAGAATTCTGAATTTCTAATAAAGAAATCTTCTCCACCATGCCGCATAGTAAGAAAACGCTTTACCATGGACTCTGCTAAATGTGAATCGACGTCATCAGCAATCTTAACCGTAATGGCACGAACCTGTGTTGTTCCAAGCAAACGGGTTTGCACTGTTGTATAGGGCAAATAAATTTGCAACGTATTAGAAGTGCCTCCCATATGTTGTGAATCTATCACACCAAGAATACGCACGGGAACGTTACCCACATGAACAACCTTTCCAATGGGATTCTCATGACCATGAGGAAAAAGCACAGAAAGTGCTTCTTTTTCAATCACGAGATCAACGGCTCGCTCATGCACGCTCTTCTGATCAAAAAATCTTCCTTGAAGCGCTTTGAGTCCTTGTGTCTGAAAATATTGTTCTCCTACCCCAACAATTACAGCATTGGCTTCGACGGCTCCAATACGTATCGTAGAGCTTGTTGAAAGTTGTGGTGTTACACCAGCAACATAGGGCAAATGAGAGAGAGCCTCTGCATCCGCTTCCACCAAACTTGTTATTTTCTCTGCTTGTGGATCAGAGAGACTTTTTCCAGGTAAAATTGTTAATGTGTTAGAACCCAAACTTTTAAAATTTTCCAGAATTTTCTCTCGTGTACCATTTCCTAAGGCCACCATAGCAATAATGGCACCAATACCGATAATCACCCCAAGCATTGTTAAAAAAGTTCGTAGTCGATGGGCGTTCATTGCCAATAAAGCCATAATAAATGCTTCACGAAACCGCTCGTAAAAAGAATGAAAAAAACCAAGCTGTTTTTTGTCTTTGAAATTTTTCTCCCCATATTGATTATCCGTTTTTATTTTTTCTTCCACAGCTTTTGTTTCTGCACCCTTTGACGCACGATCAGCAATAATTTCCCCATCACTAATTTCGATGATACGCTCTGCTCTTTCAGCCACCTGCATATCATGCGTTACAATAATAATGGTGCGTCCTTCTTGATGAAGCTCATCCAAAATACGCAACACTTCTTGACCACTGTGTTTATCTAATGCACCTGTTGGTTCATCAGCAAGAATAACCTCTGCATTATTCATCAAAGCGCGGGCTATAGAAACCCGTTGCTGCTGACCACCTGAAAGCTGATTTGGTCGATGATTGATCCGCTCCCCCATACCTAAACGTGTTAAAAGATCTTGTGCACGTTGTTTTCTTGTTGCGACAGGGAGCCCCGCATAAATAGCTGGAATTTCAACATTACCCAATGCTGTCAATTCATTGAGCAAATGATAACGCTGGAAAATAAATCCAAAATGGTTACGCCGCAAAGCGGATAATTCATCAGCAGAAAGGGCAGCTGTTTCTTTCCCTGAAATCCAATAACGACCAGAAGTTGCTCGATCAAGACACCCTAAGATATTCATCAATGTGGATTTTCCTGAACCAGAAGCACCCACAATCGCTACCATTTCACCCCGTTTAATGGTAAGATTAATGTTTTTCAAGACAGTAACGAATGTTTCACCCGCAGGGAATTGACGCACAATATCTTCCAAAACAATGACAGCATCTGCTTTCTCTGTTTTCATGGCTTAAATCTCATTTTTGTTCTGTTTATCAGAAGATTCTGGCATTACGCCATCACGTGCGCCTGTGATAACCACATCACCCTCATTAAGCCCTGAGATAACCTCTGCAACAACCTTGTTATTCAATCCAATTGTTACCTCTTTAGTAACCACTTTATCTTGATCCTCCAAAACAGAAACCCATGCTTTGTTCCCTGTTGTTTCATTCTGTAAAGCATCACTTGGAACCAACAAAACATTCTGAGCACGTCCTAAGATAATATGAACTTGCGCAGTCATATAGGTCCGCAAAAAATTGTCTGCATTATCGACATGGAGAATTCCGTTATAATAGATGGCCGATGATATTAAAGCGCTAGAACCAGCCATGCCAGAATTAATACTCACATCAGCACGAATTTCTTCAGGAGCGGGCTCCACTCTTTCTAAAACGCCCTCATAACGACGTTGCGAATTGCCCAAAACTGTAAAATAAATCGGTTGTCCAGCTCGAACTTTAAGAATATCAGCTTCTGAAATTTGTGCTTTAATAGTCATCTTTGACAAATCACCTAAAATAACAATTGTTGGCGCCGATTGAACAGCATTGACATTCTGCCCTTCTTCGACAACTGTTGCTAGAACCGTTCCCGCTGAAGGAGCGGTTATGCGCGTATAACCCAAATTGACCTTTGCACTATCCACATCTATTTGCGCTTGTATAATCTGCTGACGAAGCTGATCAATTTGTGCCTCCCGTATTTTTACTTGTGTCGCAGCTTCATCGAGATTAGCGCGCGAAACGGCATGCGATTCAATCATTTTTTTCTGACGTTCTAAATTTTTCTGTGCAAGCGAAAGATAGGCTTCTTGTTCGACCAAACTCGCCTCATAGTGTGCGAGAGCTGCTTTTTTTCTCTTCAGATCATTTTCCTGATCTGTAGGATCAATTTCAGCTAAAAGATCCCCTTCTTTGACAACACTTCCAGGAACAACACGCATTGACACCACACGCCCTGTTGCACGCGCACCAACAGCGACCAACCGATAGGGGCGCACAAGACCAGAAGCCAAAACACTTTCCTCTATATCTCCACGCTTCACCACGGCGGTCATATAAGTGGGTAATGATGTTCCAAAAACAACAGAACGCATCCAAAAGAATAAGATGAGAAGAAAGGAAACCGTTAAAAAGAAGGAAAGTTTTTTACGTTTTGTAATAAAATTTTTTATGAAACTTTTTTTCATTACCTTACCTTTGTAAGCGCACGAGATTTACCATCAACGATTTCAGGACGTGACGCATCAACTTCACCATCCCAACCACCTCCCAACGCCTTCATCAATGCAACATATTGTGTAACAAAAGAAACGCGACTATCTTTAAGCGCCATTTGTGCAGAATAATAAGAGCGATTAGCATTTAACAATTCAAGGAAGCTGATATTTCCATTTTCAAAAAGGCTCCGTGAAAGTTTTAAAGAATGCAGAGAAGCTTCATTTGCAACAATAAGCTTTTTTAGACGTTGATGTTCTTTAGCTAATCTTACAAGCGCGTTTTCTACCTCTTCTAAAGCTTCCAACACAGCCGCCCGATAAGTAATAAAAGCTTGATCACGTTGCGCCCGTGCCGCGACAATTGAAGCCTCAATCTGTCCCCCATTAAAAAAAGGAATACGAAGACCAGGTGCCAACATCCAAGCAATTGTTGACGCCTTCCATAATTGATTAATTGTCTCTGCTGCTGTTGAAATATTCCCTGTTAAAGTGAGGGATGGATAACGATCTGCTTCATGTTGACCAATCCGTGCTGTCGCTTGCGCATATTGGCGCTCTGCCCGCCGTAAATCTGGACGTGTTAACAAAATATCAGCCGGAATTCCTGCTGGTATTGGCCATTGTGGTTGCGGAATTTTTGCTTGCCTTGCATTTTTTTGTAAAAGATCCTTTAAAGCCATCGGCACACGACCAGTTAAGACAGAAAGGCGATGAATACTCATTGCCAAATTTTCTTCCATCTGTGCTATATCGGCTTCTGTATTGGCCACTTGTGCTTGCGCATTTGAGACATCAAGTTCTGAAACATCACCAGCCTTTAATTTGGCACGCATTAATTCATATGTTTGACGCTGGGATACGGCAATTTGCCGCACAATGTGCAACTTTTGTTGCCAACCACGCATTTGAATATAATTTGTTGCCACATCTCCTAACAACGTGACCATGGTAGCACGCATATCTTCCACAGCAGCTTCAAGACCATAACGCGCTGCTTCAATTTCTCGCTTACGTCCACCAAAAAAATCTAATTCCCAACCCGCATCAAAGCGACTATTATATTGAGTCATATATTGGTTTAAAATACCATGAGGTTCCAGAGTACCAGTACGATCTGCTGCAACTGAACTTGATAGATTAGGCAAAAGAGATCCCACAGCTTGCCCTAAACTCGCACGGGCTTGACGAACCCGTGCTTTAGCAATAGCAACACTATTATTCCCAGAAATTGCAGAATCCATTAACGCGTTCAAAACAGGATCATTCAAACGCCGCCACCATCCGGCAAGCACAACTGAACGCCCTGTAGTCAGTGCTGTTTGCTCTCCCCATTTTTTCGGAACACGAAAAGATGTTTTCTGATAATTAGGACCAACCATACACCCCGATATAAAAAAACAAAACAAAGCACTATAATGCAACAGATTATAAAAAAATTCTTTGAGCTTTCTGATATGCATTGAAACCCCTGCATTTTTTCAGAATCATTATTATTAAGACTTTATTTACTTCTTATTCCAGATTTACTTTGAAAAATCAAATACAGTTTGTACCGGAACATGATCTGAAGGTTGATTCCACCCCCGTGCACGACGAAAAATCGACAAATCTACAACAAAAGGTGCTAAATTTGGCGAAGACCAAATATGATCAAGCCTCCGTCCACGATCAGCAAGCGCCCAATCGCGTGCACGATAGCTCCACCATGTATAAAGCTTGGTAGGAACAGGTATATGCATACGCATCAGATCAACCCAGCCACCTTGACAACAGAGAGCTTTTAAACGCTCAGTTTCAAGAGGTGTATGGCTTACAACCTTCAATAATTGTTGATGAGACCAAACATCCTCTGCCAAAGGTGCAATATTCAAATCACCCACCAAAAGAGAAGAAAAATCCTTTCTCTGATCAGCACGGATCGAGGACATTTCCTCTAAAAAGTCAAGTTTATGACGGAATTTTTCATTCATTTCCACGTCCGGCACATCACCACCCGCGGGAACGTAAAAATTGTGAATTTGTATGTCCCTGCCATACACTTCAACAATCACTGAAATATAACGACAATCTTGTTTTTGACAAAAAAAACGTTTTTCAACAGCCTTAAAAGGCAAGCGCGAAAGAATTGCTACACCGTTATAAGATTTTTGTCCACTCAAAGCGATATGCTGATAACCTGCTGCTTCAAAAGCCTCCCGTGGAAAGAGAGCATCTGGACATTTTGTCTCCTGGAGACACAAAATATCCACAGAAAAAAGATCCAAATATTGAAAAACTTGTGCAAGACGCAAGCGGATAGAATTAATATTCCAAGTAGCAAGACGAAAGAACATCTATTTCAATTCCGATGATGAACCACAACATTATTTCTTCGAGGGAAGTGTAAACATCCCATCAGCAAATCTAACGCCCGTTCGTACATTCATGATTTGAACAGTTGTTTCCAAATTTTGTTGATCAACAATTGTCCATTGACGCAAAGCAGTGCTTTTAGAATCAAACACCATTCTTATTTGCCCTGCCCCAATGCTTTTATCCCGCAGCACAATTGTCACCGCCCCTGGATCTTCACGGAATGCTAACAAACGCCCCGATGACACATCAATTTTATCATCTAACAGAAATTTCATTGGTGTTTGAAAAAGTTGTGAAAAATTCCAAGTATTCAGAGCGCGATTATTAATTCCTACGAATTGACCATCTGCAATAATCTGTAAGGGTATTTTTTTATAAATGAAACGAATTTTCCCTGGACGCTCTAAGTAAAATGTCCCCTGAGACATTTTCCCCTTCGGACTAAACTGAATAAAATCGCCTGTCATTGTTTTAATTGCCGCAAAGCGATTAGCAATAGTTTGCGCCTTTACCACTTTATTGGAGGATTGCGAAAAAGCAGAAAAAGTTAAGCACCCAAAAAAAAGAATTCCAACAAACCCAAAGACTCTTCTTTGTGTTAAAAAAGGCGTTTTCATAAAAATGCTCCCAAAGAATATTTATTATCTTATTAAGTAGAAAATGAACAATAAATATCCTTCTTTAAAAGATAAAGATATTATTTGCAGAGACTATCAAAAGATTTTTATTTCAAAAGCGTTCCTCTTCAGAAGGTATCAACACCTCTCGTTTACCGGTATGATTTGCTGCACTAATGATCCCTTCTTCTTCCATCCGCTCAATCAATGTAGCAGCACGGTTATATCCGATCCCTAAACGACGTTGAATATAAGAGGTTGAAGCCTTACGATCACGAAGAACAATAGCAACAGCTTGACTATAGGGATCATCTGCTGCAGGAGACGTTAAGGAAACTTCCGCATTATTTTCTGCAATCTCTTCTGTAATAGTTTCCAAATAGTCAGGCAGCGCTTGTGCTTTGAGATGTGCCACTACCTGCTCTACTTCATCATCAGCCACAAAAGGCCCATGCACACGCTGGATACGCCCTCCTCCCATCATGAAGAGCATATCTCCTTGCCCCAACAATTGTTCAGCCCCCTGTTCACCAAGAATTGTCCGGCTATCAATTTTTGAACTGACAGAAAAAGAAATCCGTGTAGGAAAATTAGCTTTAATCGTCCCCGTAATCACATCAACCGAAGGGCGCTGTGTCGCCATAATCACATGGATACCAGCAGCACGAGCCATTTGCGCAAGGCGTTGAACGGCACCTTCAATGTCTTTCCCAGCCACCATCATCAAATCGGCCATTTCATCAATAATGACAACGATATAAGGCATAGGCGTAAAATCAAGTGTTTCGGTCTCATAAAGGGGCTCACCAGTCTCATGATCAAATCCAACTTGAATTGTGCGCGTCATTGTCTCACCCTGACCTTCTGCTTCTCTAAGACGCGCATTAAAGCCATCAACATTGCGAACCCCCAATTTTGACATTTTACTGTAGCGCTCTTCCATTTCACGAACGGCCCATTTCAGGGCAATGACCGCTTTTTTAGGATCCGTTACCACAGGTGTTAACAAATGGGGAATACCATCATAAACTGAGAGTTCAAGCATTTTTGGATCAACCATAATGAGGCGACATTGTTCAGGGGTCATCCGATAAAGCAGCGACAAAATCATGGTATTAATAGCAACAGACTTTCCTGAGCCTGTTGTACCAGCGACCAAAAGATGCGGCATTTTTGCTAAATCCGCAATCACCGTTTCCCCCCCAATTGTTTTGCCTAAAGCAAGCCCTAATTTTGCTTTACTGTCCACGAATTCTTGCGCTTGCAAAATATCCCGTAAATAAACCATCTCACGTTTTGCATTGGGCAATTCTATTCCAATCACATTCCGCCCTGGAACCACAGCAACGCGCGCTGAAATCGCACGCATCGAGCGTGCAATATCATCTGCCAAACCTATAATACGAGAAGACTTAATACCCGCTGCCGGTTCAAATTCATACAAAGTTACCACCGGACCGGGACGCGCATCAATAACTTTTCCCTTAACGCCAAAATCTAACAAAACACCTTCAAGTTCATGAGAATTGGCCTTTAAAGCAGCAGGAGAAAGTTTTGCATCCCTTGCTGCTGGAGGAGAAACAGCAAGATAATCCAAAAGAGGAAGAAGAAAACCACCATTTGAAGAAGTCTTTAAAGGCTTAAAAGCACGGCTTCTAAGAGGCTGAACCTTTTCTTGTTTTTCCTGACATTTTGTTTTTTCGTCCAAGAAAACTGGTTCAATTCGATCAAAGGACTTTCCTTGTCTTTTAGAGCGACTAGAACGACTCTTGATGGAGAAAAGGCGAAAAAAACGCGCTTGAAAAAAATAAACAAGATGTAAAAATGCTCCAAAAGTTGTAGCAAAAAAACCGTTCTGCCCCCTCTCTTCGGCAAGTTCTTCTGTCTCTTCTGACACATCCAGAAAAGGATCAACTCCTTGGTTTTTTTGGACATTTTTTATTTTTCTTTTATCTGTCCGGCGTCGCCATACGACATTACCGGCAAAAGCAGCCATTAAAAAGCCTAAAAGAATAAAAGCAAACCCCAAGAGCACTGTCTGAAATGGAGAAAAAAAGACAGGGAAAATTGCATAAAAAGCACTTAAAACTTTATCTCCCAAAAGGCCTCCCAACCCCATTGGCAATGGCCAATAGGTAAAGACAGCAACGGGTGTCATAAGAGCAAAAGCAATTAAAAAACAAATCGTTGATATCACCCATAAAAAAAGGCGAAAAATCAAATTGTGGATATCCTTTTGTGCTAACAAAAGAAACGACCAAAATAATGGCGGCAAAAGAACACCAAGACTTGCCAAACCAAAAAACTGCATGACAAAATCTGAAAAAATTGCCCCTGTCCACCCCATGAAATTTGTAATTTTATTGGTACTTGCATGTGTCAAAGAGGGATCTGCAACATTCCACGTTGCTAAAGCGAAAACGCAAAAAATAAGGAAAGCCAAAAGCCCAAGCCCAATGAAAACACCAATCTGGCGTAAAAACATTTCAATGAGCCGCGAACCATAAGATTTCTGCGCTTCTAATAAATCATAAGGTGGAGAACTTCGCTGCATCCATCAATTCCAAAGATAAAACTTCCACAATTAAAGAGTTATAAAATTATGACCGCAAAATATTAACACAGTTTTAACCATCATAATCATAGCAGTCTTCTTCTCTGTAATACTTTAAAAGATTTTCCGTAATACTTTAAAAGATTTTCCTTCAAGAACGTGAGAGAAGACACATTACACATAAAAAACATGCTATTTTTATCTGATTTCAGTTTTCTTTTGCATCAACCCGTGTAGAAGTGTAGAGTTTTAGGAAATATTCAAGGGTAACATCGACCCTGTAAGATTATGAACTGAACCAAATAAGCCATCAGCAGGAGAAAAAACTAAATCATCTATCTCTACACCAGCAGGAGGATAAAACCTTCATGTTTTAGAAAAAGAAAAACAAAGAAGAAGAAAAGTAAATTAAAAATGTTCACTTTAAAAGTGAAAAAACGACCAACAATGGAACAAAGCGTTGTGTATTCTAATTGCAATAAAAGTGTAAACCCCAAGAAAAAGACAAAATCCAATGAAAATATAAAACAATGCGATATTCTTATTGCAGGGGGAGCCGTTGTTGGTCTCACCTTAGCAATAGCGCTCAAGCAAGCAGCGCCTAATTTAAAAATTAATATTGTTGATGCTGCTTCTCAAGAAGAACTTCCTACTTCCAATATACGAACCATTGCTCTTTCTGCTGCTTCTATTCGTATGTTCAAACAATTGCAATGTTGGCAACATATACAACCCTACGCCCAACCCATTCATTCAATGATCATCACGGATGCATGTGCAAATGATCCTGTCAAACCAACGCTTTTAACCTTTGAAGGAGAGATTACCCCCAACGAACCCTTTGCTGCTATGGTGGAACAGAGAAAACTTATCCATGCTTTAAAAAAGCGTGTAAAAGATCTCAATATTACTGTCATCGCAAACATGCGCGTCGTTGATTTTCATCAAGAAAATCAACTGTCAACTGTCACTTTAAGCAACGAAGACATTTGGCAAACAAAGTTGCTCATTGCAGCCGACGGAGCGCACTCAAAATTACGCCAAAAAGCAGGTCTAAAAAACTTTTCTCATCCCTACAAACAAACAGCAATTATCTGTACAATTGAACACGAAAAACCCCATCATGGTCAAGCGACGCAACATTTCTTACCTGCTGGCCCCTTCGCTCTGCTTCCTCTTAAAGGCAACCGATCTGCCATTGTATGGAATGAACACCACAAAACTGCGCAATATTACCTCACAGCTGATACTCTTATTTTCGAAATAGAACTCGAAAAACGCATTGGTCATCGATTTGGAAAAATCTCTTGGAATGGAGAACGCCAAGCTTTTCCCTTGAGCCTTTCTTTAACGCGTCACTGCATCAAGCCTCGTTTTGCTCTTGTTGGTGATGCCGCCCACACAATTCACCCCCTTGCAGGACAAGGACTCAATTTAGGACTCCGTGATAGCGCTGCACTCGCCGAGGTTATTATCGAAACAGCACGATTAGGTCTTGATATCGGATCCCTTACAGCTCTAGAACGTTACCAAAGCTGGAGACGTTTTGAAACTGTACGTATGGCTTTAAGTAATGACTGGCTTAATAAACTTTTTTCTAATGATAATCTTCTCTTACGAATGCTTCGTGATACCGGTCTTGGAATTATTAATCAAGCACCAAAGATAAAAAAGTATTTCATTCAAGAAGCTTCCGGACTCACCCCTAATGCCCCACGTCTCCTACACGGTCTCCCACTTTAAACACAAGTCATACTCTGTTCATTTTTTCCTTTATAAACCAACGCTTTTTTAACAAAATGATTCCTTTGCTTCTTTTGAACAAGACTTTAGAAAAACCCATCTATGATGCACAACAAAATTACCCACACTCTATCGTGATTGTTTTTTTATGAACTAAGCATGCAACCCTCCCCCTCTCACACAATAAAAGAGAACAGCTAAAAGTTAAGAAATTGCCCAACTTCTTTATTTTCAAAGCAATCTTTTAATCTAAACTACGAAAACAATAACGAGCACGAAAAAGCTAAAATAGACACCTCACCTCTCTAATCATACAAAAGAAAGACAAAAAATTCTAAAAGTATCAAACGACTATTCTACACAAAAACATAAGAACCTATGTAAAAGAATATACTTTATTCTCGAATAAAAGCTTTTGTATTTCCTGTAGTTTTATTTGGCAGACTGTTTTCCAACATATCATTTCAGCATTTTTATCCATAAAATCACTAAAAGAAGACAATACTTGAGTCATATCCCTTCATCGTAAATCTTACTCTATGTCACTTCTAATTCTTCAAGCGTATAACCATTTTCCAACCATTCTTTAATCCACCTAGGTCTACGCCCCCGTCCATTCCATAATTCCCATTGGTTATTGGGATTTCTATAATGACGTTCTTTATTGACAAGATCAGCGATATTAATTCCATGTGCACTAGCAATTTCAAGAATTTTCCGCCGTGCATTTTGCTTCTCTTTTGCTTGCCGTTTTTTTAACTCCACCTCAATTTGAGCACGCATTTCTTGCAGTTCATCAAAATTCATATTTTTGAGATTATTCACCTTTATTACTCCCCTTGCAAAAAAAGAATTTCACTTTGCCATATTTTTACCACAATTATAGACGATTTTCGCCTATTTGTTATCGAAATTTAAATTACGATAAATATATCACTTAACGGAGATGTGCTTTGAACCACGAAGAATCATTTATTTGTGTCTCAGCTATCACAACCCTATCGTCTTTCAGTTTGAGCACTGAAATTGGTAAGTGGAATGTACAGACTCGATCGCACCTTTCTGCTTCTTATGAACCAGCGGTTACAAGTGAACATAAATCGCCACTTTATAAACTATGGCAATACGCAACAAAGGACAAGCCCTCTACGCATAACGATGATACAGTTCCTTCTAATAATAAGGAAATTTTTTACAGAGACCAGCTTTCTCCTTCGTATCAATCCTTCTCAAAAAGATTTGAACAATCAGAAGATGATACAAAAGAATCAATAACTTCCAAAAAACGGTTATTCCCTGAGAGTAAGCTCTCTTTCCGTAAACAAAATGATTGTAATATTCGCTGGTGTAATGTCTTCGCTTTTGTATCACAAATTTACATAATTGATCGGGTATTGCTCTGTCTTAAAACTATTCTTAGAAAAAGGAGCATCTATAATTACAAGGGGTACTCTAGACCGAACAATTTCACTTCGCAAATCTCTCCAAATCCAGTGTGGCAACAGCTAAAAAAGTCACACGGAATTTATATTTATATCAATAAGATCTTTGCGGGTGTACTGTTTATGACTATTCCAAATTTCATAATGTTGGCTGCTGTATACGCCTCCGCTGTACATCCCACAACATTTAAAAATGTTGTTATGCAAAAATCGAAAAATGATTTTTGTGCAATAAATGTGCGTGATAATTATAAACTATCACATCAAATGCCCATATTTAAAGAAACAACAGAATGTTTTAGACAAAATAGACATAATTTTGACGTATATTTGAAGCAAATTCATGTTCAAAATTTGAAATGGTTTGATATTTCTTTTTCTGATGTTTTTGATCCGTGCAAAAATTTTAAAGTTGTACAATCTGCTTTAAATCATTGTTCTGAACAAACAATATCAAGGTACAATTTTGAGCGAACTAAATTGCAAACCGTGTTAAATTTTTATAACCTAAAAAGTTTCAAAGGTGGCTCTCCTAGCGCTTATAGACAAAAAGTTGCTTTTCATTCTGAAGATCAAGCTTCTGCAATTACAAGTGGAGAATCACAAGAACCTGTAAAACTTCATAGAAAGAAGCAAGAACAACAAATTAATTTAGATCCACTTCTTTCCCCCTCGGAAGAATTAGCAGATGCATTCACGCACAAAGCAAGTGGTGTGCGTGATGCTTTTACAAAAGAAGATATCCCCTCATTGGAAAAGCAACAGGAATAACGCTCACTCTATTTATAAATTAAAACTACAATTTTGATAGGATATAAGAATGAGAGGTAGATAAAGGGATATTAAAGCTCTAAATTAGAAAGATTATATAAAATCTTTTCTAATTGAGGGCACAAAGAATGAAAATGATAGAGCAAAACAGTGTTGATATAGCATTCAATCAAAAGGCCGCACGTGAAATTACAATCGTGATGCGCTCAGAAAGGGAATGGTATTTCACATTTGTTGCAGATGATCCGATAACTGGGAAACCAAATAAGTACACACTTCTTACACAAAGGGGAAAATTAAGAACTTGGGCTGATCCCAAATATCTCCTTAAATTTCTTCATGAAAGAGGGGTTGTTTATGGCAATTTTAAACTTAATCAGGATAAAAAACATGAAACAAGCAAATATTCTTTCAAAAGTGATTCACAATAAAATCACTGCAACTATAACTGTATTTTTTATGTCACATCCTGTGAATGCTCAAGCACAAGGTTTGCAAAATATGGGAGGGGCTTTAAAGAAATTTCAGGGAGAATTAACCAAAATTATTCCTGTTGCTGCTGCTATTATTCTTTTGTGCTTAGCAATTGGCTATGCGGGACGTTATATCGAAAAAGATACATTTGTACGATGGGCAATTGGTGTTGTTATCGCTGGTTCTGCTGTTGAAATTGTTGGTTTATTGTTTAAAGCAGCAGCATAATGACAATGAATTATAAAGTTATGTGATATACAATATCTTTTTATTCAAACAGTAGTATAAATTTAAATAATTTTATCCATATCAATATAAATTTGACTTAGTAGAAAACAAAAAGATTATTTGATGCCAGCAACACTCTGGATTAAGGTAAATAATATGAAACAGTTAAACATTCTTCGAACAAAAATAAGCTATAAAACTAATATAATTGCCACAATGATAAGTGCGTTTTTTATAACACACCCTGTATATGCTCAAGTAAACGGTTTAGAAAATGCAAAAGAAGCTCTAAATACGCTCAAAAAAGAATTAGATGTAATTATTCCTATAGCCGCTGCTGTTATCCTTTTATGTTTAGCTATTGGTTATGCGGGACGTTATATTGAAAAGGATACATTTGTACGATGGGCAATAGGTGTTGTCATCGCTGGTTCTGCACTACAGATTGCTAATATGTTATTCACAAAAGTATAATGAGAATGAATTATAAATTTCAATTATTTTTTTCATATCGATATAAAATATTATTTAGCATCTAAGAAAAAGTTTATTATTGGTAGAATCCATAATCCAAATTAGGAATAAACAATATGAAACAATTAACAACATTTCAAGCAACAGTTAATAAACCCATCTCAATTGCGATAATGATAAGCGCTTTTCTTATAATGAATCCTGTGTGTGCTCAGGCACAGAATTTAGAAAATGCAAAAGAGGCTTTAAAAAAGTTAAAGACTCAGTTGATTGAAATTATTCCTATTGCTGCAGCTGTTATCCTTTTATGCTTGGCAATTGGCTATGCGGGACGTTATATCGAAAAGGATACATTTGTAAGATGGGCAATAGGTGTTGTCATCGCTGGTTCTGCAGCTGAAATTGTCGCTATGTTATTTAAAGCAGTTAATTAAAGCCGATTACGAACACGTTAAATACAAATTGTGCATAAATTATAAAAGATTAATGATAGTCTCGTTTACATTTAGAATATAAGATAAGAGTAAAATATGAAACAATTCAAGAATTTCTATTCAAAAAGTAATATAAGCAGCACAATTGCTGCAGCTGTAACTGTATTTTTTATAAGCAGTCCTGTGTATGCTGATAAAACTCTGGGTAAAGCTAAAACCGCTTTAGAAACTCTGCAAAAAGAACTCACTGAAAAAATTATTCCTATCGCCGCTGCTGTTATCCTTTTGTGTTTAGCAATTGGCTATGCAGGGCGTTACATCGAAAAGGATACGTTTGTACGGTGGGCGGTTGGGGTCATTATTGCTGGTTCAGCAACCCAAATTGCCACTATGTTATTTAAAGCGTAATGGATTTAATATAAAATAAAAAAATTCAAAACATTCTTTTAAAGTGCTAAAATTACTCATTAGCTATAATAAGCTAATAATTGTACCATCTCTATTGTAAAGTATAAAATAAGAGTAAAATATGAAACATTTCAATAACTTCCGATCAAAAAATAGCAAGACAATTATCGCAATCTCTGCAGCTGTAACTGTATTTTTTATGGCTCATCCTGCATATGCAGATCTAAAAAATGCTAAAACCGCTTTAGAAACTCTGCGGGACGAACTCATTAACAAAATTATTCCTATTGCCGCTGCTGTTATCCTTTTATGTTTAGCAATTGGCTATGCAGGACGCTATATCGAAAAAGATACATTTGTAAGATGGGCAATTGGTGTCATCATTGCTGGTTCAGCAACCCAACTTGCCACCCTGTTATTTACAGGTAAGTGAAGCCAATATAAAAATTGGCACGGCACAGGGTGTTTTTTAATCATGTTAATTGACTGTGCATGTGTTTGTAATGATCTTTATTATACTACAAAGGGGATATTATTTATGGCGATTTCAGTCATAAGGAGAGTAGAAATATGAAACAGATAAATATTCTTCAAGCAAAAAATAAAAGGATCCGCACTCTTTTTATAATATCAATTATGTTTTTAACGATCCAATCTGCATATGCTCAAACAAAAGGCAAGTCTATAGATATTTTTATAGGTATGCAATATGGGTTAAGTATGTTGATTCCCATTGTTGGTGCTGTTCTTCTTTTATTGCTTTTGCCTATTTATCTGTTTCGCATCATCTCAAAAGCTACGTTCATACGATGGTCATTCAGTATTATCATTGCAAGCGCAGCATTTTATCTTAGCAGTCTATTGTTTTACATCAACTAACCGGAGCAACCAGTGAAACCACAAAAACATGAAGCATTTCCTTTATTCAAAGGTGCAACCCGTGTTCCAACAATTTGGGGGGTGCCTATGATGCCACTTATTGTGATGGTTATAGGTGTCGCTACTGTTGCCATGACAGTAAATATCTTTTTGTGGGTAATTGCACCACCGCTATGGTTCATTATGGTGCAAATTACCAAAAATGATGATAAAGCGTTTCGTATCTGGTGGTTATGGCTTGATACTAAGTTTCGCAACCGTAACAAAGACTTTTGGGGCGCCTCAAGTTACAGTCCCTCTAATTACCGCAAAAGGAGATAAATATGACGGCTGTTGAAAGCAGCAAACGCCTCGCATCAGAGACGCCAGTGAGTCTGTTCATACCCTATTCACACCACATTACAGACACAATCATCTCTACAAAAAATGGGGAGTATTTGTCGATCTGGAAGATTGACGGGCGTTCGCACCAAAGTGCTTCAGAAGAAGATATTTTTCAGTGGACAAAAGAGTTAAACAATACCTTGCGCGGCATTGCATCAGCCAATTTATCGCTGTGGACTCATATCGTACGTCGGCGCGTTTATGAATATCCCAATTCAACATTTGATCAAATGTTTTGCTATCAGCTTGATGAGAAATACCAGCAGAGTTTTACCGGTTATAATTTAATGGTCAATGATCTGTATTTGACCATCGTTTTTCAACCGATAGCTGATAAGGTTATGTCATTTTTTTCTCGGCATGAACGTGAAACTCTTGATCAAAAAAAGATGCAGCAAGAATCCTGTATCAAAGCTCTCAATGACATCAACAACACCTTAGGTCAATCGTTAAAACGTTACGGAGCAGAACTTCTTGGTACTTATGAAAAAAATGGGCATGCTTACTCTTCTGCGCTCGAATTTCTTGGCATGCTTGTTAATGGTGAATATCGTCCTATGCCAATATGCTACGATCGATTTGCCGACTATATGTCTATTAATCGGCCTTTTTTTTCAAAATGGGGAGCTCTTGGTGAACTACGTACAACCAGTGGCATGCGTCGGTTTGGCATGCTAGAAATTAAGGAATACGATACGACGACCAAACCAGGCCAACTGAATGTTTTGCTGGAAAGTGATTTCGAGTTCGTATTAACCCAAAGCTTTTCTGTGCTCTCACGGCATGCTGCCAAAGATTACCTACAACGGCATCAACGTAATCTTATCGATGCACGCGATGTGGCAACGAGTCAAATTGAACAAATTGACGAAGCACTAAATCAACTTGTCAGTGGACATTTTGTCATGGGTGAGCACCACTGTACATTAACCGTCTACGGTAATACAGTTCAACAAGTTCGCGACCATATGGCAAAAGCGAGTGCAGCGCTGCTAGACGTTGCAGTGTTGCCCAAACCCGTAGATTTAGCCATAGAGGCTGGTTATTGGGCACAACTTCCTGCAAATTGGAAATGGCGACCACGTCCAGCACCAATTACATCGCTGAACTTTCTGTCATTTTCATCCTTTCATAATTTTATGTCAGGTAAACCAACTGGAAACCCATGGGGACCAGCGGTTACAATTCTTAAAACAACAAGCAAAACACCACTTTATTTCAATTTTCACGCCTCCAAACTTGAAGAAGATTCAACAGACAAACGGTTACTTGGAAATACCGCTCTCATTGGACAGTCTGGTTCCGGTAAAACTGTGCTTCTCGGATTTTTGTTAGCGCAAGCACAAAAATTCAAGCCAACAACTGTTGTTTTTGATAAAGATCGCGGTATGGAAATTGCCATTCGAGCAATGGGAGGGCGATATCTGTCATTTAAAGCCGGTAAAGCAAGCGGTTTTAACCCATTCCAGCTTCCCCCCACACAAGATAATCTGATATTTTTGAAACAATTTGTTAAGAAGTTGGCAGAAGCTGGTGGTGAAGTCACACACCATGACGAAGAGGAAATTAACCAAGCTGTCACATCTATTATGAGTGATAATATTGACAAATCGCTACGCCGCTTGTCTTTTCTGATACAATTCTTACCAAACCCACATTTGAGTGATTATAACGCACACCCATCAGTGCATGCTCGTTTAATAAAATGGTGTGAGGGTAGTGATTATGGATGGTTATTTGATAATCCCAATGATGCACTTGATCTCTCAACACATCAAATTTACGGCTTTGATATTACCGAATTCTTAGATAACCCAGAGACTCGCACTCCGGTCATGATGTATTTGCTTTACCGTACGGAAGGAATGATTAGTGGGCAGCGGTTCATGTATATCTTCGATGAGTTTTGGAAACCGTTACAAGACCCATATTTTGAAGATTTAGCAAAAAACAAACAAAAAACAATCCGTAAACAAAATGGTATTTTTGTGTACGCGACACAAGAGCCCGGTGATGCCCTAGAAAGCAATATCGCCAAAACGCTCATTCAACAGTGTGCGACTTACATTTTTCTAGCAAACCCCAAAGCAAATTATGAAGATTATACAGAAGGCTTTAAACTTACAGATGCTGAATTTGAATTGATCAAAGGACTTGGTGAGTTTAGTCGGCAGTTCCTTATTAAGCAGGGCGACCAATCTGCACTTGCAGAGCTAAATCTCGGCAAATTCCATGTAACAATCGATGGAAAAACCATTGAGCGTGACTTTAGTAACGAACTCTTGGTGTTATCAGGTACCCCTGACAACGCAGAGTTAGCCGAAAGCATTATCGCTGAAGTAGGCGATGATCCGGCAGTATGGTTACCAATTTTTTTACAACATGTAAAAAATGATAGGAGGGAAACATGAAAAAAACTATTATTTTAGTAACTATAGCGACAGCAGTAGTTGTGTCCAGCAATAATCCAGCAATGGCTTTTTGGGGATTCGGGGCGGGAGCGGCAGATTTAGGTGCATCAGTTCCAACATCATTGCCCAAATTTTGGGGATCATCTTCCCAAAAGAAATCTCCACCAAAGCCTTCTCCACCACAGCATTATATTGAACTCCTTGAACTAATAAAAGAACTGATTAAAATAAACACAAAAGAACTCAAACAGTCAGAGGATATCTATAAGTCTATAACAGGGAATCGAGGAATAAACCCTAAACAACTGGAAAACATACAAACAGATCAAACCAGTTTTTTTCTCAAAGATCCCCAATTAATATATGATAAAAATTCTAATATCCCCGCATCTAAATCCGAGTCATTCAATGATATCCTAAAAGAGGAAAAAATTCCTGATTCCATCCATGAAGCACGCAAATCTATCGAAGGACGTAGACAATATGCAACAGCTATAGACAAAAATATAAGTCTAAAAGCCTTTCAAAATACAGATGCCCGTTTAAAGCATATCTCAGTATTATTAGAGAAAATTGATGAAACAAAAGATCTGAAAGACATTGCTGAATTGCAAGCGCACATAAAAGGCATGCTCGCTATAATCCAAAATGAAAATGCAAAATTACAGATGGTCGCGCATTTACGTGAAACTGAACGGGAATTTATCGAACATCAAAAGCATAAACGCAACATGAAGATGTTGAATAGTAAAAATAAAAAAATGCCTACCATACATTTTATACGATAAGTCTTTATAACAGCATTTTTTATATTAAGTATCTTTTACGCGTATAACAAAAAGTAAAGACTTGTTACAGAGGGATACCATCCTCTCCAATGCGTTCACAAAATTTTTCAAAAAAGCAATCGCATACATTTATAATCAAAATTGAAATAATGATAAAAAAGTGTTAAATTATATATTACAGTTAAAAAAAGGATTGTTCAAATGAAACAAATTATTTTTACAGTTTTGATTGCAAGCCTTTTATCCGCTTGCGGATTGGTTCCAAAGCTAAAGCAACCAAGTCAATGAAACCACGTACCTATCAACAAGATAGTTCCTGATGAAATTCAACGAGGAGCAATGTGAGACAAAAAGCGAAACCAATAAAAACAGAACAGCTCAACAGTTATTATACGAAGAAAGCCGAGGTTTGGAACGTGAACTCATTAGCGAATTTATAAAATTCTAATGTACTTTCCGAACTTCCTAAATATGAAAAAAATAAAAGGATAAAATATGAGAAAGTTATTTATTATAGCAGTAATTATTGCAATTTTTGAAATACCAAGCTCAACCCCAGCTTTTAGTTGGGATTTTAATTGGGGATGGTCTCCTAAAAAAGATGCACTTCCTTCAAGAAAGCCTTCTCCACCAAAGGCTTCTCCACCACAGCATTATATTGAACTCCTTGAACTAATAAAAGAACTGATTAAAATAAACACAAAAGAACTCAAACAGTCAGAGGATATCTATAAGTCTATAACAGGGAATCGAGGAATAAACCCTAAACAACTGGAAAACATACAAACAGATCAAACCAGTTTTTTTCTCAAAGATCCCCAATTAATATATGATAAAAATTCTAATATCTCCGCATCTAAATCCGAGTCATTCAATGATATCCTAAAAGAGGAAAAAATTCCTGATTCCATCCATGAAGCACGCAAATCTATAGAAGAACGTAGACAATATGCAACAGCTATAGACAAAAATATAAGTCTAAAAGCCTTTCAAAATACAGATGCCCGTTTAAAGCATATCTTAGTATTATTAGAGAAAATTGATGAAACAAAAGATCTGAAAGACATTGCTGAATTGCAAGCACGCATAAAAGGCATGCTCGCTATAATCCAAAATGAAAATGCAAAATTACAGATGGTCGCGCATTTACGTGAAACTGAACGGGAATTTATCGAACATCAAAAATATAAACGCAACATGAGGATGTTGAATAGTAAAAATAAAAAAATGCCTACCATACATTTTATACGATAAAAACTTCATAATGACTCGCTTATATTATCAGCTTTCTCTTTTCATATTTAACTGTACTTCTTTTAGTAATTACACTTAGTCTTATAATTAAACGTTTTAGCGAGCCACGCACTCTACATAGTCAATGGGAAATATGAACTACATGTGCAAAACGCGAATTATACGCTTAGAAAACGGATTTTACCATTTCCAACGCTTTCATCGTGCTATTGTTAATAGCTATACTGTAAATATGTTGATTGGCAAAAGATGTTACATTTGCACACTTAATAAATTACATAGAGTAGGAACGACTCTCTCAATAACAGTCAGATAATCAGAACCCAACGGCTTAAAGATATTATCGACATTGCAAATAAATATTCCAATGAACAAAATAAAAAATACAAACGATTAAAAATTATAAAATTTATAATCAAAATTAGAATTATAATAAGAATCTGTTAGGATATATAAAATAATTAAAAGAGAAAATAATATGAAAAAAACTATTCTTTTAGTGGCAATAGCAACAATTTTTGGAATGCAGAGCGCGCATTTGATGGCTGATGAAAATTCTTTTGGAGAGGAAAATGTTCCCCCTATTTCTATAAAAGATATGCGAGAAGCAGAAGAGAATCGGCAACTCGAGAAAGAATACGAAGAACGAAAAAAACAAGAGCGAAAACAAGCTCTTGTTTCTCTAGTAAAAGAACAGCTTAAAATAACGAAAGAACAACTTGAAGGCTATAAACAAATACACCAGTCTATAATAGGTTCTCGTAAATTTGATATTCCGCAAGCAAAAAATGTGGAGACTATTTATTTTTACAACCCACACTCCATCTACAATAAAAGCAGGTTTGATAAGAAAAACTCTTCAATAAATCCAAATATTTCTAAAATGGAAGAAAGTGTAATGAACCAAATATTAGAGCAAAATCTTGATTTTTTTTCAGTTCCTGAAATACGTGCACTTATCGAAAACCGCAGTCAATATGCAGCAATTGTAGATAAAGCTGTAAGCTTGCAAGTTTTTGATGAAGTAGAAAGCCGTTTTAAGTACATTAAAAAAGCTTTAATTACAGCGGAACAGATGAATGATATAAAAGGTATGAGCGAATTAAATACATATGTTGAAGGTACAGCCGCCGTAATCCAAAATGAGACTACAAAGTTGCAAATGGTTGCACATTTACGTGACGCAGAACAAAAATTGATCGACCAGCAAAAATATAAACGCAATGTAAAAATTTTAAGCCATAACAACAAACAAATGCCAACTATAAAAGTACGATATATACAAGCTGCAGGAATACAATAAGCTCTTTATAACAAGCTCATACCATAAACTTTCTCTAATCATAAAAAGTTAGTGTGTAATGCTTAGTGCAATCCCAACCGACTAAAGAACATATAGAAAAATTAATCTCCTTAAGTCTCAAAAATATTTTTTGTGAATAACGTAAATGCGAAAAACGACACCATACACTAATATTCCAAAACAATGGAAAAGTGAAAATTCATGAAAGAAAAACACCATGCACTTTAGAATATTCACACCTCTTTACAATCAAATTAATACAATAACAAATACATACATCACAGACATTTCATCAAAAGCGATCGTTACAATTACGCCTGTTGTCTCAATCGGTCTCAGTATCGCTTTCATTGTATATGGGTGGCTTATTATTCGCGGTGCAGTCGATATGCCTCTCTCTGGTTTCGTAAACCGTTGCCTACGGATAAGCATTATTACTTCAATGGCATTAACTTCGGGACTTTATCAGTCAGAAATTGCAGATTTGATAATGAACACATTTAATAGCTTATTATCTGCACTAACAACAACTCAATCAACCATACCCCAAATGACCGCCGCACTTGATATGGCAGCTACCGAAGGTTTTAACCGTGCAAGTGAAGCTTTTGAAGAAGCTGCTTTCTTGGATGCTGGTGGACTACTGTACGGTCTCTTTGGTATCCTCATCTTAGTTGCAACAAGTTCTCTAACGGCAATTAGCGGCACATTCATTCTGCTGACTCAAATCGCACTTGTCCTTCTTTTAGGACTTGGACCAATCTTTATCATTGCTTTGCTCTGGCAACCAACCTATCGCTTTTTTGAACAATGGATAACCCAAATCTTAAGCTATGCAATTCTCCTGCTATTCCTAACTACCATATCCAATCTAATGATGAGTATCTTTGTAAATTACATGAAAGAGCTAAAATTTGATGGCAATCAGAATGTGAGTTATGCTCTTGGTGGAGCACTCATCTTGTCCATTATCTCCATTGTGCTGTTACTCAAAATATCAAGCATTGCTAATGCTTTGGCAAAAGGTATTACATTTGGACATCTATGGAAATTAAATACATCAAGCAGAAAACAATAATCCCATAGCAGCCACAAAAGAGAAAATATCTGTTCCACAGAAAAATATTTTTATAAGAAAAACAAAATTAACAAAAGAAAAACTATCTAAAACTATAGACTCTTTATTTTATAATCAAAATTGAAATAATGATAAAAAAGTGTTAGAGTTATATATTACAGTCAAAAAAGAGGATTGTTCAAATGAAACAAATCATTTTTACAGTTTTGATTGCAAGCCTTTTATCCGCTTGCGGATTGGCTCCTAAGCCAAAGCAACCAAGTCAATGGAACCGCGTACCTATTAACAAAACAGTCCCTGATGAAATTCAGCGAGGAGCAATATGAGAAAAAAACAAGCTAAACCAGTAAAAGCAGAACAGCTCAACAGTTATTACGAAGAAAGCCGAGGTTTGGAACGTGAACTCATTAGCGAATTCTTAAGGTCATGTAAAATGACGAAACAACTTTTAGCATTCCTGTAATATATGGAATTAAAGGAGAGTAACATGAGAAAACTGATTATTGTAACAGCAATAAGTGTGTTCTTTGGAATATTAAACTCAACATTAAGAGCACAAGAGAGTGAAAAAACATTCGAAGATCAGTTGCTCGATGTTATGAAAAAACAGATTATTGAAACAGAGACCCAACACCAAGAAATAAAAAAAATACATAATTCTATAACAGGTATTCGAATACAAAGTAGCAACTTACAAGATGACAATGATCTTCTACTTACACAGCCAAAATACATCTATGTTACAGATAAACAATCAGAGATTTCAGAACAATTTCCTAAATTGATTAAAGACATTCAAACACAAGAAGAGGAGAGTTTTCAAAATACAGTCTATGAAATACGTAAATTTATCGAAAACCGCAGTCAATATGCAGCTGTTTTGGATAAAATCGTGAGCTTGCAAGTTTTTGATGAAGTAGAAAACCGTTTTATGCACATTGCACAATATTTAATGAAAGTCAGGGATACAGAAGATCTAAAAAGTATTGCTGAATTACAACTGCACATCAAGAGTATATTCGCCATGATCCAAAATGAGACTACAAAGTTGCAAATGGTTGCACATTTACGTGACGCAGAACAAAAATTGATCGACCAGCAAAAATATAAACGCAATGTAAAAATTTTAAGCCATAACAACAAACAAATGCCAACTATAAAAGTACGATATATACAAGCTGCAGGAATACAATAAGCTCTTTATAACAAGCTCATACCATAAACTTTCTCTAATCATAAAAAGTTAGTGTGTAATGCTTAGTGCAATCCCAACCGACTAAAGAACATATAGAAAAATTAATCTCCTTAAGTCTCAAAAATATTTTTTGTGAATAACGTAAATGCGAAAAACGACACCATACACTAATATTCCAAAACAATGGAAAAGTGAAAATTCATGAAAGAAAAACACCATGCACTTTAGAATATTCACACCTCTTTACAATCAAATTAATACAATAACAAATACATACATCACAGACATTTCATCAAAAGCGATCGTTACAATTACGCCTGTTGTCTCAATCGGTCTCAGTATCGCTTTCATTGTATATGGGTGGCTTATTATTCGCGGTGCAGTCGATATGCCTCTCTCTGGTTTCGTAAACCGTTGCCTACGGATAAGCATTATTACTTCAATGGCATTAACTTCGGGACTTTATCAGTCAGAAATTGCAGATTTGATAATGAACACATTTAATAGCTTATTATCTGCACTAACAACAACTCAATCAACCATACCCCAAATGACCGCCGCACTTGATATGGCAGCTACCGAAGGTTTTAACCGTGCAAGTGAAGCTTTTGAAGAAGCTGCTTTCTTGGATGCTGGTGGACTACTGTACGGTCTCTTTGGTATCCTCATCTTAGTTGCAACAAGTTCTCTAACGGCAATTAGCGGCACATTCATTCTGCTGACTCAAATCGCACTTGTCCTTCTTTTAGGACTTGGACCAATCTTTATCATTGCTTTGCTCTGGCAACCAACCTATCGCTTTTTTGAACAATGGATAACCCAAATCTTAAGCTATGCAATTCTCCTGCTATTCCTAACTACCATATCCAATCTAATGATGAGTATCTTTGTAAATTACATGAAAGAGCTAAAATTTGATGGCAATCAGAATGTGAGTTATGCTCTTGGTGGAGCACTCATCTTGTCCATTATCTCCATTGTGCTGTTACTCAAAATATCAAGCATTGCTAATGCTTTGGCAAAAGGTATTACATTTGGACATCTATGGAAATTAAATACATCAAGCAGAAAACAATAATCCCATAGCAGCCACAAAAGAGAAAATATCTGTTCCACAGAAAAATATTTTTATAAGAAAAACAAAATTAACAAAAGAAAAACTATCTAAAACTATAGACTCTTTATTTTATAATCAAAATTGAAATAATGATAAAAAAGTGTTAGAGTTATATATTACAGTCAAAAAAGAGGATTGTTCAAATGAAACAAATCATTTTTACAGTTTTGATTGCAAGCCTTTTATCCGCTTGCGGATTGGCTCCTAAGCCAAAGCAACCAAGTCAATGGAACCGCGTACCTATTAACAAAACAGTCCCTGATGAAATTCAGCGAGGAGCAATATGAGAAAAAAACAAGCTAAACCAGTAAAAGCAGAACAGCTCAACAGTTATTACGAAGAAAGCCGAGGTTTGGAACGTGAACTCATTAGCGAATTCTTAAGGTCACGCAGAACAGCATGGCGTGTAGCCAGTGTCGTTGGTATTTTTGGATTGTTTGGCATGATGTGTGGCGTTGTTGGTTTTTCCCAACCAGCTCCAACACCTTTAGTGTTACGCGTTGATAACGCAACTGGTGCAGTCGATGTGATCTCTGTGATGCGCGAACATGAAACGAGTTATGGTGAGGTTGTGGACAGATATTGGCTTAATCAATATGTGCTTAACCGTGAAACTTACGACTACGATACCATTCAGCTAAACTATAGCACGACAGCACTTTTAAGCGCAGCAACTGTTCAACAGGAATTTTATAAGATCTACGAAGGTGAAAATGGGCGTGACAAAGTCCTTTCCAATAAAGGGCGCATTACAGTTAAAGTACGATCAATCCAGCCAAATGGACGTGGCCAAGCAACAGTGCGTTTTACAACGCAACAACATGACACTACTGGTACCGTTGGACCAAAACAACATCAAATTGCAACAATTGGTTACACCTATGTTGGTACACCAATGAAATCATCTGATCGATTGCTTAATCCACTTGGTTTCCAAGTGACAAGTTACCGTGCTGATCCGGAAATATTGTTGAATAATTAAGGAATTGATTATTATGAAAAAAATTGTGTTAATAACCTTACTATCCTCACTTGTCGCTTTTTATACGGCACCTGTGCAGGCACTCAAAACTCCATCTAATTCACAATATGATCATCGCATTCGTTATGTTATGTATAATGCCGCTGATGTGATTCAAATTGAAACGGTTCTCGGCGTAGCGACACATATTATCCTTGAAGAAGGAGAGCAGTATATTACTCACGCCTTTGGTGATTCAGAGGCTTATGCCTTTGCACATAAAGGGCGACATATTTTTATTAAACCTAAAGCGGAACTTGCCAATACAAATCTTATCGTTGTGACCGATAAACGTAGTTACAAATTTCGACTACAATTCCGCAATGACCGTGCTGGAGCTACTTATGAGTTAGCTTTCCATTATCCTAGAGAAGGTTCCCAAAGGTTAGAGGAACACAAACAACGACTTGCCATTGAACGTGCTTTTCATCAAGGTGCGGCAGGTTATAATCTGAGCTACACCATGAGTGGCAATCAAGATATTGCTCCGATAAACGCTTGGGACAATGGACGCATTACCTATTTCAAATTTCCCGCCAATATGGACATGCCATCAATTTACGTAGTGGATGCCGAAGGCAACGAAAGTTTAATACCACGGACAGTTATCGGCAGTTCCAATGATATTATCGCTGTTCACAAGGTCAATCCTAAATGGCTCATACGACTTGGCAAACGTGCTTTAGCTGTTTTTAATGAAGCCTATGATCCCAATGGTATACCAAACACAACTGGAACAGTATCTTCAGCAGTTCATCGCATCAATAAAGGAGACAAATGATGTTCGATAATAAGAAAGGGGATGAGAACAACAAGACTACAGAACTGGACGACACCCAACAAAAATACATTGAAGGCGCGTATGGCAGCTCTGAACTAGGTAAAGAACGCCGTCCTACAGTTCCTGGTGCGCGCGCATTGTTAATGGTAGGGCTCATTGCTGTAGTAGCAGTGCCACTTGCTTTGACTTGGAAAGCTTTAAAAATGCGCAATGCAGTCGAAGTTGAGGAAGAAAAACCACAACAAACGGTGCAACAAATTATCCCTAGCTATACTCCTCGTGTCATAGAAGAACCCAAGATTGTCGAAGAGGTAGAAAAACCAACAGAAACTGAGGATTCAACACAAGAAATTCCACCTGCTTGGGCGAAACTTCTTCAAACAACGCTCCCGCCACAGTTGCTCAAAGACACTGAAGAGTTAGCACGCAAACGTATGTTCAGTTCAGGTCTTAATAACGGTGGCGGTAGCGAAAGCTCTGTAAAAAATTCAAAAAATAATGCATCTGTAAACGATGGAAATAGTGGTGTATTATTCGATCAGCTACAACCTGTACGATTAGGTCAATCCTATGCAGTTCAACTTCATAACCGTGATCTCTTGATTACGCAGGGGACTCAGATAGACTGTACATTAGAAACAAAAATCATCACATCACAACCAGGAATGACGACTTGTCATTTAACGCGTGATGTTTATTCTACGAGCGGTCGTGTTGTTTTACTAGATCGCGGATCTAAAGTTGTTGGTTTTTACCAAAGCGGTATACAACAGGGACAAACGCGTGTTTTCGTACAATGGTCACGTATTGAAACGCCCTCTGGTGTTATCGTAAATCTCGACTCACCGGGCACGGGCCCTCTTGGTGAAGCTGGTATCGGTGGTTGGGTCGATAGACATTTTTGGGAACGGTTCGGTGGTGCAATCATGGTGAGTATAATTGGTGATTTAGGAGAATGGGTAAAAGGAAAAATTACTCAAGGAAATAAAGAAAAGGAAAAAACACAATCTCAAGGTGGGGTCCAAAGTGTGCAGAATGCTCAATCGGTCGTGACTGATGTCCTTCAAAATTCAATCAACATTGTCCCCACACTTTATAAAAACCAAGGTGAGAGAGTGAATATTTTTGTTGCTCGTGATCTGGACTTCAGTGATGTCTACAGCCTCGTTACACGCTAACCCAATACAGAAAGATCAAGCAGTTGCACAACTTTTACAACCACTTGATCATTTCTTAGAAGATCCAAAAGTTACTGAATTATCGATCTGCCGTCCTTGTGAAGTGTGGACAAAAAGTTTTACAGGTTGGCAGGTTCATAGCGTACCAGAATTAACAGTCGCTTTTTTGCAGACGCTTATCACAGCGATTATTGTTTATAATGGTATGGCTCCCAAAAGCATTAATTATGTGCGGTTACCTGGAGGACAGCGTGGTACGATTGTACAAAGCCCCACAGTCATAGATGGGACACTCTCTTTTATGATTCGCAAACATTCTCTCACGGTTAAAACGTTAGAGGAACTCAACAGTGAAGGCGCACTGAATGATTTTTCCGATGTGAGTTTCAACAAACCTTCAGAGAAAGCAGCAAATGATTTATTATCAAAGCAAGATTTTACTCGGTTAGAGCCGTTTGAAGTACAACTCTTGCATCTTAAACGTGAGAGAAAGATTCTTGAGTTTTTAGAAAAATGCGTACTGTATAAACGCAACATCATCATTGCAGGTAAAACAGGATCGGGAAAAACAACATTTGCTCGTTCCTTAATTGAAAAAGTGCCTATAGAAGAGCGTATTATCACCATTGAGGATGTTCATGAGCTTTTTCTTCCCAATCACCCTAACCATGTCCATATGCTTTATGGTAATGGTGCAGGCCGTGTTTCAGCTGATGAGTGCCTAGATGCCTGTATGCGTCAATCACCTGACCGTATTTTCCTTGCAGAACTTCGTGGCAACGAGGCATGGGAATATCTCAACTCTTTGAATACTGGGCATCCTGGGTCAATTACAACAACACACGCCAACAATGCTTTGCAAACATTCGAACGATGCGCCACATTGATCAAAAGGTCTGAGATTGGTCGTCAACTCGATTTAGAAATGATAAAGATAGTGCTTTACACGACAGTGGATGTCGTGTTGTTTTTCAAGGATAGAAAGCTCTCTGAGGTCTTTTATGATCCAATTTTTTCTAAATCCAAGATAGTCTAAATAGGAATCTTTTCTAATGAAGATCTTGCAAACAACTAAAGACGCAACAAGTTGTTGCGTCTTTTTTTACAACCCTTTGAAACAAATTTTTCTTCTCCTTGTTATCTTTGATAACTCTCACGCTTTTATAACAAAGAAGAAATTGACGGTAAAAAGCCTTCAGAAAAACGAAATCAAGCACGATATTTTTTTAAATCGTTATAAAAATAGATATCTTAACAATTCACATCTTAATGAAGAATTCTATGAAAGACGCACCTTCGAAAAGCACAAATTATTGCCATCTTAAAGACAGCGACTTACCATTCAAAAACTCTATGCTTCATCTGCTTGCCATCAACACAGATGTTTTTTAATCAAATATTTTTTATACAATCTATCGATACGAATAAAGCTTCATGCATTATAAGTTCAACTTGAAAAAAATTACATTCCAATTCGCTAATAGAGTAATAATCTATTGCAGCTCATTAAAGTGCCATTACGATCAATTGCCATTGAATGCTTTTTTGTGCCATACTCTTTTTTGCAAACAAACCAAAATTGCGTCCCCAAATATCTTGAAACCAATTTCCACTCTTTCTTTGATGCTAATTTGCCTTATTGTATGGATTATTCTTCTACGTAATTTTACAGTATTGCAGATTACTTCCCAATGATCGGTACAATTGTGCTTATAATCTTCTGCTTAAAAAATATACACCGCCTATACTTTACTGTTCAAAAATTATGAGAAAATAAAAACTTAAACGACAGTGAAGATTTCTGT
Source organism: Bartonella sp. EBT8 (assembly GCF_055796165.1). NCBI lineage: Bacteria > Pseudomonadati > Pseudomonadota > Alphaproteobacteria > Hyphomicrobiales > Bartonellaceae > Bartonella > Bartonella sp. EBT8. Next base: position 141,438 of record NZ_JBTTDJ010000001.1, read on the forward strand.
TTTCATACTATAAAAGAAGACAAAATTGGTTGCCTCTAAAGATTTATGAGGATTAAGCGCGCCTTATGGGGGAACCATAACTCTCTAGACAGCGTAAATCCCTTTCTTTATGTATTTGACATTCAAGATAGAGTTTTACAATGAATCATCTTTTTTGCTCAAAAGAAAAGACGCTCCCTTTTTAAGGGTAAGAAGTATTATTTTTTAATTTGCCTATAAAGCCAATAAGCTTTTGTAAATTAAATTCCGTGTATACCTTTGAAAAAATGCAAAAACCTTACCGATCTTCTCATTTCTCATATGATTCTGATGAACTGATAAGTTTTTTAAAGACGGCGTTCAACCATGAGTTTTTTAATCTCAGCAATTGCCTTAGCTGGATTTAGCCCTTTTGGACAAGTTTGCGTACAATTCATAATCGTATGACAGCGATAAAGTCGGAAAGGATCTTCTAAATTATCAAGGCGCTCACCACACATCTCATCACGTGAATCAGCAATCCAGCGATAAGCTTGAAGCAAAATAGCTGGTCCTAAATAACGATCACCGTTCCACCAATAACTTGGACATGATGTTTGACAACAAGCACACAAAATACACTCATAAAGCCCATCAATTTTTTGACGATCGGAATGGCTTTGTAACCACTCTTTCGCAGGTTCAGGAGAAACGGTTTGCAACCAAGGCTCAATCACACGATGTTGGGCATAGAAGCGCTTTAAATCAGGCACCAAATCTTTAACAACAGGCATGGAAGGCAAAGGATATACCTTAATGGGATGCTTCACATCATCCATCCCTTTGGTACAAGCCAATGTATTCGTCCCATCAATATTCATGGCACATGAACCACAAATTCCTTCACGGCATGAGCGACGAAGTGTCAAAGTTGGATCAATATGATTCTTGATAAATAAAAGTCCATCGAGAATCATTGGACCGCAAGCGGAACGATCTACATAATAGGTATCAAGATGAGGATTTTTGTCATCATCTGGTGACCAACGATAAACATGAAATTCTGTCAGTTGGGTAGCACCTTCAGGTTTAGGCCAAACCTTTCCCGGTTTTACTTGAGAATTTTTGGGAAGCTTAATCTGTACCATAGTTTATTCTCCCCTTAGTAAACACGTTTTTTAGGTGCAATGCGTTTTAAGTCGATTCCCCCATCTGCTTCAGATGTTAACGGATCGACATGGACAGGTCGATAGGACAAAGTTACCTTACCTTCTTTTGACAAATGCGAGAGGGTATGTTTACGCCAATTTTTGTCGTCACGCTCTGGATAATCTTCACGCGCATGCGCACCCCGACTTTCTAAACGCGCTTCTGCAGAATAAACAGTTGTAATTGCATTGGCCATCAGATTCTCAAGCTCTAATGTTTCGACCAAATCAGAATTCCATATCAATGAGCGATCTGTTACTTTGAGATCAGACAATTCATCCCAAATTTGGCTTATCCGCCGACATCCTTGTTGCAAAGACTCTTCTGTACGAAACACGGCAGCATCTTCTTGCATAGTCCGTTGCATTTTTTCGCGCAACACAGCAGTTGGTGTTCCACCTTGAGCAAAACGCAAACGATCAAAACGCGCCATAATTTGGTCAACAGCATCCTCATTAAGGGGTGGAATTTCCGCATCCCGATCAATGACCTCACCGGCACGAATTGCAGCGGCACGCCCAAAGACGACCAGATCAATCAATGAATTTGACCCCAAACGATTAGCACCATGGACAGAAGCACATCCAGCCTCTCCTACAGCCATCAAACCTGGTTGAACACGATCAGGCGAATCAGCTGTTGGATTGAGAACTTCCCCATAATAATTGGTAGGAATACCGCCCATATTATAATGAACCGTAGGAAGGATAGGGATAGGTTCTTTTGTTACATCAACCCCTGCAAAAATCCGCGCGGATTCAGAAATTCCTGGTAAACGCTCATGCAAGATAGCGGGATCAATATGGTTGAGGACCAAATGGATATGATCCTTTCTTGGACCGACACCACGCCCTTCACGAATTTCAAGTGTAATACAGCGTGAAACGAGATCACGTGAAGCCAAATCCTTAAAGGAAGGTGCATACCGCTCCATAAAGCGTTCACCTTCAGAATTAACCAAATAGCCCCCTTCACCACGCGCTCCTTCAGTAATGAGACAGCCGGAACCATAAATCCCTGTAGGATGAAATTGCACAAACTCCATATCCTGAAGGGGCAATCCCGCACGTGCAATCATTCCACCACCATCACCAGTACAGGTGTGTGCTGATGTTGCTGAAAAATAAGCTCGTCCATAACCACCAGTTGCCAAAACCACCATCTTTGCCGAAAAACGGTGGATTGTACCATCATCAAGATTCCACGCCACAACACCGGTACACACACCATCAGTCATGATCAAATCAAGAGCGAAATATTCAATAAAAAACTGCGCATTATGTTTTAAGCTTTGTCCATAAAGGGTATGCAAGATGGCATGTCCCGTGCGATCGGCTGCTGCACAAGTGCGTTGCACAGGTGGACCTTCACCAAACTGTGTTGTATGCCCCCCAAAAGGACGTTGATAAATTTTACCTTCTTGCGTTCGTGAAAAAGGCACTCCATAATGTTCTAATTCGTACACAGCAGCAGGTGCATTACGCACCAAATACTCCATTGCATCAGTATCACCCAACCAATCAGACCCTTTTACCGTATCATACAAATGCCATTGCCAATTATCAGGTCCCATATTAGAAAGTGAGGCAGCGATACCCCCTTGTGCTGCAACCGTATGTGACCTCGTTGGGAAAACCTTTGTGATACAAGCTGTTTTTAATCCTTGCTCTGCCATACCAAGCGTAGCGCGCAAACCAGCTCCCCCTGCACCAACAACAACAACATCAAATTTATGATCTACAGTGCTATAAGGAACATTCCCTGCTCTAGCACTCAGAGGAGATCCTGTGCTTACCATATTTTTAGCCCCCCAACGCAATTTTCAAAAGAGCAAAAATGATGACACCTCCCAAAACAAAACAAAACAAAATATTTAAGACCAAGAACAATAACCGGAAACCCTCGCGAGGAATATAATCCTCAATAACCACCTGCATTCCAAGTTTCATATGATAAAGGACCGAAAGAGTCATCAATCCCATTAAAACAGCAACAACAGGGTGCGCCAGCCGTGCACGGACAATGCTATAGTCCTTTCCAACGAGGGAAAGAATAACAACGATAAAAAAGATCAAAAGCGGTAGATTGATAAAACCTGTCAAACGCTGCAACCAAAAATGCTCTGTTCCTTCATGAGCACTTCCACGCCCGCGTACTTTTGCAAGTTCTGTTCGAAAATCTTTTTTCATAGCCTCTCCACCCCCCAGCTAAATATTGCTATAGCCAATAGCCCAAATGACAAGGGTAACAATAAGAGAAATAAACACTGTTGCCCAAGCAGTCACCGTAGCCTTTTTTTTAGCCAAAAGGCAAGGTTTCAGGTCCCAAACAATGTGACGAATACCACCAACCATATGATGAACCCCAGCTAAAGTATAAAGAAACAAGACACAAAGGCCAAGCCAAGAACTATAAATCTCATTGACCATTCTAAATGCCTCCGCCCCACAGCTGACTGCAACCAGCCAAAGGGCAAGAAAGACTATTCCGAAATAAAGAGCCATACCGGTAATACGATGTGCGATGGACATCGCCATGGTGATGGTCCAACGATAAATACTCACATGGGGAGAACGAGGGCGCTCTTTCATCCTAATTGTCTCTGTCATAAAACATCCTGACCTGGCTTTATTACAACCGCATTATGAGCGATAAAATTCGCACAAAACGGCCAAATGCATTATCATTTCCACTTAATTTGGCATCTTAAAGATACCAATCTTACAGGTCGGTTATCTCAAATAACGGATTAAAGGTCACGCATAAAAAAACCGATTGCTCCACAGCCACAAGCTGTAAAACCCGCCTTAATTTAATACAATTTTATCTTTACGTCAAAGGTCTAACATCTTTTCTCAAAGAGAAACATACATTTTTTCAAGTATACTTAATTCTTTTTTTGAACATCAACAATTCTTCTTCTGAAAACTTCACTTTCAGATTTTAGCCATCATTATAAGGAACAGAAATTTTGAGAAGTTTGACATTACAGACTGACGCAAAGCTACTTCTTGAGCTTCTAGGAAGCAGCATAAAGATACTTTGACATAAATTCCAGCAGAGACAAGCCTTACTCGGAAACTTGTGTTGCGGCATCTAAATCAACGGCTGTTCCTTCTGTAGGTCCAGCATTTTTTTCAGCTTTTTTCCGGTAATCTCTTTTTTCCGCGATACGCGCAGCTTTACCTCTCAAGCCACGAAGATAATAAAGTTTTGCACGACGCACTTTACCGCGACGCACAAGTTCAACAGCTTCAATCAAGGGAGAATAAATTGGAAAAACGCGCTCAACACCTTCGCCATAAGAAATCTTACGCACTGTAAAAGTTTCATTCAACCCACCGCCTGAACGTGCAATACAAACTCCTTCATATGCCTGAACACGAGTCCGTGTGCCTTCAGTCACGCGCACCATGACACGAACTGTATCGCCTGGTTGGAAAGCAGGTAATTGGCGCTTTGCTTCAATTTTTGCACATTGTTCAGCTTCAAGCTGTGCGATAATATTCATTTCTTTCATCCTTCATATTCTTTATCGAACAGTCAGAGCGCTCAACTTTTACCGAAAAAGCCTTTTCATACAAAGAAAAGAAGTTCTTTAGGCTATGCTTTATGCAGGAGCGAATACACCATTTCTTCATTATCTTGGAACGACAGAACATTCTTCACAGAAAAACGCTCTCAAGAGAGAGCTATGCAATACACTACCTTACAAGATGAATCAAGTTTTCTGACGATTTTTATGATAACGTGCATAAAGATCAGGACGACGTTGACGTGTTATCAGTTCAGCTTGTTGTTGGCGCCAATCCGCGATAGCTTTGTGATGGCCTGATGTTAACACTGGTGGAATAGTTCGTCCTTCGAAAACAGCAGGACGCGTATAGTGAGGATGTTCCAACAAACCATTCTCGAAACTTTCACACTCTCCAGAAAGTGCATTCCCCATAACGCCAGGAAGAAGACGGATAAGTGCATCCAAAACAACCAATGCCGCCGTTTCTCCCCCTGAAAGAATATAATCACCGATGGAGACTTCCTCCAATTTCCGCGCTTCTATGACCCGCTCATCGACGCCTTCAAAACGCCCACAAACCAAGGTTACTCCCGATTCACATGCCAAAGAGCGCGCATAAGTTTGGTTAAAAGGTCGCCCACGTGGACTCATCAACAATCTTGGCGAATCATGTGGACAACTATCGAGTGCGGCCGCTAACACATCCGCCCGCATCACCATACCAACGCCACCACCAGCTGGTGTATCATCAACGCTATGGTGTTTATCTAAAGCAAAATCTCTAATTTGCACTGTCTCCAATGACCATATTCCCTTCTTTAAAGCCTGCCCTGCTAAGGAATACCCTAAAAATCCAGGAAACATTTCAGGATAAAGTGTTAAAATGCGTGCTTGAAACTTCATTTTATTCTTTCATTTCACCTTTCGCCCAAGTCATACTACAATCAGTATCAACCAGTGTATCATCAACGCTATAATCTTTATCCAAAGCAAAATCGCTCACTTGCACTGTCTCCAATCACCCTATCGGCTCTTTTGAGTGCTTACCCTGCTAAGAAGCTCTAAAAATCCCAAAACATTTCAGGATAAAACGCCAACACATCTGTTCAAAAACTTAATTCTTGTGTTTTTTTCACTTTTCATTTTGTTGCCGTCACTTTTAATTTTTTATTTTTGCTTCAAACCCTCAATCTTTTTATCATCGCTCAAACCAGCGGCCACTGGATCAACAACAAGAAAACCATAAGCAATGCAAATTTCTAGCACTGCTGCCTTGCTAAACGGAATAAGTACAGTTTTTCCTGTATTCAAGCGTATTTCAAGCAAATCACCAGCTCCAAAATTAAAAAAACCACTCACCTCTCCTAAAATTTGATCAACACAATCTTGAACACGAAGCCCAATTAAATCAACTTGATAAAATTCATCCTCATCCAAATCATCAAGCAATTGATCACGAGAAACATAAAGGTGAATCCCTTTTAAATTCTCAGCAGCATTGCGATCTTCAATCCCTTTAAAATGCACAATCGCATTCTTTTTTTGCATGCGAAGCGTTACAATTTCATAAGAGCGCCCTCCATCATCATAAAGAGTACCATAAGCTTTTAAGCGCTGGGGTTCAGCACTTAAAACTTTGATCAAAACATCCCCTTTTATACCATGAGGGACACCAATAATGGCAAGGTGGACTTTATTTTTAAGCTTTTTTCCATTATATTCCATATAAAAATATCATCTCTTCAAAATGATTCCCTAAGTCTTATAACTTTGCTATTAAATCTTGTTGCCATATCAAAATCTTCCAAAAAGACCTTTCTTGGTAACAAAAACAAATGAATAATAAGGAGAAGCCTTATGGCAAATATTATGCTGTTGTACAAAGATATTACCCCAATTAATAAAGTTACCCATAAAAACCTTAAATTTTCTCCTCCAAGCGATATGTCCTTCGCCAAAGATACACATTGGGTTCCTTTAGCAAGTAGTGAGTATTTTCAAGCTGCCCTAGATTACCCTATCTTGTTTATGTGTGCAGAGGACGAGAATAAGAAAAAACACTACACATCAGCTGCTCTTGTCGGTCTTTCTAACGACGAAAATGATTACATCACCTCTGATAAAAATTGGGAACGAAATACTTATGTTCCGGCCTTTGTCCGTCGTTATCCTTTTGTTCTTGCACAACTGCAAAATGAAAAAGAACTTTCCGTTTGTTTTGATCAGCAATCAGGCATGTTCAATGAAGTTGCAGGAACAGAGCTCTTTAATTCAGATGGATCTATTTCTCCTTTTATGGAAGAGCGTATTCATTTTCTTGAAAGCTTTAAAATTGCTATGGAAAAAACCACTGAATTTATTGATGCTCTTGTGGAGATGGACCTTCTTAGTCAAAAATCCATCAATGTAAAAAATGACAAAGGCCTTTCAGCGCAATTGGAACATTTTTGGGTTGTTGATGAAGAAAAACTCAATAAACTCTCGGCAAATCAACTTGCCAAACTCCATAAAAACGGCTTTTTAGGGTTAATTTTTGCGCATCTGATGTCAACGCACAATCTTTTAAAAATACTCTCTCTAAAAGGTGAAAAGCGCCTTATGAATCACGAAGAGTCCCTACAAAAAGACAGCGATAACTCTGAAAAGGAAACACTGAAAAAGAAAGAAACCCTCAATTAAGAAATGCCCACAAAAAAAGACAATAGAAAAAGCAAAGATGTCTTGCTGATTCCAGCCAACCATGCCCTTTTAACGGCAAGGAAAAACTGGTTAGATAATCTTGTGCAAACACGACGTATGGCAACAAAAACAGCACAAGCTTATGAACGCGATACGCGGCAATTTTTGTTTTTTCTCTGTCAACATTTAGGATGTGAGCCAACTTTTGATGATCTAGCCAATTTGCGCGTTATTGATTTGCGCGCTTATTTGGCTTATCGTCGGACACAGAAGGTCAGCGCTCGCTCTTTAAGCCGTGGGATAGCGGGTTTGCGTTCTTTTTTTAGATATTTATCTCGAGAAGGCATCGTCAATGTCCCTGCTGCTAAGCTTGTTAGAACCCCAAAACAACCAAAATCGCTTCCAAAACCTTTGGCTATAAAATCAGCCCTTCATATCGTTAAACAAGAAAATCAACAGGAGAATGAGGCATGGATTACTGCCCGCAATGCTGCTGTTTTGATGCTTCTTTATGGCTGTGGCATGCGGATATCAGAAGCTCTAGCACTTACACCGGAACAATTTTCTGATCCTGAAAAAACGAGTTTGTTTGTCACTGGAAAGGGTCAAAAAACGCGCCTCGTTCCGCTCATAAAAATTGTCTACGAAACGGTCCACAATTACCTCAAATGCTGCCCGTATCCTTTGGCAAATAACCAACCAATGTTTCGTGGTGCTCGTGGTGGTCCTTTACAGCCAGCCATAATTCAACGTGCTGTTCGCAACTTACGTGCAAGTCTTGGTTTACCAGAAACCGCCACCCCCCATACATTGCGTCATTCTTTTGCCACCCATCTTTTATCACGGGGGGGAGATTTGCGAACCATTCAAGAACTTCTTGGCCATAGCAGCCTTTCCACCACGCAAGTCTATACCCATATTGATACAGACCGCTTATTAGAAATTTATCAAAAAGCGCATCCCCGTTCTTGAAAAATTTAAACAAAAAGAGAAATTAAACGGATCCAACTTCAAGTGCCAAAGCATGAACAGAAGTAGCAAGTTCTTTTTGCAAGACTTGATAAATTGCTCGATGGATCTCCACACGCGTCATGCTTGCAAAAGAAGAAGAGAGAATTTTCACCCGAAAGTGCGTTTCCCCTTTCCCATCAAAAGCATGCTCTTCATGGGGATGCCCTTCATGAAGATGACTCTCGTTAATGACTTCAAGTTTTTGTGGATGAAAAGCATCTTGGAGTTTCATCGTGATTATTGTTTGAATTGGAGTAGACATTTTTGTTCCTTAAAAAAATGAATTCTGGAATGGGCTTTTTTAGTCAACAAAGAGTGTGGGAACAAATTTTTCAAAAGTCAATTCTTGTCAAACCGATCAATTTTGCATAAACCTAAAGACATGGTAACAACATCTAAATTATTCGACTCAATTCGAATCAGCTCCAATAAAAAAGATCAGGCTGAATCACAAGTACAGCAATGTCAATGGGAAGGCTGTGAGAAAGCAGGCGCCCATAAAGCGCCAGCAGGTCGAAATCACGAAGGTCAATATCTGTTTTTTTGTATTGATCACGTGCGTGCTTATAATAAAAATTTCAATTATTTCTCTGGCCTTAGTGATAAAGATATTGCAAAGTTCCAAAAGGATGCCCTTACAGGACATCGTCCAACATGGCCTACCGATTTTAGTAATGGCACATCAAAAAAAACAGCTGCACATTACGCACAAATTCGCTCTGGAACAGCTGCTTACCAAAACCGTATGCGTGATCCCTTCACGCTCTTTACCAAACGTCATTCAACCAATAATTTATCACGAAAATTAAAGCCCTTAGAAGCGAAAGCTTTTGAAACATTGGGATTACCAGCAAACGCTTCATCTGAAGATATCAAAACAAAATATAAAGAGCTTGTAAAGAAACACCATCCCGATTCCAATGGCGGCAACCGTTCTTCAGAAGAACGTTTTCGCGATGTTTTGCATGCCTATAATTTGCTTAAAAAATCTGGTTTGTGCTAGAGGAACGCATCCCCATATAAACCTATTCTTATACGAAGCATACTTTTAGCAAGGTCTTGATTTATAAAGATAACCCGATTCCAATGGTGGCAACCGTTCTTCAGAAGAACGTTTTCGTAATATTTTACATGCCTATAATTTGTCGTTTTGCCTCTTGAATGAGGGGCACAAATATCCTCAGATTTTCTCATTTCAATCCTGCTCATGTTGAATATCAATCAAAACCATCCCTTTGCACATCACAAGTAAGCCTCTCGTGCGAATACACAACGAAAAAAAAGGAGTAAAAATGCCTTTAATGAAACGTCTAAATAGCAGGAATTGTTGCAACATTTTGCGCTAAAAAAGAGTGTAATGGTGCCAACTTGTTGCAACATATGAGAGAACATCTGATAAAAGGCTTCTCTGATATCCAAAAGTCTCATTATAGGGCATTGCATAAGTGTTCTAACTCTTGTATCGTTTTTTAACGAATGAACAAAGAGCACCCTTTCCCTTCCGGAAAAACAATGACAAAAACAAAGCTAACAGTTGAAAATGTGCCCGATCTCACCCTTTGTGCTCGTGATCTGTTTAATGTTGATACGGATATGAAAGTCCCTGCTTTTAGCACGAAAAGCGCCCACGTCCCCGATATAGATCCTGATTATATTTTTGATCAGCCAACAACTTTAGCGATTTTAGCGGGTTTTGCATTTAACCGTCGTGTCATGATTTCCGGTTATCATGGCACTGGGAAATCGACACATATTGAACAAGTTGCGGCACGTCTTAATTGGCCTTGTATACGAATTAATCTCGACAGCCATGTCAGCCGTATTGATCTTGTAGGAAAAGATGCCATTGTTTTGAAAGATGGACTCCAAATCACTGAATTTAAAGAGGGCATTTTGCCTTGGGCTTATCAAAACAACATTGCTCTTGTTTTCGATGAATATGATGCAGGTCGTCCCGATGTTATGTTTGTCATTCAACGCGTTCTCGAAGCTTCAGGACGACTAAGCTTGCTTGACCAAAGCCGTGTCATCACGCCGCATTCAGCCTTTCGCCTTTTTGCAACTGCAAATACCATTGGTCTTGGTGATACAACAGGACTTTATCATGGCACACAACAAATCAATCAAGCCCAAATGGACCGCTGGTCTCTTGTGACAATACTCAATTATTTACCTCATGATAAAGAGGTTCACATTGTTTGTTCAAAGGTCAAATCTTTCCAAACAACAGAAGGAAAAAAGACAATCTCACAAATGGTCCATGTTGCTGAGATGGTACGCCAATCTTTTATGAATGGAGATCTTTCAACAGTCATGAGCCCACGCACAGTCATCACTTGGGCAGAAAATACGGACATTTTTCAAAATGTTGGCTTTGCCTTTCGACTGACTTTTCTCAATAAATGTGATGAACTTGAACGCGCCACTGTCGCCGAATTTTATCAACGTGCCTTTGGAGAAGAACTTCCCGAATCACTCATTCATGGTGTTTCGCCTTAAGGAATCTGTCAATGATGACTACCGATACTGGCGATAACAGCAAAAATTTAACCAATGATTCTCCCGCCTCTACTCTTAATGCTATAGCTTTTAAAAAAGCACTTTCCACCTGTATCCGTGCCATTGCTGGTACGCACAAGCTTGAAGTTTCCTTTAGCCATAACAGACCATCTTTGAGTGAACATTATGCGCGTTTACCAGAATTGCCACACCATGTAACAAAGAAAGACATAACGATTACACGCGGATTAGGCGATTCCATGGCTCTACGCACGGCATGGCATGATAGTCGCATTCACGCACAATTTATTCCACAAGAATCAGAAGCACGTGCCGTCTTTGAAGCTCTCGAGCAAACACGTGTTGAAGCAATCGGCACTTTAACCATGGAGGGAATTGCCCAAAATCTCGACAGTATGCTTGCCGATAAATATCAAAGGGCCCATTATCAAAAGATTAACACTCAAAGTGAAGCCCCCATCCAAGAAGCCATTGCGCTTTTATTACGTGAAAAAATAACGAAACGCCCTCCCCCAAAAGAATCTGGACCTGTCTTAGAATTATGGCGTCAAGAAATTGAACAAAAAGCTGCAAAAGAACTGAACGAACTAACACACCATATTTACAACCAACCTGCTTTTGCACGAATTGTTCGTCAAATGCTTGTTGCCTTAAAAATGGCGGTCCAACTAGAAGAAATTTCTGACAGTGAAAACAATAAAAAATTAAAAAACCAGTGTGAACCTGAACATCAAGCAGGAGAAGAAAGCAACAGAGAGAAAAAGACACAAAGTGAGGAACAAGCAACAACAGAACAAGAAAGTGATGCAAAAAACAACGGGAAAACGCCAGCAACACAATCAAATGACAGCGATAAAGCCGAGGAAAAACAAGACAAAAGACCTTGGCAAAAAAAATCGAGCCAATCCAAACGCCTTTTCACTGTTTCAGAACAAATGGAAAGACTTGGTAATTATAAAGTTTTTACCCGACAATTTGATGAAGTTCTAGAAGCGACAGATTTTTGTTCTGAAAACGAATTGGATCAGTTGCGTCATTATCTTGATAAGCAAATCAATCATCTGCAAAACATTGTCGGGCGTTTAGCCAATCGCCTACAGCGCCGTCTTATGGCACAACAAAATCGTAATTGGAATTTTGATCTTGAGGAAGGATATCTTGATACAGCAAAGCTTTCCCGTCTTATCATTGACCCAATGCAACCACTTTCTTTCAAAATGGAAAGCAACACTCATTTTCGTGATACCGTTGTTTCTCTTCTCATTGATAATTCAGGATCAATGCGCGGACGACCAATTACTGTTGCGGCAAGTTGTGCAGATATTTTAGCACAAACACTTGAACGTTGCGGTGTCAAAGTTGAAATTTTAGGCTTTACCACAAAAACTTGGAAAGGCGGAAAATCGCGCGAACAGTGGCTTAGCCAAAATAAACCCCATAATCCAGGACGCCTCAACGATTTGTGTCATATCATCTATAAAAGTGCCGATACCTCATGGCGTCGAGCACGGCGTAATTTAGGTTTAATGATGCAGGAGGGATTGCTAAAAGAAAACATCGATGGTGAAGCCTTGATTTGGGCTCATCAACGCCTTTTATCACGACGAGAACAACGCCGCATTCTCATGGTCATTTCTGATGGAGCTCCTGTTGATGATTCAACTCTATCGGTTAATTCCAGCAATTATCTGGAAAAACATTTACGCGCAGTGATTCAAGAAATCCAAACCCATTCTCCTATAGAACTCATTGCCATTGGTATTGGGCATGATGTCACGCGCTACTATCAACATGCTGTTACAATTATGAATGCTGAAGAGCTCGCCAGTGCTATAACAAAGCAATTAGAAGGGCTCTTTAGCAATAAAAAATCTCATCGCCATAAAAGATTAAAAAGAACTTTTTAAATCAGCCGCACGATAGCACGTTATGACCTTGGAAGAGGCATCTATCCAAACTAGCACCATTATATTACATTTGTATATTTTTCAGCTCTCAATACTGTTAAAGACTTTCATATTTAAACGCTTCACGAGAAACATCGTTCGTTTTTTCTTAAACGATTTTGACCACTCCCCGCCTCCTTATGACATAAAAGGAAACAATCTTTATTGATGGATGATGAGAGCATTTGAAATTGGAAAAACCTATTACATCCGAGACTCTCGTTCAAAATGTGCAAGAATAAATGATCGTTATAAATTATTCCTCTATAAAGACAAAACGATCCCCTTCTTCCTCCAAGAATCAGAAGGGGATAAATCAATCTTATTCGTTCCCAACAAAGGATGATTTATCTTTTGAATGATTTTTACCAAGAGGAGCTTTTACAGCTCTAAGGATTGTTCCATAAGGAATCAACATAACCAGACTCATAATAATTTTTACTAAAAAATCACCAAAAGCAAGTGAGAGCCAAATTGGAATCTCAACCTTTCCCAAAAGAGTAGTCCCCAAAAGCGAACTATTGGGATAACCTGTCATCTGATCGATAAAGGAAAAAAAGCTAGCAAAAGCAAGGGAAAAAAATAAAACCGTATCCAAAGCTGAACCAACCAACGCTGCTGCTAAAGGTGCTTTCCACCATGTTTTACGCCGCAAAGGAGTAAAAACAATAATATCAAGCAGTTGTCCCAATAAGAATGCTAAACTAGAAGCGATTGCAAGTCGCGGTGTAGCCAAGATCCAAGAAACAACGACACCAGAAACAAAACCAGCATAAACCACGCGCCGTGCCGCGGCTGGACCATAAAAACGATTGGTCAAATCATTGATCAGAAAAGCAATTGGATAGGTAAAAGCACCATAGGTTAGAATTTCATTTAAACCGAACCAATAGACAGGATACTGCACCAAAATATTAGAAGCGGTTACAGCAAAACACATCGCAAAGATAGAGAAAACAACATACTTTCTCTCCCGCTGTGCAAATAAAAGACTCTGTATTGAAGACATTTTTTTAACTTGGGGTATGGAACCAATAAAATACAGTAATCAAAGCATAAAAAGCCAAACGACAGCTTAGAAACGAAAAGCAACTACGCTGCTTTTTCAGCCTTCTCTTCAGCTTTTTTCTTAATAATTTGGCGTTTTAACAAACGGGCACGTTGTGACAATTCTTTATCATCAGCTTTAACCAAAAAGCTATCAAGCCCACCGCGGTGCTCAACAGAACGCAAAGCACTTGCCGAAACACGCAAGCGATAACTCTGCTGTAACACCTCTGAAATCAACGTCACATTACAAAGATTTGGTAAAAAACGACGACGCGTTTTATTATTCGCATGGCTAACATTATTACCATAAAGAACTGTTTTCCCTGTCAATTCGCAGGCACGAGACATAAACTTCACCTTTAAACTCTAAGAAACTCTTAAATCTCAATACCCGAAAAACAGAATCAACGCAAAAAGCGCACAACAATCCCTTGGACGGTATTATTGAGAAGTTTTGTTTCTAATAGGGTGTCGATAGCAAAAGGTCAAGTCTTTTGTAGAATCTTTTGCATCTCTTGTAAGCTAATTTTTGCATGATTTCCCATAAAAGACGTACAAAATGTTTTTTTTAACACCCAATAGTGCTAAAAGAATGCGTGTCATTCTACAAGGGGAAGCATTAATCATGAGCACAACAGTTCCTACTATGACAGAGCCTCAACAAAAACAGAGCCGTTTTTCTTCACTTCTCTTTGGCATTTTATTGACGTGTTTTTTTCTTCTCTTTAGCGCACTAGGTGTCTGGCAAATACAACGATTAGACTGGAAAACGAATCTTATCACCAGTGCCAATCAACGTATCCATTTGCCTCCCATCAAAGCACCACCACCAAATCAATGGAAACATGTTACTTTTGAAAAAGATGAGTATCGCCCTGTCATCATTACAGGGAAATTTTTGACAGATAAAAATATTTTTGTCACTGCTGTTGCGCAAAATACCACGGGCTACTGGGTTTTAACCCCCTTACAAACAGCTGAAAACACCCTAACCTTTGTGAATCGTGGTTTTATTCCCATGGATGCACGTCATGACTTTCAAAAAGCCGAGCAAACACATAACGAAAGATCAACCCATCAATATTCTAATCAAAATACAGAGCAAATAACGATCATAGGTTTATTACGTATGAGTGAAAAAAATGGATTTTTCCCACGCAAAAATAATCCTGATAGTAATTTATGGTATACCCGTGATCTTCCTGCTATGGCTCAAAAACTTGGTTTATCCAGCGTTGCTCCTTATTTTATTGATGCTGGAAAAAAAACAGCCCCGCAAAAAAGCTTGCCCATTGCTGGCTTAACGGTTGTGCATTTTCGAAATAATCATCTTGTCTATGCCATCACGTGGTTTATTTTAGCTGCTGGTGTTCTAGGTGGTTCTCTTTTCCTCTTGCGACAAAAACGCTAAAAAAGAGAAAAAAGACCTCCCCGCTGAAATATGGCTATAAAACGCTCTTTCTTTGAGAAACAGAAGTTCTACAACAGAGCATACCCTGTTCTGTTGTATTGAAATTTTACACACCACTTTATTGCTTTTCCAAAAAACAGCACGTGATATCAACCAGCAAGCACACAAATGCCACTCCAACACATGCTCTCTTAAATGCTATCATGAACAAATTCTAAAAAGATTTATGCGAATAATAGCGTGCAATTGAATGAATATTACCACGATAAATGCCAAGATCATTCAATTCATGTGCTGAAAGATGGCTTAATGCATTAACTGTGCGTCGATAACGACGCCAATTACTATAAGAACGTAGAATATTCATATCTTCACCCCCAAACCTCATTTAACTCATCATTGAGTGTAAGATAGAGCAAATTACAAAAAAGAGTTGTGCTATAACTTCATAACAGATATGCACTTATAACATGAGAAACTGATCCCATGGGTAGAGAGCAATTACCCTAAGCATCAATGGCGAAAATGCCGAACACCTGTAAAGACCATAGCTAAATCATGGGCATCAGCTGCTGCAATAACTTCTTCATCGCGCATTGACCCCCCCGGCTGAATAACCGCTGTTGCACCAGCTTCCACAGCTGCCAATAGACCATCTGCAAAAGGGAAAAATGCATCCGATGCAACCACCGACCCTTTAGCAGGAGACTCTGTTAAGCCCGCTCTTTGCGCGCTTTCTTCAGCTTTACGCGCAGCAATTTTTGCTGAATCAATACGGCTCATTTGACCGGCACCAATTCCAACAGTTGCGCACTTTTTTGCATAAACGATAGCATTTGATTTAACATGCTTCACCACCCGAAAAGCAAATTGAAGATCACGCATTTCATCTTGGCTTGGTGCCCGCTTTGTCACCACTTGCAGTTTGAGATTATCAACCACCCTATTATCACGCGATTGTACCAACAGTCCGCCAGCAAGTGTTTTAACAAGCAGCCCCTCACTCCGTGGATCAGGAACACCCCCTGTTATCAATAAACGAAGATTTTTTTTCCTAGCAATAATTTCACGTGCGGCCACCGTCGCATCAGGAGCAATAATCACTTCTGTAAAAATTTTGACAATCTCTTCTGCACATTCTTCATCAAGAGTTTGATTTAACGCAACAATTCCACCAAACGCTGAAACATTATCACACATCAGAGCTTTCAAATAAGCCTCTTTTAAACTTCGCCCTTCTGCAACACCACAAGGATTAGCATGCTTAATAAGCGCAACAGCCGCAGTCTTTTGAGAATCAAATTCTGCTACAAGTTCAAATGCCGCATCTGTATCATTCATATTGTTATAAGAGAGTGCTTTCCCTTGCAAAAGTTTAGCTGTTGCAACACCAAAACGTTTCTCACTATTACGGTAAAATGCCGCTTTTTGATGTGGATTTTCTCCATAGCGCATAACATTTTCAAGACGACCAGAAAAACTCTGCCACGATGGCGTTTCAACTTTTAAATTCTGTGCAAACCATGCCGCTATTGCGGCATCATAAGCAGCGGTGTGTGCATAAGCACGCAGTGCCAACTGACGTCGCATAGATAAACTTAAGCACCCATCATGCTTCTTTAATTCCGCAAGAACTGCATCATAATCACTCACGGCTGTAAGAACACCAGTGTAAGCATGATTCTTTGCCGCCGCGCGAATCATTGCCGGTCCACCAATATCAATATTTTCAATGATTGTTTGTTCATCAGCACCGGATTGAGAAGTCTCTTCAAAAGGATAAAGATTGACCACCAGAAGATCAATTCCATGGATACCATGCTTTTCCATAGCTTGCCTATGGCTAGGATCCTGTCTTACACCTAGGAGAGCACCATGAATCAAAGGATGAAGTGTTTTAACACGCCCATCCATTATTTCTGGAAATCCTGTAATTTCAGCAACATCTTTAACAGGTAAACCAGCAGCCATCAAAGCTTTAGCTGTCCCTCCTGTTGAAATCAATTCAACACCATAAGTATGGAGCGCTTGCGCAAATGGAACCAAATCGGTTTTATTCGACACGGAAAGAAGAGCACGACGAACCCGATGGAGATCAGGTATGGGGAAACTTTTTGCAACAACGCCCATAAGAAGAATCCTAAAAATAAAAACAATGACAATTCGAGAAAGATACGCTCACATTTATAGCATATGCCGTTATCAAAATACACTGAAAGGAGACAATATCTTTTTTAACGCACAAAGAATAGTTTCCTCTTTATCCGTATAAAGAATCTGATCATTGTTTATGGATGGCACGTAAAGCGCCAACGAACTTTTTCTTGAAATGCAGGACGGAAATACAACACGATCTGTTGTGTGCGTTGCGGACCTATGCGTTCGGCAAAATCAATCGAATCTTCAAGAAAAATATCAGCATCAGGTGATATAAAATACCACTCTTGTCCCCCTTTAGCGACTAACCGTACACCATTGCCATCAAAATTAACTTCTACGTGTGGATGAAGGTGGAACCGAACAGCAACATTATGCTGTTCATTTTGATCTGCCTTATATCTTTTTGAAAGGCCCTTAGGTGGCGTGAAAAAGCGATCAAAACCTTCGATCATTGTCCCATTTGTTGCTAAAATAAGACCACGCTCATGGACAAGATTAAAAGGACGCACATAGCCATCATGACTAGCAATAAAACCAGTTTTTTCTGAATCCTCTATACGGCGCACCTTAACATCCGTTGGTCCCTCAAGCAAAAGTGAAGCGCCTTTCCTCTTTTTTTTATGAAAAATGCCCACTGAACAATCATTAACCGTTGCTGTTGAATGTGCAGCAGTGACACGTCCTAAATGCCGATATTCCTCGCGTCCATAAGGGTTAACACCGGTATTGATAATAAAGCGGCTCCCTCGTGAAGACATTTCAAAGGACAAACATCCAGATCCAGCATGTTGTGCAACAAAGCGTGGTGGAAATTTTCCTGTATCTGCAAGCACTGTCGTTTGATTGGCTTGTAAACGTTGAAACCCTGAATAACGTGCATAACTAAAAGGGTGTCCAGCTGTTTCATCAAGCTTTAAAACGGTTGATAAACGCTCACAGACCAGTGGTCCAACCCCATTAAAATGCGCCAATGTCTGATCTTCGTGGATAAAAAACCGTAAAGCTGGCAACATCCGTTCAACAGAATCAATGAGGATACGCGGCGCTGTTTCATTACTTTTCATAAAAAGATGACGTAAAGATAATAAATCCGATAACAAATTGAGCAAGATGGCAGGACTACGTGAAATATGACCACCATCAACCAAGATTTGGCGTGAAAGCTCCTCTCTCAGGAAGGTATGCACCTTTTTTTTGATTGCCGCAGAAATAGGCAAAGCAAGAGAGGCAAATGTCAAAGCAGCAGCAGCTTGTAAACGTTGTTCATTGTTTTCCATACTCCAAATCGTTGTGCGCAAATAACGAAATTGAAAACCAAGCGCACGTAAAAAGCGTTTTTCAAACCGCTCACTTGCCCCTTGCAACAACATTTTCGAATGGCAAATCCACGAAATCAAACGTCGTGCCACAACCGGCCCGCTCCAAGCAAGCCCCTTTACTTTTTTACCACCATGATCAAGCCAATCCTCTAAGAGAGAACGCGCATGTGCTACAGCCAAATCACTCTCTGCTGCTGCCATATGGCGCAACCAATGAAAATCATGCAAAGCCGCTTCCCATTCCGGTGCGGGTGGAACCAACGCAAAAGGCGAAACAGCACCAGCATGAACAATATGGCCAGCAAAAGCAAAACGACCGTGATAAAATTCGTGCGCCATCATCGGATCAGCGAAATGCAAATCAATGGGATGCGCTAAAATTTTATGGGGACGAAATCCCGAAAACCGCCAACGAAACAGAGGACCAACCGATAAACGCCGTATAAACTGGTGTATCCTATACCCAAAGTCCGATGCCTTTATCTGAGAACCTTTTACTGCAATCGCCACAATTTCAACTCCATCCGTACTGAATCATGTACAATTTCAGCCATTTTAGTAAATGAACCGTTAATTAAGCCACTTTCCGCAAGCGTGCCGCAAAAAAACCATCCATTCCTAAAAACAGGTTTTTCTCAACGTTAACATTTTGCTGACAAAAATCCGCAGGAGTTGTTCGTAAAGTCCCCTTAACTGAGAGCAAATGCGCCATTGCGCCCATTTCCTCCCTACCAATAGGTTCTAAAACAATGTCATTACGTTCCGATAAAATTTTCTCAATAAGATCTTCACCTTCTTCTCTTGCTAAGGAACAATTGGAAAAAACAAGACACCCCCCCTTTTTCACCAAAGCAATTGCTGCGACAAGCAAGTCATATTGCAACGCCGCTAATTTGGCGATATCTTCGCCCGATTTTGTCCATAAAATATCTGGATGACGACGGATTGTTCCTGTAGAAGAGCAAGGAGCATCAAGAAGAACAGCATCAAAAAGCTGTTGAGGTTGAAAATCTCTCACATCCCCTAGCCAAGTGCAAACGGAAAAATGAAGCCTTTCCATATTCGCCTTTAAACGCCTTAACCGATTAGCAGACAGATCGACTGCTGTCACCTTAGCTCCTTGCAAAGCCAATTGTGCTGTTTTTCCGCCAGGGCTTGCACAAAGATCAGCAACATTTTTACCCTTAATATTCCCAAGTAAAGAAGCAGGCAACGCCGCAGCAAAATCCTGAACCCACCAAGCCCCCTCTGTATAACCTGGTAAATCAGTAACAGAACAATTCAAACGACTCAACCGAATAGAACCATTAGGCAAAACAACACCTTCAAGCCGTTTAGCCCACCCAACACTATCGGATTTAACAGTCAAATCGAGAGGAGGCTCAAGTTTTTGAATGGCCAAAATTTGATCAGCTTTTTCTTTGCCATAAGTTGAAACCAAAAGCTGCCCAAACCACGCTGGAACCTCTTCAATAGTAGACACTTGTTGGCGTAAAAACACCGCCTCACGAGCAACATTGCGTAAAAGAGCATTGACTACCCCCGAAAAACGGCGCATACGTGGATCAAGTTTAGCCACACGCACGGCTAAATCAAGTGCAGCATGATCAGGAATATCTAGGTAAAGAATTTGTGCCACACTGACATGCAAAAGATGCTGAAGTGAAAAGGCTTGCGAAGGCAAAGGGCGCATCAAAAAGCGTGATAAAGCAGCTGTAATCTGCCCCCGATGACGCAAAGCTGCTGCCAAAATAGCACGACACAACGAACGATCTCGTTGTGAAAACCCTAAATATTGTGGATGCCCATGTTCATTATCTGTTAAACCAGAAAAAGAGGCATGCCTATCAAGCACCGCCCCCAAAAGACGAACACACACCTGCCGAACAGCTAAACCAGGAACATTTTTTTCGGACACATGCCCCGCTTTCTTGTGTTTCAAATCAATACCCTTACGTCTTTATTCCCTCAAAAACTTTATGATCAAGATTTCTTTGTATCTTCATAACGAAGCCAAGAGGGACGCTTTGTAACGCGTTGAAGAGAATTCTTTTCCTGCAAACCACCTTCTTCATCCCATCCTGTATTTTTGACCATTTTTCCCTTCATTTCTTCCGCCTGCCGATAAAGAGCAGCAATACGATTTGCCGTCGCTGGATGGGTAGAAAAAAGGCTATCAGCTCCTTCACCACTCAAGGGATTAATAATAAACAGATGCGCTGTTGCTGGATTATGCTCTGCCTCTTCATTATAGACCCCACGTCCACCATCGGCAATTTTACGCAACGCAGAAGCCAACCATAACGGATTACCACAGATTTCAGCTCCACGACGATCAGCAGCATATTCACGCGTACGGCTAATGGCCATTTGTACCAACATCGCGGCAAAAGGCGCCACAAGAAGAGCTATAAGACTCCCAAGCCCTCCACCATGAGAATGTTCTGAAGAATGACGCGTTCCCCCCATAAAAAAAGCAAAATTCCCAAGCATAGAAATTGCTCCGGCAATCGTTGCAGTCAACGTCATTGTTAACGTATCACGATGCTCAATATGCGCTAGTTCGTGCGCCATAACGCCGGCAATTTCCTCTGCACTTAACATCTTCAATAGTCCAGTGCTTGCCGCAACGGCCGCATTTTGCGGATTGCGCCCAGTAGCAAAAGCATTTGGCTGAACACTCTCAATAACGTAAATTTTTGGTTGAGGAAGAGAAGCATTCCTCGCTAAATCACTGACAATTTTATAATAAATCGGTGATGAATTCTGATCAACTTCCCGTGCATTATACATGCGTAAAACAATTTTATCCGAATTCCAATAAGAAAAAAAATTTAAACCACTTGCCATCACAAGCGCAATGATCATCCCCCCGCCCCCTCCAACAAGATAACCAACTCCCATAAACAGAGCCGTCATAAAAGCCAAAAGCATGGCCGTACGCATTATGTTCATTACTCAAAAAACTCCATGATAAAATACAATTAATATTATATGATGGGGTTTTCTTTCTGCTTCTTCAATGGAATAGGTGTAAAATGGATAAAAAAGACCAAAAAATAAGCGAACAAAAAGCACCAGTTGATAAACAGCAACCCCTTTCTCCCGCGGCACAACGCGCTCTCCATGAAGCTGAAGAAAGGCGCAAATATGAAACAGATGAAGAAAAGCCCTTAGAAAATGGCGGACGCGGCGGCAAAGATCCCTCACGCTATGGAGATTGGGAAATCAAAGGTCGCGCCATTGATTTTTAAAAAAATCTTTGACCTCTAAAAAAACCAATGTTGATTGAAAAAATCAAACATCCTTTTAAAGAAGACCCGTTTTTGATAAACAAAAACGGATAATCATCATTTTTCTTCAAAAAACGTTTAAAAGTAAAGTTAATTCTGTTTTCAGAATAATCACGCTTCTTCTGTGGCTGCAGCAGCTTCTTCAGCGGCTTGCTTTGCAGCGGCTATGCGTTCTTGTGCTTTTTTACCAGGCTCACCTTTTTGTGGATTATTGCGGGTTGGACGCTTTTTCAAGCCAGCAGCATCCAAAAACCGTAAAACGCGATCTGTTGGCTGCGCCCCTTGACCAAGCCAATACTGGATACGCTCTTCATTCAGTTTTACACGCGGTCCATCTTTAGGCAACATTGGGTCCCATGCACCAACACGTTCAAGAAACCGCCCATCGCGCGGACTACGAACATCCGCCACAACAATATGATAGTAAGGACGTTTTTTTGAACCTCCACGGGACAAACGAATTTTTAATGCCATATTTTATCTCCTATATCAGTCTTGGCTTTCGTTTAAATTGATTGACTTTGTTTTCGCTCTTCAGCAATGATTTCATGCTGACGCACAACCTCTTCAATGACAAACTTCAAAAATCTCTCAGCAAAATCGTTATCGAGATGACTCTCTACAGCCAATTGTCGCAATCGCGCAACTTGGCTTTCCTCGCGCACAGGATCGACTATAGGCAAATTATAACGGGCTTTTAGATGCCCCACAGCCTTTGTACAACGAAAACGCTCTGCCAAAATATGAATCAAGGCCGCATCAAAATTATCAATGGACGCTCGCAAATGAGCCAATTCATCCAACATTTTTTCCTGCATCATATTTCCTTCCCTCTTTGCATCTTATTTTTTCTTGGGATGCAGAGGAAATTTTCCCCTCTCTACAGGTCCATTGGAAAGTCCAGGAAATGTAAATCCACGCCTTGGAAGACCAGGCAGGCCCTTCCCTCCATTCCCACTCTCAATCTGCTTTTGAAGTGTCGAGAGCTGTTTTGGATCAAATCCTGATAAATCGGGAAGCGCTCCAGAATCTCCACCAACAGCTCCCATACTACCAAACCCCATCTTAGCACCAAGCCCTCCTAACATTTTCCCCATCAGTCCGCTTTTACCTTTACCACCTACAGCTTTGACCATATCAGTCATTTGGCGATGCATTTTCAAAAGCTTATTAATATCAGCAGCACTTGTACCAGATCCCTTAGCAATGCGTTGTTTACGGCTATGTTTCAAAATCTCAGGATTGGCTCTCTCTAAGGGTGTCATTGACGAAATAATAGCCAATTGACGATTAAACAAACGGTCATCAAGTCCAGCAGCCGCAATCTGATCTTTTACTTTACCCATACCCGGTAACATTCCCATAATGCCACCCATTCCGCCAAGTTTTTTCATTTTCTGCAATTGCTCTGCAAGGTCATTGAGATCAAATTTTCCAGCTTGCATTTTTTTTGCCAAAGCAGCTGCTTTCTCATGATCCATTGTTTCAGCAGCTTTTTCCACCAAAGAAACAATATCGCCCATTCCGAGGATACGATCAGCAATACGACTGGGATGGAACTCTTCCAAAGCCTCTATTTTTTCACCAATTCCAATCGCTTTAATCGGCTTTCCAGTCACGGCACGCATTGAAAGAGCAGCACCACCGCGACCATCACTATCCATCCGCGTTAAGATAATTCCTGTAATTCCCACCCGCTCATCAAAAGAGCGTGCCAAATGCACAGCATCTTGACCCGTAAGACTATCAGCCACCAGCATAATTTCATGGGGCAAAGAACATGCTTTAATTTCAGCCAATTCAAGCATCAAAGCTTCATCAATATGGTTCCGTCCTGCTGTATCAAGAATCAGCACATCATACCCACCCAATTTTGCGGCCTGTACCGCACGTGATGCGATATCGACGGGAGACTGCCCAGCAATAATAGGTAGACTTGCAAGTTTTGCTTGTTCTCCCAATTGGCGCAGTTGCTCCTGTGCCGCAGGACGGCGTGTATCTAATGACGCCATGAGAACTTTTTTATTATTTTTGTCCGTAAAACGTTTTGCAAGCTTTGCTGTTGTTGTTGTTTTTCCAGAACCTTGCAAACCAATCATCATGATCACAACCGGTGCCGGAGCATTTAAATCGCTCACAACGCCTTCATTTCCAAGGACACGAACCAATTCATCATGAACAATTTTAACAACCATCTGTCCAGGTTTAATTGATTTAACAATTGCAGACCCAACAGCTTTTTCACGAACCCTATCAGTAAAAGAACGTGCGACATCAAGTGCAACATCGGCTTCTAACAAAGCGCGACGAATTTCGCGCAGTGCCGCTGTTACATCCTGATCCGACAAAGCACCACGCCCTGTCAAATGGGACAGTATGGAACCAAGCCGCTCTTGTAAGGATTCAAACATCATCTACCTCATTGCTACACAACAAACAAACCAAAATGACATCCGAGAACGCATCGCGCCGTCGGATGTTGACCTCTGAGATCTCTTTATACCCTTAAAAATGGGGTCTCAGTCGGTGGCTCCAAGTTAATTTTGTCACTGAAAGCTCGCTCTTTCAAACAATAAAACCCCAACTTTGTCAAGATTTATCATGTAATAGCTTTTATTTTAAAAGTTATTTTAAAAGATAGCAAACATTACACTTCAAAGTTCTTCAATCTTAACACGCACAAAATCTCCTGTTTCTTGTTCTATACTCCACAATTCACCGCTTGAGATATCAAACCACACCCCATGTAAGGTCAAAACGTCCTGCTCTTTACGTGCCTTTATCCATGGGAATGTCTCTAAATTTTTCAACGAATGACGAATAGAAATCTGCTCTAATGCGATTTGCTGCTCTTGCCTAGTCAGAGATTTATCCCGAACAACATCTTGCGCGGCTGGTGCCAAAAGATCAATCCATTGACCAATAAAATCTTTTGACGATAAAGACTTATACGTCCCTTTAAGAGCAGTACTCACCCCTCCACAGTGAGCATGGCCGAAAACAACAATATGCTTAACTTCAAGCAATTGTACGGCATATTCAAGAGCAGCTGATGTTGCATGATATTGATTATCAGGAGAAAAGGGAGGAACTAAATTTGCCACATTCCGTAACGTAAAAATTTCACCAGGCTTAGCATCAAAAATCGTTTCTGGTACTGCCCGCGAATCACAACAAGCAATAACCAAAACTTCAGGCTTCTGCCCTTCAAGGGCCAGTTGTTGATAATGTGCTGTTTCATATGAAAAGTGATGTTTTATAAAAGACTGGTAACCGCTTAAAAGTCTTTGTGGTAAACGCGTCATTCTCTTCTTACTTTCCATTGCTATATTTTAAGAACAGAATATTAACATAAAAATACTAAAAATATTCTTGTTATCGACACAAGATATCTTCCCAAAAGCGCAAATTATTACTTTAAAATGGAAGAAACAAGTGTATCCATTCTCAAAATAATAACTATTCTCTTTGAGAAGAAGGTGTTACACTGCGAGGAATGATATAATGGTCTGCTCCAATGAAGAAAAGACCCCTAAGAGCAAAAAAGGGAAGATTATTGTGTTACAACAAAAAACATCAGAAACAAAAAACAATCAAGATAAAATAGAACAAATCCTTTTTGCTCATACCGATAAAGAAGATATCGCCTGTTATGAAGACAAAGAACTCCAAAAAGCCGCAACAACCGCTGTTGAAGCTTTTAAGCTCCACCAAACAGGAAAAACAATCATCTGCTTTGAACAAAATTTAACCCGCAAAAACAAACCTATAACCGTTATAACGCTCGTAAACGATAACAAACCATTCCTGCTCGATTCTATTCTCAATGTCTTCAACCAGGATAAACATCATATTTATTTGATTGCCCATCCGGTGCTTGATTGTGCCTCTGGGCAACGCATCAGCTTGATGCAAATTCACATTGAACCCTTAAACGAACAGCAAAAACAAAAACTCAAAGAGGAACTCGCCCTCGTTCTTGAACAGGTTAATGCAGCTGTACAAGACTGGAAACCGATGCTTGAAGAAGTCGAAAAGCATATCCATGCCTATCAAACAAACCTGCCACAAAACTACAAACAAGAAGGTGAAAAAACCATTGAGTTTCTTAACTGGTTGATGGACCATAATTTCATCTTCCTTGGTATGCGTACTTATCATTTCATAAAAAACCAAGAACCTACAAAAGCTTTCATAGCCAGCGATATTGAGCTTGGTATTCTCACCGATGCCTCTATCCGCATTATTGGTGATGCGCGTGTGGAAGAACCTCCACAAGAAATCTTATCCTTTATGGAAAGTGATAACTTGCTTATTGTCACAAAAGCAAACAGTCGTTCAAAAATCCACCGTCCTGTCTGGCTCGATTATATTGGTCTTAAAATCTTTGATAAAGAAGACAAGCTATGTGGAGAATTGCGCATTGTAGGATTGTTCACCTCCTCAGCTTATACGCGCTCTATTTTACAAATCCCTTTCTTAAAAGAAAAAGCTAAAACCATCATTCAGCGCCTTGGCTACAATCTAACTGACTATTCTGGGAAAGCCCTCATCAGTGTTTTGGAAACCTATCCAAGAGATGAAATGTTTCGTTCCGATGTTGATACATTAACAGAAAATGCCAAGCTTATTCTGCAATTAGATGAACGTCCACGTTTACGAGTGCTTGCACATATTGATCCTTTTGGACGCTTTGTTTCGATCCTTGTTTATGTCCCCCGTGATCAATATAGCAGTAACATTCGTGAGAAAATTGGCGAATATTTTGTCGAACTCTACCAGGGTGATTTCTTTGAATCCTATCCGCTCTTTTTAGAAAGTACACTCATTCGCGTCCATTATATCATCCATCGTAAAGGAAGCGACAGCGCCCCTATTATCGAGCGTATGACACTTGAACAAAAGGTTCGTTCTATCGCACGGGGTTGGGAAGACAGCGTCCAAACCATAGCTCTTACCCGCAAAGCAACAGACCAACAAACCCGTTTAGCTAGTCAATTTCCCAATAGCTATCGTGATTTATTCTCAGCTGAAGATGCAATTGAAGATGCCGGTCATATTCTAAGCCTTAATGATAAAAAGCCGCTTTTTGTTACTTTTTATCAGGCACAAAATAAAGAAAAACAAACCATTTCTCTCCGGCTTTTTCATCGCCACCAAGCACTTGCTCTTTCTAAACGCGTACCCCTTCTTGAAAACATGGGATTTAGAGTCATTGCTGAACAAACCCTTGAATTACCAGATGGCAACGGAGACTCTGTATATCTTCATGATATGCAACTGGAAAGTGCTTTCCAACTCTCTCTTGATTTTGATAAAAATGGACAGAAACACGCTGAAACATTCGAAGCAATTTGGTCGCAGAATGCTGATAATGATGCCTTTAATGCTTTAACGCAAACAGCAGAGCTTAATTGGCGTGAAATTGTCATTCTACGCCATTATGGACGCTATCTCCAACAAGCTGGAATTCCCTATTCACAAGATCGTGTTGCCCAAACTTTAAATGCTTACCCTGGCATCACGAAAGATCTTTATGCTTTATTTCATTTAAAATTCCATCAAAGTCATACAGAAAAAGAGCGAGAAAAGAACCAACAGATCATTCAACAACGCATTGAAGAAAAATTACAAAAAGTCTCTGGTTTAGATGATGATCTAATCTTACGCCGTTATCGTAATCTTATCGATGCAAGTTTACGAAGCAACGCCTTTACTCCTCTAGCAAATGGCAATTCGCGACGTATTTTAGCAACAAAATTAGACCCCCGCCAAATTGAAGGCTTACCTGAACCACGTCCCTATAGAGAGATTTTCGTTTATGGACCAGAAGTTGAAGGGGTTCATCTGCGCTTTGGTCCTATTGCCCGCGGCGGAATCCGTTGGTCTGATCGTGCCCTCGATTACCGCACTGAAGTTCTAAGCTTAGTCAAAGCACAGCAGGTTAAAAATGCTGTTATTGTTCCTGTTGGAGCAAAAGGAGGGTTTTATCCTCATCGCCTTCCCCAAACGAATGATCGTGCTGTCATCATTGAAGCCGCACGACAAGCTTACATTGATTTCATCACAGCTTTGCTTTCCATTACCGACAATCTGGTGAACGGCCAAATAAACGCTCCTCACAATATCATTTGCCATGATGATCATGACCCCTATTTTGTTGTTGCAGCCGATAAAGGAACAGCAACATTTTCTGACACTGCCAACGCACTCAGCCAATCGAATCACTTTTGGCTCGATGATGCTTTTGCCTCTGGAGGTTCAGCAGGTTATGACCACAAAGAGATTGGGATTACAGCAAAAGGGGCGTGGGAAGCTGTTAAAAGACATTTTCGCGAATCCTTTAATCACGATATTCAAACAACCCCTTTCACCTGTATCGGGGTTGGTGATATGTCAGGTGATGTTTTTGGCAATGGAATGCTTCTTTCCGAACAAACAAAACTCATTGCCGCCTTTGACCATCGTGATATCTTTATAGATCCAAATCCCAATATAGCTGAAAGCTATGCGGAACGAATGCGCCTCTTTCAACTCCCTCGTTCGAGTTGGCAAGATTACGACCAAACAAAATTATCCAAGGGTGGTGGTGTTTTCTCACGGACAATGAAAACCATTACTCTCTCACCCGAAGCAGCACAAGCTATTGGTTTTGAAAAACAAACCGGAACCCCGTTTGAAATTATCTCTGCACTTCTCAAAGCGCCTGTTGATCTTTTATGGTTTGGAGGCATTGGGACTTACATTCGTGCAACAACAGAAGCCGATGCACAAGTAGGAGATCGTGCAAATGATGCACTCCGCATTACGGGTGAACAAGTTCGTGCAAAAGTTATTGGTGAGGGTGCTAATCTTGGTGTTACCCAACGCGGTCGTATTGAATATGTCTTAAATGGTGGGCGATGCAACACAGACGCCATTGATAACTCCGCAGGTGTTAATTGTTCAGATGTTGAGGTTAATATCAAAATTGTTCTCGCATCAGCCCTTCGGGCAAAAACGCTTACCCGCGAAGCACGCAATGAACTCTTGAAACAAATGACTCCCCAAGTTGAACAATTAGTCCTGCGCAACAATTATCTACAACCCCTTGCTCTTTCTCTCGCTGAAAACCAAAGCATTACGGATTTGCCTTATCAAATACGCTTTATGCATGATTTGGAACAGAAGAAACTTCTAGACCGCAGGGTTGAAATTCTTCCTGATGAACAAACTTTGCGGCAAAGAATAACACAAGGTCAAGGATTAATACGTCCAGAACTCGCGGTCATTTTGGCATATGCTAAATTAACCCTAAAAGAAGAAATTGCCCATAGCGCTATTGTTGATGAGCGTTATTTTGATGAAATCTTATTGCGCTATTTTCCAACGCAAATTCAGACAAGCTTTAAGAAAGAAATCATTAACCATCAATTGCGTCGTAATATTATTGCAACCCTCATTGCCAACGATATTGTGAATCGTGGAGGACCAACATTTGTTAGTCGGCTACAAGATTCCACTGAACAAAAGGTTGAAAATATCATTCGTGTTTTCATCGCATTGTGTGATGGTTTTGAAATACCTCAATTGTCTGATCAAATTGATAAACTCGACAATAAAATACCAGGTCTTGTCCAAAACAAATTTTACGCAGCCATTACATCAATGCTTTTTGAGGCAACCAATTGGGGCTTGCGCAATATGGATCTCTCGCTTCCATTAGAAGAACTTGTGAAAACAATAAAGCAAGCTCGTACTGTTCTTGAAGAATTGCTGACATATCCCAATGATAAAGATATCAATCAAAAAATTAAAGAAAAAACAAACCATTATAGTGAAGAAGGGGCACCAAAAACTTTAGCAAAACAATTGGCTCTCTTAGAAGCTGCTCCAATAATTTGTGACATTTCTTTGATTGCAAAACAAAGCAAAAGAGATCTTATTAAAACCGCAGAGATCTATTTCTCACTTGCACAAATCATCCGTATAAACCGCATTAATGAAGCAAGTCGAACAATTCCTGTACTTGATTATTATGATAGTATGGCCTTAAGCCAAGCTAAAGAAAATATTGCTGAAAGTTTACGCAAAATTGTTCTGAAAATCCTGAAAAATTATGGAACAAAAGAGGATCCCTTTGCGGCTTGGAGTAAAATAAAAGAAGATCAAATTCATAATGTAACAAATCGCATTGGTGCCCTCATTGAAAATGATCTCAATATTTCTCGCTTTACCTTCGCAGCAGGTATGATTGCACAACTTTAAAACAGTCTTTTCAGATTTAAAGCATTGCAAAGCATCAAAGTTTTACAAAATTTCATTTTGTCTTGCTGTAGGGAATTAATAAGAGGAAAAAAAGCCTACCGTCTGCACTTTTAAACAAAGCACTTAAAAGACTTTATCCCCATGGGTAGGGTTGATTGTGCAACGTCGAAAAGGACATCTTAAACTTAAAGCGGTGCAAGACGGCCAAGTTTTAAAAAACCTAATTTTGCCCATCCATGGGTAATCTGCAATGACAAAATGGGGTAACCATCTGGACTTTTAGGCATCACACCCAAAACAAAAAATAAAGCTTGCAAATTATGCGCTTGCTCAGGAAACAAGCGTTGCATAGTGGTAAGTAGCTCCATATGCTTCACAAAGACAAGCTCAAATTTTGCGGTCAAATATCCTTCATCATCAAAGGAAAAGGGTCCACTGACACGCAAGGTGCCCCCTGTATGAAAAATTAATTCACCATGCTTTAAAACACCACTTTCCCCATAAAAACGCTGTCTCCAACGGTTTCCTCTATTGTCAAAAAAATGAGACACATCATTGAAAACCCATTTTAAGTTACCATCAATTTTTGGAATATCAATAAAGTAAGGTGCAAAAAACATGGAAGAGTCAACATCATCGAAAGTAAGATGCCCAAATAAATGATTCTTCTCGTGTTTAAGATCAAGTCGCAAAAGTTCTGCCGTTATTTTTTGAGGTAGATCCTCTTGATCTAAAGAAGGTTCAATGACATTCGCAGTATCTCTGAAAGATGCTTTATCCTCAACATTTTCTTGTCTTACCTTTTTGTTTTCCGTTTGTGATTCAAATTTTCCTTGAGGTTTTTGGTCTTCAAGAGAAGAAGCAAAGGTGGAAATTTCAAGCCCTTCAGCCATCAGTTTAAATGTCTTCACCGTTCTCCAATAAGGTTCTGTTTCAATCGCAAAATTGCGCCATTGCAACACGATAGGTGTTTTTCCAGAAAAAACAATTGATGCAGGAGAATGAGCATTAAACTCTACAAAATGAGGGGCATAAACTGGTGCCCCAACCGTTAAACGCGCAGTTGATAAGGAAATTTTATGCAAAGGCCAAGCAAAGTGAAATTGATCACAAGCAACACCAATCCGTAATGGATAACCACTCTTGCTAAAGTTTTCGCATACAACTCTCATATCACGAGCGGATGCTGCTGCGAAGAGATCAGAAATACGATCTTCTATTTTACGTGAAAAAAAAACCAGAATGAACTATAAATCAAGATCAGAACAAGACAAAATAACCCACAAAGCAAATAGCTTAGCGGAGGGCTTTTCCGTAGCAATGTCAATTGAGAGGACATAGACAAAATGAAAACTTTCTTTAACGTAGATGAAAAAAATTCTTAACTCTCACACATGGGCAACAGGCATACAAAAAATCTGTTGTAATGCATTTTCAAACCATTGGCTCAAAACCTGATCATAAATTAAACGACCTTTCAAATGTTCAGAAGCAGGTTGAGCCCCTTTTTCAGTCAATTTGTGCGCCGAACGAACCACTAAACGCCGCATCATAGCACGTGTAAATTCGGCATGAAATTGCAAACCCCACGCATTATCTCCATAACGAAAAGCTTGTGTAGGATATGTATGACCTGTTGCCAAAAGCTCGGCCTCTTTAGGTAAATCATAAATACCCTCATCATGAAAATGATAAACCATTTCTGGCCAATTCATCAAAGCCTTGCCTTGTGAGGTTGCTTCCAGAGGATACCAACCAACTTCAACAGTTCCATCACTTCTTGTGCTAACACGTCCCCCTAGATTTCGCGCTAACATTTGTGCTCCAAGACAAATCCCTAAAAAAGGCTTATTTTCTTTCAGCGATAAGGAAATCCAATCAATCTCCTTACCAATATAGACTTCCCTGTCATTTACACTCATTGGCCCCCCCAAAATAACAACACCAGCATAATGATCCAATGTATCGGGGAGTTTTTGTCCTAAAATAGGGCGGTAAACATCAAGAACAAAACCATTTTGTTGCAAAAATTTTCCCAAACGGCCAGTATATGTAGATTGACGATGGATAACCACCGCAATTCTTGGTTTGCACTTTTTTTGCTTTTCACTAACACATCTTTGACGTAAAAACATTCTTTAACCAATAATTTTTGCAACCAAGTCGCGTTTTATTTTTTCAACGCAAGAAAATAATTTTGCGAACAATACGCACTATAATTTTCTTTCTTTAAAATAAACGAAATTTCTTTCTTGACAAAAATACAGCCTCTTCTTCCACTTTAACACCTGGATCATCAACATTTAAGTGAGTTTGACGGAATGCTGTAATATCTTGATTTTTTGTCTCATGCTTCTGTCCCTGTGCATTATACAAAAGAGAATTTTCTATAGGAGGTGACTCTTCAAGCATCTTATTTTCGACAGCACCACTTTTCCCCACAATATTTTTTTTATCTTTATCCTGCTTTTCCGACTCACTATTGGTGGCCTCCAATGTAAAAGGAACCATACGAGGAGGCGCTTTCCATTCAAAGCAGCCAAGACGTCCGCTCATTGGAGAAACAGGCAACCAAGCAGGGAAAATGGTCCCCTCACACATCCACACCGGATCACGTTCAGCCCGAAGTGCTAAGGAAAGCCATTGACGTACGGATCCCTGATTATTTCCTTGTGCCTCTTCAATATCTGCCAACAATAAATAAACACTTTCGCGCCGATGATACTTCAGAGCTTTTTCAGCCTGTTTCCTTGCTAGAACTGTCTCACCAGCATCCAAAGCAGCTTTGGCAATAAGGAAAGTCGCTTCAAATGTCTCTTTATTATAAGAAGCAAGTGTTTTAGCTTTTTTCAACCGCCCAACAGCGCCTTCTTCTCTTTCAAGATAAAGCGCCCCCAAATCAGGATGAGGCTCTTTCTGCCAAGCAGTAATAACCATTTTATCAGCTTTACGTGTTTCATGGAGTTTATAAAGAATATCAGCAGCAGCAACCGTTATAGGCACAAAATCAGGTACCAATTTATGTGCTTTCAAAATGGCGGCACGCGCTTGTGCAGGATGCGTTTCAAACAGTTGAAGAGCCTTCCCACATAACAACAAAGCTTGTATCTGTTGCCGTTCTGCTGCTGAACGGATCGCACGCGGTAAAGCTTTTTGCGCACGTTCAAAAACAGCGAGTGCCTTATCCCATTGCCCCTCAACACTCAACCGCTCAAGCACAGTTTGATGCGCCCATAAAAGTGCTGGCGATAAAGCCAAGGCTTCTTCTGCATATTGTTGCGCCGCTTCATAGGCTTT
Source organism: Bartonella sp. EBT8 (assembly GCF_055796165.1). Taxonomy (NCBI): domain Bacteria; kingdom Pseudomonadati; phylum Pseudomonadota; class Alphaproteobacteria; order Hyphomicrobiales; family Bartonellaceae; genus Bartonella; species Bartonella sp. EBT8. Next base: position 175,055 of record NZ_JBTTDJ010000001.1, read on the forward strand.
GCTTTTTATAGCTTCACGAAACAAGCCGTAAAGCCCCGCCAATTTTGTTGGTGCTTCTTTTCTCATCTCCTCATAAAGACTGATGGCAGAAGCAGAATTATTTTGCAAAGAGAGAGTTTGAGCTTGTAAGAGTTTTACCAACGGTTCCTGCTTATCTGCGAGATATTTAACAACCCGCGCCTCCATTTGTTGTGCCAAAACACCATCGCCGGCAAAAACGGCAAGAATTCCCTGTGAAAGAGCTTGATAACCGCGCTTTTTATGACGTTGGTAAAAATAACGAGAGAGAGCACGAGGTACAGAAAAAAGGGTAGAGAGCAACCACCATAAAAGCACTAAAATTCCGAGAAATAAAACGAGTGCGCATAAAACTGTTAAGAGTGAAACAGAAAACCGAAAGTGCAAAAATGTTATAACTAAAATACTGTTGTAATTAGCAACCCACCCAAAAGCTAGGCCGATCATACAGACAGCAAAACTGTAAATAAAAACACGTATCATCTTGAGCCTATTTACCTCTTCAAAGCCTTAAAAGGTCCCTGCTGTGCAGAGAATAGCAACTTCTGAAGAAGTTGATGAATAGCAATATGTCTTTCAAGTTTATGAACAAAATCCACCGAAACATCTTTCGCATTTTGAGGCAATGCTTGCCATTCACTCAGAGCTTTTTCATAATCACCCACTTGAATAGCAACTTCCATTCGTGCCGCAATCGCCTCGAGTGTCATACCTTCGATATTCCCAGTTGGCCGTGAAACAACCAAACCTTTTATCCATGACCAAACCCGTTCAGAAAAAGCAGCATCTGAGGCAACACTATTTTTCAGACTAACGATTGCATCCGCAACTTTAGCAAAATCACTTGAGAGTTGCGCTGAACTTGGAAGTCCTATAGCAGCTGTTTTTTGCAACAAATCAAATCCATCAATTGAAGGCATTAATTGCTGTAATGTTTTCAATTCATTACTATAGGACCCTCCGCGTTCTATAGCATTTTTTAGCGAACTGATCGCAATAAACAATGCAGTGCTTCTTTCTTGTTTCTCACTCCCTTTAGAAGCAATTTCCCCCTGCACAGTCTCTAACTGTTGCTTTAAGAGAGCAAGAGCGTTTGCATTGCTTTGTTCAACCGACAAAGCCATTTCCATCTCTTTTGATCTATCACTTAAAGTCTGTACAGACTCTTCAAGACCTCTTACCTTTTCCTCTAAAACAGTAAAAACTTTTCTTCTTTCTTTTTGTGACACTTCATCACTTTGAACAGTTTCAACCTGTTGTGATGAAAAAGAAGAAAACTCTGTTTTCAAAGCATCAATTTCTTGGAGGACACGCCCTAATTGTTCTCTTGCTTCTTCACTTTGACTTTTTGCGATTTCAGCAATTTGCACAGCTTTTTTGCCTTCATCATCATTTTCTACAAAAGTAAAAGGCAGCACACGTGTCCATTGAAGCCCTATAAAAAGACCTAAAGCAATCAGACCACCTAAAATTCCTGAAAGAAACAAAGACAGCCAAGAGAGATGAGATATGGATTGATGTTGCATGTTTTTCTTGTTTTGTTTCTCTCGTACATCAAATTCTGTTGAATTTTGTGTTACTTTCTCTGCATCATGGCTTACAGTTTCATGTTCAATTACCGGCTTTTTACGGCGCGTAGTAATGTAGTGTGTTTTCGCTTTTGGTTTTGAAGAATCTACCATCTTAGTCATTCTTTGTGTACATTCTGCTGATAATTATAAAAGAATAAAATGAAAAAAGTTTTAAAAATTAAGCTTTTTCAAATATCATAGCTTGTTTTTCAATTTTTTTACAACGAATATAACTTTACAGAAATTTTCAATACCGCATCTTTATCAGAAAAATCTATAATTATATACTTTAATAAAAAGTGTTTTTAAAAAAATCATCATTTTATACTAAACAAAACAGCTTAACTTTTTATTTAACATAACTGTTATATTTAAAGAAAATATTACAGCGCATTTTTCATGAGAGCTATTAACCCCAAGAGAAATTCTTTGCATCTTTGCCTATCTGTGGTACGCACACAATCAAAGAATCTTCAACACAAGGTTTTGTCTAAAATGCGTCTGTTAGGAATAGAAACAAGTTGTGATGAAACTGCTGCTGCTGTTGTTGAACAGGACAATGAAGGAAACAGCAAAATTCTTTCTAATATTGTTTGGAGCCAGATTGATCATCATGCCCCTTACGGAGGTGTTGTTCCTGAAATTGCCGCCCGTGCCCACGTGGAAATTCTCGACAGTTTAATTCTAAAAGCGCTAACAGAAGCGAACATAACATTAAGGGATATCGATGCTATTGCAGCTACAAGTGGACCAGGTTTGATAGGGGGACTTTTAGTAGGTGTTATGACGGCAAAAGCACTTTCTCTTGCCACAGGAAAACCTTTTATTGCTGTCAATCACCTAGAAGGCCATGCCTTAACAGCCGTGCTCACCCATAAGGTTTCTTTTCCCTATTTATTGCTGTTGGTTTCCGGTGGTCATACACAAACAATTCTTGTCCACGAAGTAGGCAATTACCAACGTTTAGGAACCACAATTGACGATGCCTTAGGGGAAGCTTTTGATAAAACAGCAAAACTCTTAGGCCTTCCTTACCCTGGTGGTCCAGCACTTGAAAAAACGGCTTCATTGGGTGATAAAAATCGTATCCCCCTTCCACGCCCTTTAAAAGGTGAAAAACGGTTAGATTTTTCCTTTTCAGGTCTTAAAACCGCTGTGCGCCAAGCCGCAACAGCCATGGCTCCTCTCACAGAAAGCGATGTTTGTGACATTGCAGCAAGCTTTCAAGCAGCAGTAACAGACACAGTCCATGATCGCGTTCATTTAGCTTTGCAATATTTCACCCACCAATATCCCCCCTCTCATGATAAAGGGGGGCATCCTCCTGCTTTAGTTGTCGCAGGCGGAGTTGCTGCTAACCAAGCTATTCGATTGACATTAAAAGAACTCGCTCAACAACATGGTTTTGAATTTATAGCCCCGCCTCTTTCCTTATGTACCGATAACGCTGCAATGATTGCTTTTGTTGGTGCACAGAAACTCGCACGCGGAGAAACAAGCCCCCTTGATATTGCCCCTCGTTCACGTTGGCCATTAGATGAAAAATCTAAGCCCCTCATAGGGATGGGACGCCGTGGAACAAAAGCATAACAAACCAGATGAGTGCTTATGCTCTCTAAAAAATCTCCTATAATCCATTGCCATCTAACATGTTATTATCCTTTCAGAATTTGATCTTCCTAGAAGCAGTTTTCTTACACCATTTTTTAGAGACAATATAATCTAGACTTAATCCTTCTAGATAGAAGTCAAAAAATAACAAAATCTATTATATTTTATATTTAATTTATTCTTTGATCCACGCACACATTTTTTCTCTTCTGATAGTAAAGCGAAGACCAGATAACATCATATAATCCATGAAAACAAGAAGGATGCGTAACATGTTATGTTACCACAATTGGGTCCTTTCTAAAAAAGAAGCAAAAAATCGATATTGTGCATTTTTTACTGTATTTTAAAAATCATACTTAAGAGTATTTATAAATGCATGGAAAAAATGTCTATCTTGTACAATATCAATAATCTGTAAAAAGGAGATCTGATGGCTTATTGGCTTTTTAAATCTGAACCCCATAAATGGTCATGGGAGATGCAAAAGCAAAAAGGTACTGCCGGTGAACAATGGGATGGCGTGCGCAATTATCAAGCCCGCAACAATATGCGCGCTATGAAATTAGGTGATAAAGGCTTTTTTTATCATTCCAATAAAGGGCTAGAAATTGTGGGTATTGTAGAAATCTGCGCTGAAGCACATCCTGATTCCACCACCTCTGATCCACGCTGGGAATGTGTAGATATTCGTGCCCTCTGCGATATGCCAACGCCTGTTTCATTAAAACAGATTAAAGCAAATTCAAAGCTGAAAAATATGGTGCTCGTCAACGCCTCTCGCTTATCTGTACAACCCGTGACAGAAGATGAATGGAAAGAAGTTTGTTTGATGGGTAATCTTAAGAAAGAAATGCTTTCATCTTAAAATTATAATTTCCATCCATCGAAGAACATGCGAAAAAAGATATTCCATGTATCACGGCAGGCAAGCATAATATACCCTGGTGTGTGCGTATAATTTTATGCTCAATAAACAAAAATAGCTCTCTCTTGCACTTTTTCGTTCTATAATATTTTATTTCAAAACCCAAACTATTGAATAAAATCTATCTTCACGATACATTTTTTCAACACTGTTGTTAGAGAACAACGCATTGATTTATAAAATAAATCATAGTTTTTTAGCTTATATCATAACTCCGAGTATTGTAAAATTCTCTCAGTCTAAATCATCTCATTTTGAATCAAGTAAATCTCATACCTGTACATTACAAGCGGAGATGGCGTGTGGATAAAAAACATTTAGAAAGGAGTAAAAATGCCTTTAATGAATTGTCTTAATGCAAGGGCTGTCGCAATATTAGAAGCTGTCAAATGTAATGATGGTGCCGACCAGCTACAAATCTACAAAACAATTACAATTGATATCACCACTCGCCTCACAGCACCGATCCTAGTACGAATGCAGAAAAAAGTAAAAAAGAACAAGAGGAATTTCTGCGAAATCCTCCAAAACAATGCATGCAATGTCATGCGTGCAATTCTTCATTTTTTGGCAAATAATCATAAAAGCAACAAAATTTCGTTTTCTAGAGGCTTACTTTTTAATTTTCCTTGCATGAAAACTTATTTTTCATGAAACTACTCCTCACCAATCGGTGCGTCACTCTATCTTATTTTATAAGGAACAAAAATGAACTGCTATACCCTTTTAATCGTTGAAGAAGATGATGATCTGCGCGCTATTTTGGTAGAACAATTGCAAATGTATAAAGAGTTTAAAGTATTGCAAGCAAAAACGGCTGCAGCAGGAATGACAATAACGCAAGAGAAAAATGTTGATCTGGCTATTTTTGGTCTTGAACTGTCTGATTTTGATGGCGGAAAGGCCGTTCAAAAATTACGTGCACAAGGATTTCGTGCTCCCATCATCATGATTACGAATCACGATACAGACTCCGAGACCCTTTTAGATCTTGAAGAAGGTGCGAATGATTATGTAAAAAAACCCTTCCGTTTTGCAGTATTATTGGCACGAATTCGTGCCCAATTGCGCCAATATGAGCAAAATGATGAGGCAATCTTTTATATTGGTCCCTATACTTTTAAACCTGGACAAAAACTTCTCATTGATCAATCCAACAACAAAACGCGCCTTACAGAAAAAGAAGCAGCAATTCTTAAATATCTCTATTATACCACTGACAAAGTTGTAAGCCGTGAAACACTCTTAGAACAAATTTGGGGTTACAATACAAATATTGTCACCCATACCTTAGAAACCCATATTTATCGTCTGCGACAAAAAATCGAAAAAGACCCTTCCAACGCACAAATTCTTGTGACCCATCAAAATGGCTATCGTTTAAATCTTTAACACGTCTTTAACAGTAACTGCTTCAAAAGCGATTTTAGGATTCTTAATTTTTCGAATATAAAAATACAATAAGATGAATATATTTAATATATTGATTAATAATTATAATTTATAATTTTACAGCTTAAATAAGCTTTCTTATTACAAATTTCCTTTATGATAGATCAATAAAACCGTTTTCTTGCACATCACAAAGAAGATTAACGATGGGTAATTCCTTAGAAAAGACTTAACATATACTCTTCAAAACTATCTCAATGTCACAACCATCGCGATATTAAGCTGGCAAAGAGAATGAGAGTTCTGACTCGAACTTCACAGAAAGAAAGGTTGTATACTCTATCGATTTTGTGACTCTTCAGATGCGATCGTGAAGTGAAATTGGTACCAAGCTGAGAAGAATTCTCATAGGCTTGTGGCGATAATGCTGGAATAAAAACACGCCGCGATTGACGACGCTGTACGAGTAAACCTTGATAAACACGTTTCTGCGCCTGACACATTAAGAGTCCACCAAAATAAGGCAAAAGATAACGCCCAAATGGTTCATAAAAAAATGAGAACAACCGTGAAACACGTCCTGAAGAAGGCATATAATGAACAATTTCTTGTACTGGTCCAGAAATAAAATTTGTTTTTTCAAACAAACGAGCGATTTGCTGTCGACTATAGGGTTCACCATAACCAAAAGGTGTACAAGCATTGCGCGCCCAAAAACCAGGACGATGAGGAACAACAACGATCAAACTACCATTAGGCGCTAAAACGCGCCATATTTCATTGAGTGTTTCAAATGAATTTTCTGTATATTCCAATGCATGGACCAATAAAATACAATCTACCGAAGCATCAGGAAGCGGTAAGTCCTCTTCGAAAACAAGTGCTGTAGCGACCTTATCAGCACAAGGCCAAGGCGAAGCTCCCTGAGCAGCTGGCATAAAAGCGAAACATTGTTGAGCGCGTGTACACAACGCAGAAAGATAAGGAAGAGCGTACCCTAAACCCATAACGCGTTTATCAGTAAGATCGGGCCACCATAAATTTAATTGCTCACACAACGTCCTTTGTACACGCAATCCAAGGGCAGAATCGTAAAAATCTCTCAGTGTGACTATATCCAACTCAACATACCATATAGAAAAAACTTCAAACCTAACAGGTGCTTTCACATACCTCACTTATATGGACTTTTGCCTTTTTTCCGCAATGGCAAAAATTTTAATATTTCATATTGTAAACCCAAATAATAAAAAATCGCATAGAATATTTTTCATAACCACTTCATGCAAAAGCGCTTTAATCATGCTCTTTATCTTTGAACTTCATACTGCTTCTAATGCGCTCTTTTTGACCTCAGTTAAAAGAGGAAGCGATTAATTAAAATGAAGGAGCTTTTCAAGATAGTTTTTTTCTGCTTCAAGAAGATGCTCCTTACCAAGGCGTTTGCGAATTTCTTCTAAAATCTGCCGTGCACGCATTTGATCATTTTCTTGTGGTAATACTGCACCTTCTTTCCCTTCTTGATCTGTTTTTGAAGAAAGTGAACGCCCTAAGGGATCGACAGGACTACGAACAGCATCTTGACTACCGCTGGTTTCTTTAAGCATTTCACGCATTTTTTCCAAAACACTTTGCGCACCTTGCCGCAAAGATTCTAAAGCATCCGACTGATTCTGCATGGACACTTGATTGTTTCCATGATCAAGAGCATCTTCTGCAGAGTTCATTTTTTCTTCTGCTTTCTTGAATGCATCATTCGACGCAAATCCTTGCGCTGATAATTCTTTTTCTAACATTGATAATTCAGACTGCAATTCAGCCTGTCGTTTTTTTAAAGATTTTCTTTGTTGTTCGGAAAGCGTTTCTCCACGTTGTTTTTGCTTTTCTAATTGGTGTGTTTCATTGAGAATTTCTTGCTGACGACGCATTAAATCTCCCAACTTATCCATTTTTTCTTTCATCCTTGCAGATTGGCTCTGATCCTGCTTTCCATTTTTATTGCCTTTTCGAACTTGCAAATGATCAAGAGTTTGTTCAACTTCTGCCAACAACTGTTCAGCTGCTAAAGAAGAGCCCATCTTGGCCATTTCCTCAATTAAATTTAGCTTTTTTTCTAATGAATCCTCCGAAAGATTAGGAGAACTAAGATTATTATTGTGAGGATTACTCTTATCCTGTGCACTTTCAGCCAAAGAATGAATATAATTATCCATAGCTTGGCGTAAATCTGCCATAAGCCTTTCAATTTCCGCCGCTGGAGCACCATAACGAAGTGCGTCACGCAAAGCAGCTTGCGCTTGTTTTAGAGTTTTTTGAACAGATTCGAGCTGATTGCCTTCAATGCCTGAAGCAATCTGCCATAAATAATCGACAACACCACGCAAATCATCTTCTGTTTCTGCCATAGAAAGCCTTGTCCATGCACTCTGTAAGACAAGAAAATGTGTGAGATTTTGCAGCCCCTCTTTTGGCCGCACAAGCAAAGCAGAAAGCATATCAAGGACTCGCTCTTTTGCAGAAGCATTGAGAACTAACATACGACGCAATTCAGCCACTGCACGCGCAACAGGATTGGAAAAAACACGTTGTGGAAGCGTCATAACAAAAGTTTTACTCCGCCCTTTCTGCCCTGCACCATCTTCTGCCACCAAAGTAATTTTGACTTCTAAACCAGCCCAAGGATGTGCTGATACATCTTGTACCGTGCGCATTTTACCCTTTCCACCACGGGGTAGAAGAAGTTTTATTTCAGGTGCCTTATAAAGAGAAGAAGCATTTTTATGTACATTAAAAAAAGGTTCTATTTCAACAAAAGCCTTTGTCACCCCATAATCATCATCGAGCTCATATTGAAGCTCCAAAGAACCGGTTAAAATCCGTCCTGGTTTTTCTAACCAACGAACTGTTGGGTGCTGATCTTTAATCACTTGCAAATCCCATTGCTGTCTCTTATGCCGCGATGATACAATTAAATTGATTGAACGTTCTAAACGTGTTTCAAAATGAACAATTGGATCATTCAAAGCTTCCTTTTCATTTTTTTTGGAAAACGAAATTTCCCGCGCATCTTCTTTAGTATTTGCTTTTACTGTAATACCAGCACCGTTAACAACACGGACAACTAAATCACTCCCTTCAGGAACAGTAAGCTGTGTTTTGTTATCTTTTGTTAAATAAAGGGGTGGAACACTCGTATAAGCAGGAGGTGTTACCCAAGCATCAATCCGCATTGATGTCTCATCGATTACAGGACGTAAATCGAACGCATCTGCCAAACGACCTCCTAATGAGCCAAAAGAAAAACTAAAAGCGCACACACAAAGGAGAATACATAAAGTCCTCAAAGCTAGAGGATCAAAAGCCGCACTTTTAGGATCGATAAATCCGGTTTTTAAAGGATATAATTGTTCTGCCATGCGGCGTTGATGTTCACGCCAAATAAGTGCACTCAAATCTTCATCATTCTCAGAAAACAAACGATCTGTTTGAGTGCTTAAAGGTTGATTTTCAAGGTTATTTACGCGTTCAAGACGCTGATCAACTTCCCTCATTATGGGAAAGCGAAAATGAATAAGAAAAAATAAACTCCCCACAGCCAAAAAAAACATAAGCCCAAGCAAGAGCACATGTGGCCAATAATCTAAAATTCCAAAAATACCCAACCAACTAAGCGAACAAAAGAGACTGAGAACGAGAAAAAGCGGCAACAACCGTATCCATATTCGCTCCAATAAGAGGATAAACCACATAAAAATGCGCACATACAAAAGCTTTCTTCTCGCAAAACTTTTGACGTTTTCATTTCTCATAGACAAGCATTTGTCCCCTTTTACAGTGGTGAATCGAAACCCTAATCTCTTCTTCGCCCTAAAAAAACCAAGATTCTTACCCCCCACTCATTTGCAACCAGATTATTTTTTCAAGAAGGCTTAACCCTCTGATCACTTACGCAACCCATTTTCCAAGATAACTAGGTAAATTTTACCCAGAAAAACCCGTTCAACTTTACACTTTTACACTTAGCTGATGCAAAAGAAAACTGAAATCAGAGAGAAACAACACTCCAGAAAAATTCTATACGATACAATTTCCAGACATTAAAATAAATTGTTCCCTTAAAGTTTAGTAAAAATAAGACCAATAATCCTTAGCACTGTTTAATCCAATCTGGAATATGATCACACCCTATCAATTGGGCATAATCAAGACGCGGACGAACAATTGCATAACGCCTATCCTGAACGAGAACTTCCGGCACCAAAAGTCGACTATTATAGGTACTTGCCATCACGGCGCCATAAGCACCCGCTCCAGTAATTGCTAGGAAATCACCTGCCGCTAAAATCGGTACGCAACGCTTTAATGCTAAATAATCCCCAGTTTCACAAACAGGACCCACAATATCTGCCCTGATCAGCGGAGCATCGATTGGTGTTTTCTTCACTGGTATAACATTTTGCCACGCATCATACAGTGTCGGACGCATGAAATCATTCATCGCCGCATCAACAATAACAAAATTCCGCCCTTCCCCCTTTTTTAAATATACAACAGATGTCACCAATAGACCAGCTTCACCAACAATACTGCGCCCAGGTTCTAGGATAATATTGATTCCTAGAGGAGCAATATATTTTTTTACCAGTTGTGCATAATCAAAAGGAGCTGGGACTGGTTGCTGCTCGCACCCATAAGAAATACCAAGCCCCCCGCCAATATCGATATGGGTTATTGCATAACCATCATTCCATAACTGACGCACAAAATCTGCGACAATCATAAATGCATCTTCAAAGGGCTTTAAGTCACAAATTTGGCTACCAATATGGAGATCAACACCACAAACATCCACACCAGGCAATTGAGCTGCTTTTTTATAGGCATCCCTTGCCAATGACAGCGGAATACCAAATTTATTCTCTGATCTCCCTGTGGTAATTTTCTTATGCGTTTTAGCATCCACATCTGGATTAATACGCAAAGAAATACGTGCTTTTTTTGAAAGAGCAACAGCACGTGCCGATAATTGTTCAAGTTCTGGTTCTGATTCAACGTTAAAACAGCAAATATCCTGTGCAAGAGCAAAATCTATCTCTTCAATCTTTTTACCAACACCAGAATAAACAATGCGATGAGCAGGAATACCAACAGCAAGGACACGCCGTAATTCTCCTTCTGAGACGACATCAGCTCCCGCTCCATTATTCGCTAAAAGCTGTAAAACCGCTTGATTAGAATTCGCTTTAACCGCATAAGCAATCAAACTCGGCATATCCCGAAATGCATTCTGATAATCTTTAAAATTTGTAATGAGGGCACTTGCTGAATAGCAATAAAAAGGTGTTCCAACATCTTGCGCAAGTTGCAAAAGCGAAAGACCTTCAACGTGTAAAACATCTTGCTGATAAGAAAAAAAATGCATAAAATCCCCTATTGTATCAATGGATCGAGAACAAAAGGGGTATCTACTTTGTTTTGAAGATCGGATGCTTCTTGCGAAGAATTCTTCACTGCTGAAGGCGGCAATTCTAATGCCCCTTTACGTCCACATCCAACGAGAATAACACTCCCCAAAAGAACAATTGCTAAATTTTTTAAAATGACTTTCATACGCCCTTTTCTCTCCTCTTGTTATTTTTTCGGATTTACAAATCAACCATTCAAGCAGTTACAAGGCGTTTTTTCCAATAAGCAATTTGATTAAGCACTTCTGAAGGTGCAGTGCCACCAAAACTTTTACGGCTTTTAACTGATTTTTCAACCGTTAAAACCTCAAAAAGCGTTGCATTAATTTGTGGACAGATCGTTTGTAGTTCACTCAAGGATAAATCATTCAAATCACATTGTTTTTTTTCTGCCAATGCCACAGCACACCCAGTAATATGGTGTGCTTCACGAAAAGGAAACCCTAATTCACGCACAAGCCAATCGGCAAAATCAGTTGCGGTAGCATAACCAGAATCAGCGGCTTGTTTGAGAGTTTCTTTATTGACTTGCAAATCACCAATAATCCCTATCATTGCTGCTAGCGATAATTCTAGGCTCAAAGCTCCATCAAACACATACTGCTTGTCTTCTTGCATATCTTTTGAATAGGCAAGAGGTAATCCCTTCATCACAGTTAAAAGCCCCATCAATGCACCATTTAGTCGACCACTTTTAGCACGCACAAGTTCCGCAGCATCGGGATTTCTCTTTTGTGGCATAATAGAGGAACCAGTGGAAAAAGCATCCGATAAACGAATAAACTGAAATTGTGCACTTGACCACAGGACAATTTCCTCCGCTAAGCGGGAAAGATGCATAGCACAAAGAGCACCAGCGCTTAAAAATTCCAGTGCAAAATCACGATCGGAAACACTATCAATCGAATTGCGTGTTGGTTCTCGAAAACCCAATGTTTCTGCTGTCATAAAACGATCAATTGGAAAGCTTGTTCCTGCCAAAGCAGCAGCTCCTAAAGGTGATTCATTCATTCGCTCAACGGCATCTCGCATCCGCGACAAATCTCGCCCAAACATTTCAACATAAGCCATCATATAATGACCAAATGTTACAGGCTGTGCCGATTGTAAATGTGTAAAACCTGGCATAAAGGTCTCAACATGTTGTTCTGCTCGAACAAGCAATTGCTCTATCAATCTTTTTAAAATTTGCACAATTCTCTGTGAGGCTTCACGCACCCACAAACGAAAATCAACAGCCACTTGATCATTGCGAGAACGTGCCGTATGCAAACGTCCTGCCACAGGACCAATCAATTCGTTCAATCGCGCTTCAATATTCATATGAATATCTTCAAGTTTTCGTGAAAAAACAAATTTCCCCTCCTCAATTTCTTGATGAATAAGCTTTAAACCATCAACAATTTTTTCATAATCCGATTGTGAAATAATCTTAGTGTGCGCTAACATTGCCACATGAGCGAGAGAACCTTCAATATCTTGCCGATAAAGCTTTTGATCAAAATCAATTGAGGCGTTAATTTCTTCCATAATTGCAGCAGTCCCTGCTATAAACCGTCCACCCCACATCTGGTTCTTTAACTTTTTATCTGTCATACTCTAAAAACACCCATACAAAGGACAAAAATCATGATTCCTCAAACTTTTACCAACCGAAAAAAAAAGAACAAAAAGAGGATTTTCATCGCATCCTTTTTTATTGTCGTCATCTTAGCTGCCATAAGTTTATACGCAATAAAAAACTCCTATAACAAGAGAGAGTCCTCTTTTACAGACTTTATTTCAGGAGAAAAGACCGTAAAAGAACAAGAAGAAAAAATGAGAGCAATCCGAAAAGCCGCAAAAGGATTTTTCACCCACATACGATTTGCTGATACACCCTCCGATATGAATCAGCTCTCTTTTAAAGATATTCAAGGAAAAAACCGTAAACTCAGCGAATTTACCGGAAAACCACTCTTAGTTAATCTATGGGCTATTTGGTGTGCACCCTGCCGCACAGAAATGCCAGACTTGGCGCAATTAAAACGTGAACTGGCTGGAGAAAATTTTGATGTGATAGCCATTAATATCGATAAAACTGGTTCTCCTGAAAAAATTCAGCAATTTTTACAAGATGTTCATGCTGATAATTTGCTCTACTATCGTGATGAAACAATGGATATTTTCAACAATGTTAGAAAACAAGGGCTCGCTTTAGGATTACCCATTACATTTCTCATTGATAAAAATGGTCATCTCATTGCTTCCTTCAATGGTGCAGCTCCATGGGCTAATAACGATGCCAAAGCACTTATAAAAGCCGTCATAAAAGAAGCATTGTAACCTAATAACCACGTCTTTTTAAACGTTGTATCATGAGATCCAATGCTGATAAAAAAGCAGAACGATCTTTACGACAAAAAGGACGGGGCCCACCTGTCATGTTGCCCTGTCCTCGCAAATCTTCCATCAAATTGCGCATTGCTAAAGCTTGACCGATAGAGCTTACATCAAAAATACGCCCCGTTGGCGAAAGACACGCACCACCAGCCTGCACAACCCGTGCTGCTAAAGGGATATCACTGGTAACAACAATACTTGCCTCATGCACATGGTCCACAATCCAATCATCGGCACAATCGAGTTCACCAGCAACAACCACTCTTTCAATGAGTGCTTCATCTGGAAGGGACAAGAAACGATTTGCCACAACAAATGTTTTAAGCTGATAACGATTCATCACACGATAAACTTCGTCTTTTACAGGACAAGCATCCGCATCAATAAACAAAGTGATAGCAGGTTTTATCGGGATATTGATATTTTGATTTTCACGCAATAATAAGTTCTTTCACCCCTCTGAATTTTGTAAACGCTTGCGGTAAAACATCATCGCAGCGTTTATTTCAGCGCCAAAAATAAAAATTGCGCTTAATATATAAAGAAAAATAATAGCCACCATAATAGATGCTAACCCCGCATAGGTAGAAATATAATCAAACATTGCCAAATACTGCGCAAAAGCAATGGAAGCTACAAACCATACTGCCATTGTCACCATAATTCCTGGAAAAATATCTATAAATTTCCGCCGCTCCGCTGGGAGCCATTTATGAACAATCAAAAGACTTACAAATAAAACAACTGCTGCGATTATGTAACGCCATAAACGAATAACCCCAATATATTCAGTCATGAAAAAAGAATGATTTTGCATAATCTTGATTAAGAGAGGTGCTAAAATCAATAAAAAGCTTATAACAACAAGGCCAAAAGCTCCAAGAATCACAAAAAACAAACTTTGAAAACGGCAAAATAACAAACTACGCCGATCAACAACACGATAAGCTTTATTCAAAGCAGACCGTAATGCTTCTATCCCATTAGAAGCAAAATAAGCCGCCCCAATGACAGAAACCGTCAACACTCCTCCCCGCTGAATAGTTAAAACATTGATAATTTCTTTCAATAAAGGCTCTGCAATAACATCTGGTAACAACTGCACCAAAGCTTTGATTTTTTGCGGTGTATATGTAAAAGCACCGATAAAACTAGCAAGAGATGTCCCAAAAATGAAAAAAGGGAAAAACGCTAAAAGCCCTGACAACGCGATATGACTAGCAAAAACACTGCCATTATCACGCCAATAATGATTTATTGCATCAACAAGAACACGATAGCTATACCAAAAGATATTTTTTAACAAACCACAATACTTTCTGGTAATACTGTCTTCTTAACCACTCAAAATTTCACAAAAATCATCGCAATAAAAAACCTTCTTTACTATAAAAGACAATAATCAATACCGTCAAGCCTCACTCTGTAGCAAAACCGAAAAACACTAATGAACAAATTTTACGCATGAAGAATTAAAGAGTAATACATTATAACCATCGCGATTATCGATAAAAAAGTGATACGTCTCAAAACCCTACCCAAACGAATCTATGATGAAAATTTGAGGGTAGACCAAATAATCTTTTTATTTCGAAACAGACCAATTACAGCTGGAAAGCTCCAATGCACACACGAAGTTATCGAAAAATAACCTTTAAACGCGCATAAAAAAAGCATTGTCTTCTAAAAAATATACCAATCACACAATATGAAGAACTCTTCTTGAGTTCCGTAATCCCTTTTTACATCCTATAGATGCCCCAAATGATAATCTTGCTTCCGTAAAACTTTTTGAACATTGATCATCTGTATCCCAAAGTCCCCTCTCTTCCTTATGACAATTCACAACTTAAAGGAACAGAAATTTCCAGAAGCAACCAACGGAATTCAACAAAAACTTTTTTACTTACCCTTTTTAGAAACATTCTGACGTCCAAAATCAGGAGCATCAATTTCTTGCCCAGCTTCAATAATACTACGGCGCACAGCACGGGTACGTGTAAAAAAATTAAACAACGTCTCACCATCTCCCAACTGAATTGCCCGTTCCAAAGAAGCAAGTCCTTCACTAAAACGGCTTAACATTTCTAAAATAGCATCTTTATTATGCAAACAAATATCGCGCCACATAACAGGATCAGAAGAAGCCAAACGGGTAAAATCACGAAAACCTGAAGCAGAATAAGCAATTACTTCAGAATTCGTCACTTTTTCTAAATCACTCGCTGTTCCAACAGTATTATATGCAATCAAATGCGGCAAATGTGAAACAATGGCCAAAACAAGATCATGATGTTTAGCATCCATTTTTTCAACCCGTGCGCCACAAGCTTCCCAAAACGCTGTCAATTGCGCTACAGCCACAACATCACTTTCAGCAAAAGGTGTTAAAATACACCAGCGATTCATAAACAAATCAGCAAAACCAGCATCTGGTCCTGAATACTCTGTTCCCGCAATCGGATGACCAGGAATAAAATGCACTGATTTTGGTAATAAAGGTGCCATTTCTGCAATGACCAACGCTTTCGTAGACCCAACATCACTCACAATTGCTCCAGGCTTTAAATGATCATGAATATTTTTTGCTACCTCGGCACTTGCTCCAACAGGAACAGAAACAATCACGAGATCTGCTCCTTCAACAGCTTTTGCATTATCCGTTGTATAAAAATCTCCAAGTTCCAATTCACGCGCTCTTTTCAATGTTTCTTGACGACGTGTTGCAATAGAAATATGAGCAGCAAGATTTTTCTTTTTAATCACTCTTGCTAAAGAAGAGCCAATAAGGCCAATCCCAATGAGTGCTATTTTTTCAAATTGAATTTGGAGCATTTTCCACCTTTAAGAACTCTTTGAAAACAGCAACAAAACCAAAGTTTATCTCTACTGTTTATTCAAGATTTATGTATCAAACATTTAAAAAACCACAAGCGACAAGAAAACAAATAATAAAGTCATGCATCCTTCAATAATCCCTTGCGCAAACGACCAACAGATCATTTTTCCCTTAGAAAATGTGCAAAAAAGAGAGACAGAGCACGTAACATTAAGCCCTAAAACTTGTCAATTTATCGCTTACAAACAAGAATGATGAATAGCAAACTCCTTTTCATTTTACTTTTCAAAGAGCGCCATTTTATTAAAAAAATAAATAAATTTTATAAGAGAACAATTATTTTATAAAACTTCAAAAGTTTTCAAATAAACTACCATAAAGACGAACTGCTTATCTTAAGCAACCATTTGACGCCGCGCAGTAATTGTAAGTCCTAGCAAAACTTGACGAACGATCGCTTCGCTCAAAAGCGGATTTTTACGACTCTCTAAAACAGCACTTTGAATTCTTTCCATTGCATAAGAAATATGTTCTAACTTCCAATATCTTAAAGCTTGCTCAACTGTTTTTTTTCGTTGAAAAAAAATTGGTGGTCGTGCTTGTGAAGTTACTACAGAAGGAGATTTCCCTTCAACCTCAACTTGATAACGTAACAGTTGCAATTGTTGAAAATGTCTTTGTGCCGTACTCAAAATAGAAAACACTGTACCCTGTAGTGTTGCATGTCGACTAAAATGAGCCTCAAAATTTGTTATATCGCCCAATAAAAGAGCATCAATCACTTCATCGATAGAGAGAGCGCTCACATTGCTTACAACAGCTTTCACATCTTCAAGAGTAATATGAGTATCCGAAACGTAAAGACAAAGCTTCTCTAATTCACTTCGTGATACAAGACGATCCCCTCCCAAACTTTCATGCAACCACTTACGTGCATCCAAAGAAAGAGTCTTCTTAAAATGACTCAAAACCTCATCAATTAGTCCATCAAGAGACCGAGCATCATCTGCAAAACAGGGCAAAGCCATTGCTTTTGTTGCCGTTTCAACGACATTGCGCAATCCTGTTCCTTTTTTCAAATCCCCTGCTTCAATGAGAATAAAACTTTTCTCTGGTGGTTCGTCAATTAAAAACTTTAAAGCTGTAAGAAAACCTTTTTGGTTAGCACCATTAGAGATCCATATCAAACGATCTCCCCCAAAAAGAGATAAAGTTCGTGCTTCATTTTCCAAGCGAGGAGGATCTTTATCAATTTCAGCTGCATCCAAACGAATCGTTGAAAATGGATCTTCTACAGCCACCTTTGTAAGCTTAGCAAAACGTTGCGCACGTTCACAAACAAGACCACGATCCGGCCCGTAAATGAGAACAATAGGAAAAGAACGTGAAAAACGCGTTAGAAAATGATCAACTTCATGCGCTTTTTTCTGAGCCAAAATATTAATCCATTAAAAGTTCATCATCATCAAGAGCTTCCCCACGAACTTTCTGAAACATGCCTATTAAATCATTTACATTCAAACCATTACGTTCTTCTTGACACACATCCAAAATTATTTTTCCACCATGCAACATCAATGTGCGATCTCCATAATCAAGAGCTTGACGCATAGAATGTGTCACCATAATAGTGGTTAATTTTTTCTCTTCAACGATTTTTTCGGTCAACCGCATGACAAAATCAGCCATTCCTGGATCTAATGCTGAAGTATGTTCATCGAGCAATAAAACATCGGCATGAGCCAAAGTCGCCATCACAAGACAAACAGCCTGCCGTTGCCCACCTGACAAACTGTCCATAGGATTATGAATACACGCCTCAAGACCTATACCTAATTGGGCAATTTCATCACGAAAAAATTGTCGTTTTTTGTGATTTAAAGCTGAACGCAGACCACGACGACTACCACGGAGAGCTGCAAGAGCCAAATTTTCTTCAATTGTTAAAGAACCGCAACTTCCCACCAACGAATCTTGAAAAACGCAAGCAACCCTTCCAGCGCGCTCACTGACTGATTGCCTAGAAACATTTTGCCCATTGATAATCACTTTTCCTTCTGTAGGAAGAATAGCACCCGCTAACACACTAAGCAGAGTTGATTTACCAGCACCATTTGAACCAATAATTGTGACAAAACTCCCCCGATCAATCTTGAGGTTAATATCAATTAATGCTTGTTTTTCCAAAGGCGTTTGCGGTTTAAATGTGACTCCGACATGAGAAAACTCAATCATGTTTACGCCTCCCCCAATAGCGTGGTATAATGAGAGCTGAAGCAACTAACAGTGCAGTGATCAACTGAAGATCCGTTGACGTATCAATACCAATCCCGTTTGCCTCAAAAGCGAATTGTACTGCAACACGATAA
Organism: Bartonella sp. EBT8; assembly: GCF_055796165.1. Classification (NCBI taxonomy): domain Bacteria; kingdom Pseudomonadati; phylum Pseudomonadota; class Alphaproteobacteria; order Hyphomicrobiales; family Bartonellaceae; genus Bartonella; species Bartonella sp. EBT8. The sequence goes on from NZ_JBTTDJ010000001.1 coordinate 193,630, forward strand.
AGAACAGAGCCGACAATACAGCTGACAATAATCCACAAAATATTGCGTGTACGAAAAAGAGTTTCACCAATAATGACCGCGGCTAAACCAAAGACAATTGTCCCAGTTCCACCGGTAATATCGGTAGCAATAGCGGTTTGAATATAGAGAGAACCACCAAGCGCAACGCACGCATTTGAAAGGCCCATACCAAAATAAATTAATGCCGATCTATGAATCCCTTGCGCGGTAGCCATCCGTGGATTAGAGCCCATTGCTCTCATAGCAAGACCTATTTCACTTTCCAAAAAGCGCCAAATCAAAAACGCCACAATAAGCAATACAAAACCAACAAAAAGAGGTCGCACAAAAATAGCAGGTAAACCAAATAGATCATAAAAAGGTGTTAAGGCAGTATCAGCAAGCGCTAAATTAACACTAGATCCTCCTAAAATCCCCATAATACGCAGATTAATCGTATAAAGCGCCGACATCGTTAAAATGGAAGCCAAAAGATTTAAAATGCCAAAATGCAAGTTCAGCAAAGCTGTCAATAAACCGGCTGCCATACCTGCAAAAAAAGCGCATACCATAGCCGTCCATGCATTGAAACCTAAAAGAATCAAAACACCACAAACACATGACCCAAGGAGAAATGAACCATCTACAGTTAAATCAGGAAAATCCAAGACACGAAACGAAAGATAAACGCCAAGTGCAACGAATGCATAAATAAGACCTAATTCTACAGCACCAGAAAATGCAAATATACTCATCCAAAAACCCACCTCATGAAAACTTAAACGGACTTTTATCGTGTCACTATCATGTCAATGGAAAGCTACTGAATAACCTTTGTTGCGCGTTCAGTAACTGCCTGTGGAATGATAATACCGGCTTTTTTAGCTGCTTTCATATCAATTCGGATATCATTATTAGCTGCCTGCATAACATCAATATCGCCCGGTTTTTCACCCTCCAAAATACGCACGACCATTTTCCCAGCTTCCATGCCCACATTATAGAAATTTACACCTTGCGTCATAAAAGGACCGCGCCCAATAGAGTTAGCATCGACAGTAAATAAAGGAGTATTGGTTTCCTGTGTAACTTTTGATGCTCCCTCTAAAACGGAAAGAACCGTATTATCAGCGGGAATAAAAATGATATCCACCTTACCAATTAAAGCACGTGTTGCTACCTGAACATCAGAAGATTTAGACGCAGATGAAGTTATAACTTCAACGCCCGCTTTATCTGCTACATCCTTCAACATCTTAAGTGTTGAAACAGAATTCGCTTCAGAAGCGTTATAAAGAAAACCAAGTTTTTTCAAATCTGGTTTTACTTCCTTTAAAAGCTTAAGACTTTCTGCAACATTTATATAATCAGAAGTTCCCGTCACGTTGCCACCGGGTTTAGTGAGTGAAGACACTATTTTTGCCCCGACAGGGTCAGAAATCGCAGCAAAAACAACAGGGATTGTTCTTGTTGCCGCAAGGACTGTTTGTGCTGAAGGCGTACTGATAGCGACAATTACATCAGGTTTATCACCAACAAATTTGCGTGCAACTTGGGTTGCTGTAGAAATATTGCCCTGTGCCGATAAAAAAGTGAGTTCGAAGTTTTCACCTTGCTTATAGCCATTTTCTGCAAGGACATCTATAACCCCTTTGCGCACTGCATCTGCAGCGGGATGCGCCATAAATTGCGTAATTGCAACTTTAACATGTTGAATATGATTCCCTGCTTTTGCAAAACCATTCATGATAAAAACAGCTGCAATCACAATCCCTAATAGGTTTATTTTTTTCGACATTCTACTCCGCCCCTTTTTCACAACAATTAAAGAGGTAATAACCTATTGAAGAGCTCTTTCAAAATCAATCTTTATTTTTATTTCTGGAACATTCATAAAATAAATCAAACTGAAATGTTATTTTTTTGTTGCAATTCGCAAAAGGCTACGCCATACAAGCAGCATCTGAAGCAAAATATGTTTCGAATCGGTGAGCGGGTGTAGCTCAGGGGTAGAGCACAACCTTGCCAAGGTTGGGGTCGTGGGTTCGAATCCCATCGCCCGCTCCATAAATCGCAAATAATATACTTTGATTATTGTAGCTTGCTGTATGTAGCTTGCCACCAAGTTTTGCATAATTTGCCACTAGGTTTTGCAGCAATTCATTTTTTTCAAAAGCGTTTTTAGGCGCTTCTCAGAGAAGCTTTAAGAGGTGTTTAGAGCCGCTTTCCTGAGTCTTATTTTCTTTGGATCAGAATCACAATTTGAGATGATTCATTTCTTCCAACAATCCCATTATTTGACACCTAAAATCTCTAAAATATGCATGCAGAGATCAGTAAATTTTGTATCATTTGCATGATATTTTGCAAAAATGACTTCATTTTCAAAGGATTTTCATTTTTTCAAAGGGCTCTCAAAGGGTCTTCAAAGACCTTTAAAAGGTCATTTAGTGCCTCTTTTGGAAATTGAATAATCGTTTTTTCCTATCCCAAGCATATTACTAAAAAGAGAAAAAGCATTTAAGCAATTGGGTAAACATTACCCTTTTTCTCATCCTCACGCAATTGGTGCAACTTGCACTAATTTCTCCAAATGCCTATCATCATCGAGCAAAGGGGAAAGTTGACCCTTTGATTTTCCATCCCCTTCACACACAATTTCATCGTGATCTGAAGAGATACCATTAATTGTTTGAGAAAGTGGAACAACTTGACACAATTTCTCATCAGAAGATCAAAGTGCAATATTTGCATTTTAATTTGCATGCACAAATAGCAACTTGTCCATTTGATTTTCTAGCGCACTGCACTCTACGAAGTTGACTTGTCCCATGACTTTTTTCCTTACTCTTTATCTGTAGATATTAAAATGTTTTGCCTCAATTTATTTTTTTAAAGGGTCTTCAAAGGCGGTTTGCTGAACTTTCACAGACTTTTTAAAAATTTTTAAAGACCTTTCAAAATCTTTTCCCTTTTTTAACGCAGAATTCTGGTTTTTTCTCTTTTTTCTATTTTCAGGTATCAAATTTCAGGTATCAAAATTTTATTTGACAAAACACGCATTTAATAGTAAAAAATATGCATAAAAACAACAGGGTATCACGTATCCTCTCTCATCTCATCTTTTGCTAATAAGTATAAAATTGCCAAACAACAACCCGTTATCAAGTTTTATATAACTGCAAAACAAAGCAGAATGCCTCAACAAGCCATAGAATAAAAAATTTTTCACCTCAAAGGCTTTATCCATTTTTCCATAACTCATAAAAATGATGAAGTGGCCCTCGCCCTTTTCCTACTTGTAAAGCGCTTGAAGTAGATAAGGCTCCATTTATATAGTTTTTCGCTTGTTTAACAGCACAAAGCAAAGGCTGCGTTGGCAATAAAGCGGCAATAGCAGCCGAAAGAGTGCACCCTGTACCGTGATCATGAGTGGTTATGACACGAGGAGCTTCAAGCATGAAAAGATCTTTGGAATCACAATAAAGATCTGGGCTGGAATTATCGTGATTTTCCGTACTCTTTCTAGCAAGAGTGCTCAAATGTCCACCCTTCAATAATACTGCATGACAACCTAATGTCAAAAGCTGCGGACCATATTGATACAGAGCGTTTAACGACCATTGCACTTCACTTCCCAACAACAAAGCTGCTTCAGGCAAATTTGGCGTAATCAAAGTTGATATTGGCACCAAAACATCGCGCATAATTTCAATCGTATCAGGTTTTAAAAGAACATCGCCACTTTTTGCCACCATAACAGGATCAAAAACAATAAAAGCGGGTTTGTAATAAGCTAAACGCTCTGCGATAATCTGCGCAATCTGAGCATTTGCCACCATACCAATTTTAACGGCATCGACATGAATATCCTCAAAAACAGAATCAATTTGGTCAGCAACAAAAGAAGCGTCCAGCGCCTGAAAAGCATGTACACCTTGCGTGTTTTGTGCCACAACAGCTGTAACCACACTCATGCCATAGGTTTTCATCGCTGAAAACACCTTTAAATCTGCTTGCATGCCAGCCCCACCAGAAGGATCAGTACCCGCAATAGATAAAATTCGTGGAATAAAAAGAATATTTCGGCTATCCTGCTGTTTCATCAGCCCGTTTCCTTATATTTTTTAATATCAGAAAAGAAATTATCGAAAAAATAGAGTTTTGAAAAACATAAAGAGAGATGTTTTCTCATATAAAGTACGTTATATACACAGTCTCTTTACAGATATAAAATGGACAATATAGTGCTTATTCTTCGTTCTCTTCTTTTCACATTTGCTTTTTATACAACAACTTTTGTACAAATGATTCTTTATGCTCCTGTTTATTTTTTAATGCCACGCAAAAAAGCATGGATTGTTCCTAAAACATGGGCGCGTGTTACACTTTTTTTACAAAAATATATTGCCGGCACCAACTATGAAATTGAAGGATTAGAAAATCTCCCCAAAGGCCCCTATATCATTGCTCCCAAACATCAATCCGCATGGGAAACCTTTGGTCTTGTACCCTTTCTTGATGACCCTACTCTCATCCTAAAACGTGAACTGATGTGGATTCCATTTTTTGGCTGGTATATGGCAAAAACACAAATTATCCCCATTAACCGAACCACCCCCATTAAAGCCTTAAAAACCATTATACAAAAAGCAAAAGAAAAGGCAAAACAAGGGCGCCAAATTTTGATTTTTCCAGAAGGGACACGTCGACAGCCAGGTCAAGAACCAGATTATAAATCGGGAATTGTTGCTCTCTACAATGAATTGGAACTTCAAGTCGTTCCCATTGCACACAATGCTGGTTTATATTGGCCTCGAGGCAATTTTCGCCGCTATCCTGGAACAATCCGCGTTCGCATTCTTCCTCCCATAGAAGCTGGTTTAAGCAAACGTGATTTTCTAGATCAACTTGTTCAAAAAACAGAAAGAGCTTGCGATGAATTGCTTTTATTAGCAGCACAAGATTCTAACCCTCCACCTATGCCACCCTCTGCTGTAAAAAAACTTCAAGAATTGAAAGGGTATTAACCATCTATCACCTCTATTATGGATTCAAAAGTTTTGTGTGCTACATTAAAACAGTTCTAAATCACTGATAGGTAGAAATTGGACTTAAATTTAATGCGGCAGTTTTTTTATAATTTACTTTTAGCTTTCATTTTTAGTTGTATGAGTCCCTTTGCTCTCGCTCAACCTTTTATCTCTGTTGACGTGACAACTGGACAAATTTTACAACATAATCAAGCTTTTGAGCGTTGGTATCCTGCCTCTTTAACAAAATTAATGACAGCTTATGTCATTTTTCACGCCATGAGAGCAGGGGAAATTTCACCAAAGAAACACATCACCATTAGTGAATATGCAGCAAAAGCTCCCGCTCACCGTTCGGGCTATAAAGCTGGTTCCGTTCTCACCCTTGATACCGCCTTAACGATTACTCTGGTTAAATCGACCAATGACTTGGCTATAGCCATGAGCGAAGCGGTTGCTGGTTCGCAAGAAGCTTTTGTAAAAAAAATGAATGCTGAAGCTCGGCGTCTTGGCATGTTTGGAACGCATTTTGCTAATGCAAGTGGATTACCAGACCTATACAATTATTCTACAGCACGTGATATTGCTCTTTTAGCAGTTCAGATTCGTCGAGAATTTCCTCAATATGCCCATTATTTTTCTATTCCAGCCATTGATTTTGGTAACAACCGCAAAATTCAACAAAATTCAAACAATCTCATCGGTCGTTTTGATGGAATAGATGGCATGAAAACAGGCTTTATTTGTGCTTCTGGTTTCAATCTTGTTGCCTCAGCAACCCGCAATAAACGCACAATCGTTGCTGTTATTTTAGGATCTAATAACGTGAGTGAAAGAGAAGAAAAAGCCGCACAACTGCTTGAGACAGGTTTTTCACTCAAGGGATCATTCCAATCAACATTGGCAACACTGAAACCTTATGGCACAAAAAGAACACAAGCACGTGATATGAGCCAACAAACATGCACACCTGAAGCCGTAAAAATGCACGCAAACTCCTATGATGATCAAGGAAATATTATCCTCATTTCGCCTTTTATCACACCTTCACCTTCTTCGAGTTTTCCTTTACCAGTACGTCTTATTAGTACACCACAGACCTCTAACAGCAAAGCAAAACCACTTAAAAAATTTCATATCCCGTATAAAAATCAAGAAAACCGCCTTATAACAAAGACAGCAAACCACAGCCGATGATTATGAAAACAACGCGCATTCCTCTCACTCTCATTACCGGATTTTTAGGCTCTGGCAAAACAACTTTGCTCAATCGTATGCTACGCGATCCTCTTTTAGCTGAATGTGCTGTTATCATCAATGAATTCGGCGAAGTGGGGATTGATCATCTTCTGGTTGAAAAAGCGACCGAAGGAATCATCGAACTTACAAATGGTTGCTTATGTTGTAATTTGCGGAGTGATCTTATCGATACATTAATTGATTTGCTTGATCGCATCCATAGAGGGCATCTTAAACCACTCAACCGTATCATCATTGAAACAACAGGACTAGCTGACCCCGCCCCTATTTTACAAGCTCTTTTAAGCCAACCACTCTTAAGTCAGACATTATCAATTGATTCTGTTCTTACAACATTTGATGCATTAAGCAGGCCTTCCATATTTGAGTGTTATTCTGAAATACAAAAACAATTAGCCCTTGCTGATAAAATTATCCTTACCAAAACAGACCTTATAGACCAAAAAACGCTTCCAAATACGCTCATCGAAACACTCAAAACGATAAATCCTACAGCGCAAATCATAGATGTGCATTCCGACCACTGCTGTTCAAATCTATTAATGAGTAAGACATTATGGGATGAAAAACAAGAAAACTCAGAACTTAAACAATGGCTTACTCTTTCACCACAAGAGCATACGCATCAGAGAACTATTCATGCTTTTTCACTAGACTACGATGAGCCAATTGATTACAAAACTATTGAAATTTTTTTAGATCTCCTAAGAGAACGTTATGGTACCAAATTATTACGTCTCAAAGCAATTATTGCCTTGCGTGATGACCCCCATCGCCCCCTTGTGTTACACGGTGTACAAACATTTTTCCATCCGCCCATAAGACTTTCAGCTTGGCCACAAGGTATCATACAAACCCGTTTTGTCATCATTGCAGACGGAATTGAAAAAGAAGCGATACAAAAACTCTTCGATGCTTTTCTAAATAAGCCAGCAATAGATACTGCAGACAAAACTGCTCTCCTAGACAATCCCTTAGTCATTCCAGGGATGAAATTTTAATTTTTCCTTTAATCTTCAATAAATGAAAATTTTTAACGGATAGAAAGAGCGGATTTTTGAACACACTTCACCACATCTCATCACAAGCACTCACACACCATTCGTTAATCACAAAACATTCCAAAACGAGCAAAGAAATCTACGATTATTTAAGACTACTTTCTCAGTATTAAAGAAGCGGAAAGTTTATCAGTGTTACGATTAAAAACATAACGTTTTTCATAAACCTCAACTGTCGGGGGAGTACGATTCTCCTCAAAGAAATCATAACCTTCTTTAAGCATTACCCAAAATTGATAATGGGGGTCAGAGCGATGGCGTTCCATATTAGCTTCGGTCATGCGAAAAGGCAAAGCTTGCAACTGAAATTCTCTCTGTCCCCCTCTAAAAGCATCCCGTGCAAAAGCATAAATTTGCGCCATATTTTTATCACTCATAGAGTAACAACCTGCGGAAAAACAAGAACCATGAACCATAAGATAGCTTCCTGTACGACCATGTGCTTGATCATAAAGGTTTGGAAAGCCTATATTAAAGGAAAGGTAATATTTTGAGTAAGGGTTCATTTGATTTGCCGTAATGGTATAAAAACCTTCCGGTGTCTGAAGATCGCCTTCTTTATATTTAGGTCCAAGCTGCCCCGACCATTTGCAAATACCATAGCGAGCCACTAATACAAAAGGCCCAGAACGAGACTGCTTCCAAATTTCAGCAACATTTTCCTCTTTAAAAAACCGCATCATAATCGGTGCATAAGGATCGATATTGTATAAAGCCATTCTATTGTGGATTTCTTGTGGAAGTGGTTGCTCCACTTTAGCCCGAATAGATGCCGGCAATCTCCCTCCACATGCCGTCAATATTCCCATTGCAAATAAAACACACACTGTGAGGAATCTGTTGAATGTCATCGAATAAAACTCCACTTTATCCCCTCACAAAAATATTTATGCTAGAGACCTGCCAATTTGAAGATATTTTTCCCAACGCTCTCGTTTAAGAACTTCACCAGCTTTTCCCGCCATAGACTCTAAAGCAGAAGAAATTACATTCCCCGTTTCATCAATCACGGCCTCTTTACCGCGATGTGCACCTCCTAAAGGCTCGAGGATAATGTCATCAATAATCTTTAATCGGTATAAATCTTGAGCAGTAATACGCATATTCATCGCCGCATCTTTTGCACGAGCTGGATCGCGCCATAAAATAGAAGCTGCTCCTTCTGGAGAAATAACAGAATAAATCGCATGTTCCAACATATAAACTTTGTTGGCTGCTGCAATTGCTATCGCCCCTCCTGAACCACCTTCTCCAATAACCACCGAAACAACGGGCACTTTTAGGCGCAAAGTTGCAGCTGTTGATTGAGCAATAGCCTCTGCCTGACCGCGCTCTTCAGCACTCACACCAGGATAAGCTCCTGCTGTATCGACAAAAGTGAGTAATGGCAAACCAAACCGATCAGCCATTTCCATAATACGTACGGCTTTGCGATATCCTTCCGGACGCGCAGACCCAAAATTATAGCGCAAACGGGTTTGCGTATCATGACCTTTCTCTTGCCCTATATAGGCAACAGCTTCACCTTTAAAACGTGCAAATCCAGCTTGAATAGCCTCATCTTCAGCAAATTTGCGGTCTCCCGCCAAAGCTGTAACATCACTAAGCAAACGTGCAGCATAATCCATAAAATGGGGACGATCAGGATGACGCGCTACTTGCGTTTTTTGCCATGGTGATAACTTTTTATAGAGATCGCGCAATGCCGTTTGAGAACGTTTTTCAAGACGAGCGATCTCATCACTCATATCAAGACTACCCTCTTCTTGAGAAATTTGTTTTAACTCAAGAATTTTCCCATCAAGATCAGCAACCGGTTTTTCAAAATCAAGATAATTATACATTGTACTCAACTTATTTTGTGTCATTTATAGACTTATAAACTGTTTTATAAAGTATTTTTAAAAAACATCACCTTTTTCTTTACTCAGCCTTCTGCTCATCTGCAAGGGGATGATGTTCATTAACCAAACGATAAAGACCTTCTTCCAATACATGTGTATAAATTTGAGTGGTAGAAATATCAGAGTGACCTAACAAATGCTGAACAGCACGCAAATCCGCACCATTTTGCAAGAGATGGCTTGCAAAAGCATGGCGCAACACATGAGGAGAAAAGTGACGACTTTCTATTCCTGATCTGCTTGCAAGATTTTTCAACTCCCGTGCAACAACTTGTCGAGCAATATATCCTGTCTCTGAATGAGCAGGAAAAAGATAAGGACTTACTGCATCCTTTCCCTGATCACGCAAATCCAACCATTGCGAAAGAACTTGGCATGCCTTCTTTGATAAAAGGACCATTCGCTCTTTTTTGCCCTTACCATGAACCAAAATACTACGTTCCTCCCCTCGAACAGCCTGCACCGGAAGACTTACCAACTCACTAATACGTAGCCCCGTCGCATAAAGCATTTCAATGACCAACTGAAGGCGCAGGGCACGAAAATGATCTTTTGACCCATAATCTGCTTGTTCCACTTCCAATTGTGCTAAATCAAGCAATTTTGTCACTGCACCTTCACTGATAGTTTTTGGCAAAGAGCGCCCTTGACAAGGGGCATCAATATCATAAGAGGGATCCTCTGCTCTTAACCCTTCTGCATAAAGAAATTGGTAGAACTGACGTAAAGTCGATAAACGACGCGCTTGCGAAGACGCTGTAAAACCAAGAGTGTGCATAAGAGATAAAAGACCAATTAAATCTTCTTTTTTTGCTGAAAAAAGCGAAGCAGAACGTGAAGACAATGTTTCTTGTGCCCACTGCAAATCATGCTGATAAGCCGCAAGCGTATGAGTAGCAGCGCCTCGCTCAGCACTCATCATCTCAAGAAAACGATCTATCACAATACCACTTTTCATTGATTCGCTTTCGAAGAAAGGTTTGCTGAATCCAAAGGAACATCGATAGATATATCCACCGTCACCGGCTCCACCAAAACGACGAGAGTCACCATTATACCGAGAAAAACAGCAAATAAAATGAAAAGAATCATTAAAAATCTAGTCAATGTTGGCATAAAACAATAAACTACCCTAAACTACTCTATCCTCTGATTATGTCTCACAAAGATTAACAGGAATTGACTTTAAAGCAGATAAATATCGAAATACGTTATGAAAAATAATCGTTCTCAACATATCCCGATGACACAGATAAAAAAACAACTTTTATCCTCTCTTAATAACCGCGCACTTGTCTTTATTGGTCTGATGGGTGCAGGGAAATCAGTCATCGGAAAACGCGTCGCCACCATGCTTCATTTACCCTTTTATGATTCGGACGAGGAAATTGAAAAAGCTTCAAAAATGACCATCACGGAACTTTTTAAAATTTATGGTGAACCCGAATTTCGGGCTCTTGAACAGCGGGTTATTTTAAACATTATAAAAAAAAGTCCCCTTGTTTTAGCAACAGGCGGCGGGGCCTACATTAATGAAAATATTCGAAAAGCCATACATAAAAATGGGATATCTATCTGGCTCAAAGTCGATCTCAATATCCTCATGCAACGTGTAGCAAAGCGCCCAACGCGCCCACTCCTTCAAACCGCAAATCCTCAAGAAACCATGCAAAAACTCATGGAACAGCGTTATCCTATCTATGCAAAAGCAAACTTAACAATTAACAGTCATAAAGAAAGCCGCCATACCGTAGCAAAAAATGTCATACGGTCTGTAGAACATTACTTTAATACAGAAAATAACGATAGGGGATAACAAACATGCAAACCAAGACCGTCACTGTTAAACTGGACAAACGCTGTTACAATATCATCATTGGTCCGGATCTGATTACACAAGCTGCTTCACACATTAAACGTTCTCTTCACCCAAAAAGTTCTCATGAAATACGTTTAGCCATTGTTACAGATACAAATGTTGCATCTCTCCATTTGGCTAAGTTACAGGCAGAATTAACAAAGAACGAAATCCATACTGTCCCAATTATCATAGAAGCAGGAGAACAATCAAAATCATTTTCAACTCTACAAACTGTTATCGATAAAATTCTTTCTGCACGTTTAGAGCGAGGTGACTATGTTCTTGCTTTTGGTGGAGGCGTCATTGGCGACCTAGCAGGATTTGCCGCAAGCATTATACGCCGTGGTATGAATTTCATTCAAATGCCTACAACTCTCCTTGCACAAATTGACTCTTCCGTTGGTGGAAAAACAGGTATCAATAGCCAATATGGTAAAAATCTTATTGGTACTTTTTATCAACCAAGCTGTGTTATTGCTGATACTTGTCTTCTTGATACACTTCCACCGCGCGAATTTCGTGCTGGCTACGCAGAAATGGTAAAATATGGTCTCATTAACCAGCCTGATTTTTTTAAGTGGCTTGAAAAAAATGGGCAAAAAATCTTTTCTAACGGTCCAATACGAACAGAAGCCATTGTCCGCTCGTGCCAATTTAAAGCTGATATTGTAGCCCGTGATGAATATGAAACAGAAGAACGTGCACTCTTAAACCTTGGCCATACATTTGGACACATGCTTGAAACAGCAACCACCTATGACAAAAACCGCTTAATCCACGGTGAAGCTGTAGCAATTGGCATCGTTCTAGCCCATCAATTTTCTGCTCAACTGAATTTAATAGACCCCACACTCACACAACGTGTCGAAACGCACCTCAAAGCTATGGGATTACCGACACAATTAAAAGATATTCCAGGTGAACTCCCCGATGCGAAAACACTCATGACCCTCCTTGCTCAAGATAAAAAAGTTTCGCAAAATAACTTGACCTTCATTCTAACACGTGGATTTGGCCAATCATTTATTGCAAAAAATGTCTCTCCGGAAGCAGTTTTGTCCTTTCTGGAACAAAAATTAGCAGAAATTCGTTAATTCATATTGAATATAATTGATTCGTTTTTATACTTCTATTAAAGAAATAAGTATGATGATGTCTGCGTAGCTCAGGAGGATAGAGCACAGGATTCCTAAAGAAATTGGGCGCCTTAAAGAGAAATTTTTAAAGTGGATCTGCTCAAATTCGGGGAAAGCTTCATAGGAGACTATATGCCAATCCCGAGCCAAGCCTTTTTTTCAACAAAAGGAAGGTGTAGAGACTGAACGGGCAGCACCTAAAGAGCCTAAGCTCCAAGGTGAAGAGACAGTCCAGACCACAAACAGCCTTGTAAAGCTGGCGGTGAAAATCGAAGTGGTATGAATCCTGGGGTCGCAGGTTCGAATCCTGCCGTAGACACCATCCTATCAATCAAATTATTTCGTTCCGTATAATACAGGGAAGCATTATGAAAAAAACTCTACAACTTTTAGGATTTTTCGCCGCTTTAATTTTATCATCGTTCAGCTCAATGAATGCATTTGCTGGCTCTTTAATCATTGAAGTACCAGACACTCCAGCACCAAAAACACAAACCATTGCCTATCAATGTGATACTGGAACAAGGAAAGAACGTGTTGAAGCTGTCTATCTCAATGTTAATAATATTTCATTGGTTGATTTCAGATGGAAAGGGAATCGCGTTATTGCTGCAAATGTAATCGCAGATACAGGGAAGAAATACGAAGGAGCACAATATATTTGGTGGGAAAACAATAACGAAGTCACACTTCGTGATCTTATTCATGATCCAGAAGGAAAAAAACTCATCCATTGTAAAGATGAATCAACATTATTGTTTTAAACAACAAAGGAAACATTATGAAAAAAACTTTTTTAAATTTACGTTTTTTTGCCATTTTAAATCTATCACTGTTTAGCTCAGTCGCTGCCCATGCTGGTTCTTTAGTCATTGAAGTGCCAGACACTCCAGAACCAACGACAGAAACTGTTGCCTATCAATGCGAGATGGGAACAAAAAAAGTGCGCGTTGAAGCTACCTACCATAATGCCGGTGAGATTTCATTAGTTGATCTCAAATGGAATGGAAAGCGTATTATCGCTTCCAATGTCATTGCCGCTTCTGGAGCAAAATATGTGGGAGCTGAATATATTTGGTGGACAAAAGGAAACGAAGCCTCATTTTATGACCTCATTAATGATCCAAAGGAGGAAAAACCTCTTCTCTGTGTAGAAGAACAAGATACAAAATAAAAAAGGCTCTTATACGCTGGCTCTCACTCTTCTGATGTTTCTTCTAATGTAGAGTTTTTTTCTTCCATGTGATGAGATAAAAGAGCCAGCGGTTTTTCTGATTTGTTTTCTGAATGACTTCTGTAAGCCGCTGCTTGTGACAGCAGCATAGAAGCGACTGGTATTGTTACAAACAAAAAGGTCACCAACAAGAGTTCATGAAACACAAAATTATGGTCTACAAATATTGAATAAAGAAAAGAAGAAATGAGAATACTCCCAGCGCCCCAACTTGTACTCAAGGAAGGCATATGCAAGCGTTCATAAAAACTGGAAAAACGTACCAATCCTATCGCTCCAATGAGTGTAAGAGCAGATCCCACTATTAAAAAGACTGTAATAGTAATAGCAACCACAAGTGATATATCATCTTTCATTCAATAATCTCCCCACGCATAAGAAATTTTGCTAAAGCGATACTCGATACAGGCCCTAAAAGCCCAAGAATAAGAGCTGCTACAAAATAAATTGTTGTTCCTGAACGGATATCGAATGTAAGAAACAAAAGAATTGTATTTATATAAAGAACATCCAAACCAACAATACGATCTTGCGCCCGAGGGCCACGAATCAACCGAAATAAGGCGAGAATCATCGCTAAACTCAAAAAAAACTGTGAAAGGAAAATTCCCCAATAAAGGATAACCATACTCATGAAAAAATCTCCAAAAGCAATTGTTCATATCGTTGTTTGATCAACTGTTGGTAATCATATCCATTCTTAAAATTTAAGACATGGAGCAAAAGTTCACTATTTTTTCTATTATAAGCAATCCAAACAGTACCTGGCGTTACCGCAAGGATACATGCTAAAATAGCTAAAGCTGTATGACTCTCAAGCAAAAGAGGCACCACAACAAAACGAGATTGCTGTTTTCGATACCTTTTTGTAAAAACCAAACAAGCTACTGAGATATTTGAAGTTATAGAATCAATAAATACGCGAAAAATCAGACGAAAAACTGCACGCCAACTCTTGATAGTGATCTTTTCGGGTTCAAGAAACCGCATCATCCAACCACTAAACAAAGCAATTATAATCCCTAAAAGCAATTGTCCTAAACTAAAACCGTTTAAGGTCAACCACATAAACACAATTGCTACACTGAAAAAAGGGAAAGGACAAAAAGAATTCACCGATTCATCTCCGCCTTTTCAAGAGAAAAATCATCTAAAACGCTGCCAATATAATTTTGAGGATGATATAAAACTTTAGCTGTTTCAGACATATAATGACTAACAGGGCCAGCGACAATGGTTATAAGAAAACACAAAGCAAGAAGAACAGCAATAGGTGCAAATTCAATCACCTGTACACGCGGAACCCTTCCTTCAAGAGAAACCCAAAAAGTCCGGATACCTGCACGTGTTAGAGCAATCAGAGCCGCAAAACCAGAGAGGGTAACAAAAATTACAAAAATCCAATCATAATAAACCGGTAAAGAAGCAGATAAATCTTCCTTAGTGTGGTTTAATATTGCCGTGAACATCATAAATTTAGCAACAAAACCTGAAAAAGGTGGCAAGCCAATAATTAAAACAGCACAAATACCAAAACAAGCCCCAAGAATTGCCAAAGTTACCGGCAAATAAGTACCAATTTCATCTTCCTCCTCCTCTTCATCATCACCATACACTTCCATTGTGACAGTCAAAACATTGGCAGCTACATCTTGACAGCGTTCAACAAGCTCTACGAGAAGAAAAAAAGCACCAAGAGCTAACGTTGAAGAAACAATATAAAAGAGTACACCTGCTATCAATTCTGTGTTGCCAATCCCAATTGCCGTCAATAATGTACCGGAAGAGACAAGAACGCTATAAGCTGCTAAACGCACCAAAACTTGGCTAGCCAATGTCCCAATAAAACCGAAAGCCATAGTGGCAAGTCCACCATAAAACAAAATCGTATGACCAAAATTGCTAAAATATCCACTTTCAGGACCAAACCATAGCAATGTTAAACGTAAAATAATATAAATACCCACCTTACTCAAAAGCGCAAAAGCAGCCCCAACAGGCGCTGCTGCGGCACTGTAAGTAGGCATCAACCAAAAATTAAGAGGCCACATACCAGCTTTGAGCAAAAAGGTGATTCCCAAAAGCGCAGCACCTATTTCGAATAAAACAATATCACTAGACGCTATATCTTTCATTTTTACAGCCAAATCGGCCATATTAAGGGTACCAACGACTCCATAAATGAGTGCCGTCCCAACTAAAAAAAACAGCGAAGCAACAAGATTAACGGCAACATAATGCAACCCCGCACGCACGCGTAATTGACCAGAACCATGCAAGGCAAGACCATAAGAAGCTGTTAACATCACTTCAAAAAATACAAATAAATTGAACAAATCACCTGTCAAAAAAGCGCCATTTATTCCAACCATGAAAAATTGCATGAACGACTGAAAATGAGGACCAGCTTTATACCAATAAGCCTGTGCAAAAACCAACGCGCAAGTCATTAACAAACTGGAAAGTAAAAGCATCATAGCGCTTAAACGATCAAGGACCAAAACAATTCCAAAAGGAGAAGGCCAATTGCCTAGTCGATAAACATCTGAAACCGGCGCAACTTCGAGAGCACGTACAACCAATAAAACAGCAACAACAACCAATAATCCCGCAGAAAAAAGACTTACGAATGATTTAAATTTTGAATAGCGTTCATCATAAAAAAGAAGGACTGCTCCGATACTTAACGGTAAAAGAATAGGCAAAATAAGAAGATGCTGTACGCAAAAGTGCATCACTGTACCTCACGTCCATCAACGTGATCTGAACCTGTTAATCCGCGTGAAACCAGAAGAATAACCAAAAATAAAGCTGTCGTTGCAAAACCAATCACAATTGCTGTCAAAACCAAAGCTTGTGGAAGAGGATCAACGTAATTTTCTGGATTAATCACCATAGAAGGATCAACGATAGGAGCAGCATTGCTCCGCGGTCTACTTACTGAAAACATAAAAAGATTAACACCGTAGGAAATCAAAGACAAACCAAGAATGACCTGAAAAGTTCGTGGACGTAAAATAAGCCAAATACCTGATCCAACAAGAATACCGATGCTCAAAGAAAGAACAATTTCCATTAATTCTCCTTCTCCTTCAAAAGTGGTTTTTTACCGATTCGGTAACTACGAATTGACTGGTGTGCAAGGGCAATTAAAATGAGAACAGTTGCACCTAGCACGAGAGAAAACACACCAAAATCAAACAAAAAAGCAGATGCCAGAGGAATCTTTCCAATCAATGGAAAATACTTATATTGAAAAAAGGAGGTTAAAAAGGGATAGCCAACGAACAAAGCCCCTACTCCCGTTGCCGCTGACAACAGTAAGCCAAACCCCATCCACCGCAAAGGTAAAACCCTCAAACGGGTTTCCACCCAACGAATATCACGGGCAAGATATTGCAAAATAAAGCCTATTGCTAAGGTCACACCACCGACAAATCCCCCTCCTGGAAGATCATGCCCCCGCATAAATAAATAAATCGAAAAAGCGATAATAACTGAAAAGAGCCAACTCATAATGACAACAGGAACAGTTAAATAATTCACGACTGTATCCCCTACATTTCTATCAGGTTGTTCCATATCAAAAGCTTTCTGAATACGTTGTTGAAACGGCGCATCAATACTTTCAGGAGCAGGACGAAACCGTCGTAAAAGAGCAAAAACAGTGAGTGAAACAACACCCAAAACGACAATTTCTCCCATGGTATCAAAACTACGGAAATCAACCAATAAGACATTTACGACATTACGACCACCAGCACCAGAATAAGCATTTTTCAGAAAAAAATCGGAAATTGTTGTCCCTTGAGGACGTGTCATCATCGCAAAGGAAAGCCAAGCGACTCCAGCGCCTCCCAAAAGAGCTATAAAGAAATCACGAACACGACGCAAACGCACAAAAAAACGAACAGGAGTCGGAGCAGGATTATACAAACGCTTAGGCAACCAGCGCAAACCAAGCAATAATAGAACAGTTGTCACCACTTCAACAACCAATTGTGTTATTGCCAAATCAGGAGCAGAAAGCCATAAAAATGTTGCGCATGTCATCAAGCCGGCTCCCCCCAAAAGCATCAATGAGGCAAGGCGATGAAACTTTGCTTGCCAAGCAACCAAAAGCGCACACAATCCACCGACCAACCAAAGAGCAAGAAAAGGAATATCAAGCGGAAAAAGCGGCAACGCACCCGCTGGGATTAAACCATCAAACCGGAGTAAAAGACCAACAAAGACAAAACACACCAAAAAAATCCAGTGCAACTGTATTTGCAAACGACGTGTTGACAAAACAGATTCCACAAAACGCGCCCATTTCCATGAAATAATCACGAGAATGCGTTCAAAAATACGCGGTCCATTCAAATGACGAAAGAAAGGAGCCCCATCATCACAAGATAAAAAATAACGGTGCCCGACAGCATAGAGCAATCCACCCCCTAATAAAGCCACTAAACTCATCATTAATGGGGTATTAACTCCATGCCAAACAGCTAAACTATAAGGAACTGTCATTGGTCCTAAAACAGACATAACAGCATTATCCAAAATGGGACCTATTGTTATATTAGGAAAAATACCAACGGCTAAACAAATAAAAACTAAAAGTTCCATTGGTAAACGCATAAAATGCGGTGGTTCATGGGGTGTTTTAGGTAAATCGATAGGCTTTGGTCCTAAAAAGACACCATGAATAAAGCGTATAGAATAAGTCACACTAAACAAGCTTGCCAGCGTTGCTACATAAGGTGCAATCCAATCGAGCCATGATTCCATATGCGTTTCAACGGCTTCAGCGAAAAACATCTCTTTCGATAAAAAGCCATTCAACAAAGGAACTCCGGCCATCGCTGCACTCGCAACGAAAGCAAGAGTTGCTGTAATAGGCATCGAACGATAAAGCCCTGTCAGCTTACGCATATCACGTGTTCCCGTTTCGTGATCAATAATGCCAGCAGCCATAAATAAAGAAGCTTTAAAAGTAGCATGATTGGCCATATGAAAAATTGCCGCAACACATGAAAGTGGGCTACCAAGGCTTAAAAGGGTCGTAATCAATCCAAGATGACTAATGGTTGAATAAGCAAGAAGCCCTTTTAAATCTTGCTGAAACATGGAAAAATAGGCCCCAAGCAACAGCGTCAAGAGACCTGAAAAGCCAACCAGCCAAAACCAAGTTTCTGTTCCAGAGAGCACGGGCCATAAACGAACAAGCAAAAACAATCCTGCTTTCACCATCGTTGCTGAATGGAGATAAGAGGATACGGGTGTCGGAGCAGCCATTGCATTGGGCAACCAAAAATGAAAAGGAAATTGTGCACTTTTTGTTAATCCCCCCAATAAAATACAAATAAGTACAGCATTATAGAGAGGATTTGACCGAATCATATCACCAGACTGTAATACCTTATCCAAATCAAAACTGCCAACGATGTGTCCAATCAATAAAATCCCAATAAAAAGAGCAAAACCACCAAAACCTGTGATTGTTAAAGCCATCCGCGCCCCTTCACGCGCACTTGCATTATGGTACCAATAACCGATCAACAAAAAAGAAAAAATACTGGTGAGTTCCCAAAAAACAACTAAAAAAACGAGATTTCCTGACAAGACTATTCCTGTCATTGATCCCATAAAGGCAAGAAAAAAAGAAAAAAACCGCGGTACAGAATCCGCCGAATCCATATAGTAACGTGCATAGACAACAACGAGCAGTCCAATTCCTGTGATGAGTAAGCAAAAAAGCCAAGACAAACCATCCATACGGAGGATCAAATTAACGCCCCATTCTGGTAGCCAAGCAATATCTAAACGCACCACGCGATTTCCACGAACCGCTGGATAAAGCATTATTGTAAAAAGAAGACTGAAAAGTGCAATGACACCGGCAAACCACGCTTCATTGTTTTTTGCTGTCGAACGAAAAAAACCGATAACAACACTTCCACAAAAGGGAAGCAAAACGAGCAATATCAACATTGCTTCCCATGTTGTCATTCTTTAGACTCCATTTTTCTCTTAATATTTTGTTGTCAACAAAATAAAAACTACACTGTTACCCCCCTCATCCCAGACTTATGATAATAAGCTTTAATAAAACTTAAAGGTATTTAAATTTTTCAAAAAACAACTGTTGCGTGAAAAAAAGCTCCATATCATACAACTTGCTCTTTTATTTTAAGAGCAACAACAAGCATGATAAGGCTCAAGAGAGATTTTTCACATTTAACAATTGCTACCCTTTAAAAAAGCGTGAAAGACACTGCTTACGAGCTCCATGAAAAGGTTGGTAACTATTATCATCTTTATTATAAGAACGATAACGTGCACGACAAGATTCGATATGTTGTTGAGGCAACTTTTTTGCTTCTGATACAGCTTTTAATAATGTAGGTTTTGTGTTTAAATGTGATAACGCAACAAAAGCTGCTTCAGGATACCACCAATTGTCTTTATACTTACGATAACCACGTCGATAGTTATGATACCCTTTAAAGCCGTTAAGTTCTCTACGCCCTGTAAAAGTCAAAGGCACTACACTCTCTGGAACAAAAGCCTGATGAATGGCTTTAGCTTCAACGTTACTCTTATTTTGCATTAAATTAACAATATTGGTTGTCACAATGAAAAAAACACCAATAAATACAAGACTCCAAATATAATATAATTTTTTTTTCATATACATAACGCAAATCTCAACATTACAAAATTAAAATGCAGTGACAGAAAGTTTTTTTAATGTAAGAAAGAAACAAGTTCTTTTTTTTGAGACATTCTGTTGCTCTTTGTATTAAACGTTGAACTTTGCAATAAGATCCTTCAAAAGAGAATGGATAAACAATGATAAGAACTCCCTATTATCTTATAAATAAATCTGAACTCATAAAAAATATGAAAACTATTGCTTGCTTACGCGAAATGTCTGGCGCAAAAGTTCTCCTTGCTTTGAAATGTTTTGCTACATGGAGTGTTTTTGATTTAATGTCTGAGTTCATGGATGGAACCACATCATCATCCCTTTATGAGCTGCGTTTGGGAAGAGAGAAATTCGGCAAGGAAACCCATGCCTATTCGGTTGCTTGGGCAGATCATGAAATTGATGAAGCATGTGGTTACGCAGACAAAATTATTTTTAATTCTATCCAACAACTTCAACGTTTTTCTGATGCAACAAAAACGATTCAGCGAGGACTAAGGTTAAATCCAGGAATCAGTGCATCCAATTTTGATCTTGCCAACCCCTCTCGCCCTTTTAGTCGCTTAGGAGAAACGAATAAAAGCGCTATAAAAGAAGTTCTCCCTCTCATCAATGGCTTAATGATCCACAACAATTGCGAAAATGCTGATTTTAATCTTTTTAATCAAATGCTGAATCACATGGAAGAAAAGTTTTCAGAACTTTTCGCTGCAGTTGATTGGATAAGTCTTGGCGGTGGAATTCATTTTACCGCTGAAAATTATCCTCTAGAAACTTTTGCAAAACGCTTAAAAAATTTCTCAAAAACCTATGGTGTCACCATTTTTCTAGAACCAGGAGAAGCCGCTATAACCAAAAGCACCACTCTAGAAGTAAGTGTTCTTGATACATTATATAATGAAAAAAAACTTGCTATCGTTGATAGCTCCATTGAAGCGCACATGCTCGATCTTTTAATTTATCGTGAAAATGCTAAGTTAGAACCAAATCAAGGACCACACGAAATTATGGTTTGCGGAAAATCTTGTCTTGCTGGTGATATTTTTGGAACATTTCGTTTCCCTGAACCCCTTAAAATAGGTGACAGATTATCCTTTCAAGATACAGCAGGCTATACAATGGTTAAGAAGAATTGGTTTAATGGCGTTGCAATGCCTGCCATTGTTATAAAAGAATTTGATGGTACACTAACGCTTCAACGCCAATTTAGCTACAGTGACTATCAGGAAAGTCTTTCATAAAAAATAACCGTATAAAAAACGGTGTAGAACGGTATTAAAAAGGAGATAAACCCACAATGAAGAAAAATATTCTCATTATTGGTGCTGGAGGTGTTGCACAGGTTGTTGCGCACAAATGTGCTCAAAACAATGATATTCTCGGTGAAATTCATATTGCTTCACGAACACTCAAAAAATGTGAAGCCATCATTGCTTCCATTAAAGAAAAGAACACAATGAAAGAGCAAGGTGTTCTTAAGAGCCATATGCTCAATGCAATGAATGTAGAAGAGACTGTAAAACTCATCCAAAAAACAAAATGCGAAATTGTCATCAATGTTGGATCTGCTTTTCTTAACATGTCTGTTCTTTCAGCTTGTATAGAAACAAAATGCGCTTATATCGATACTGCAATTCACGAAGATCCTTTGAAAATTTGTGAAACGCCCCCTTGGTATAGCAATTATGAATGGCCCCGACGTCAAGAATGTGAAAAAGCTGGTATAACGGCTATTTTAGGTGCCGGTTTTGATCCAGGTGTTGTCAATGCTTATGCAGCATTAGCACGTGAGTGTTATTTTGATAAAATTACCGATATTGACATTATTGATATTAATGCTGGAAACCATGGGCATTGGTTTGCCACGAATTTTGATCCAGAAATCAACTTTCGAGAATTTACAGGTCAAGTATGGTCTTGGCAAAATAAAAAATGGGTTTCCAATAAAATGTTTGAAGTGAGCCATGAATGGGATCTTCCCGTTGTTGGGAAACAAAAAGCCTATATGACAGGACATGATGAAATTCATTCATTATCCAAAAATTTCGATGTTCAAAATGTTCGCTTCTGGATGGGATTTAGTGAACATTATATCACTGTTTTTACTGTTTTGAAAAATCTTGGGTTGTTATCCGAACAGCCTATTAAAACGGCAGAAGGACAAGAAGTTGTTCCTCTAAAAGTTGTGAAAGCCGTCTTACCTGACCCTGCTTCTTTAGCACCAAATTACACAGGAAAAACGTGTATTGGAGACCTCATTAAAGGCGAAAAAGATGGTAAACCAAGAGAAGTTTTTATCTATAATGTAGCGGATCATAAACAAGCTTTTAATGAAACCGGTGCACAAGGCATTTCTTACACAGCTGGTGTACCAGCAGCAGCTGCGTCCCTTCTTATTGCCACCGGCGAATGGGATGTTAAAACCATGGTTAATGTAGAGGAATTACCATCGCGTCCTTTCCTCAAATATCTTGAGCATATGGGGCTTTCAACGTGGATAAGAGAACAACAAGAAGAGAAACAACTACAGTTTTAAACTTATTCCCCATACAGCGATACAGACAAAAAAACCGCCCCTTTTAAAGGGGCGTTTTTTTAACAGACACCGCATAAATCGATAAAAAAGCTATTAAAGATCATGGGACTCTAAAAAGAACTTAAATATTAAATATGGAGTGGTTTAGCAAATGTTGCTAAAGCCGCTTCTCGCACTGCTTCCGATAAAGTAGGATGCGCATGGCAACAACGCCCCAAATCTTCTGATGAACCACCAAATTCCATCAGAACTGCAATTTCGTGAATCATTTCACCAGCACCAAATCCAAGAATATGTCCACCTAAAACCCGATCTGTCTTTTTATCGGCAAGAATTTTAACAAACCCATCACTTTTTTGCATCGCACGTGCACGACCATTGGCCATAAAAGGAAATTTACCCACATTATAATCAATGCCAGCCGCTTTAAGCTCTTCTTCTGTTTTTCCCACACTAGCAATTTCCGGCTGTGTATAAACAACACTAGGAATGACATCAAAATTAACATGTCCCCTTTGACCTGCCAAAATTTCTGCCACAGCAACGCCTTCTTCCTCAGCCTTATGCGCCAACATAGGACCTTTAACAACGTCACCAATTGCATAAATTCCTGGAATACTCGTCTGCCAATGCGCATCGATATCAATAAAGCCACGTTCATCCACTTTGATACCAGCTTCCACCAAACCAAGACCTTCCGTATATGGAGAACGTCCAGTAGCAATAAGCACAACATCAGCCTCCAAAGTTTCAGCAGTACCGCCCTTAACTGCTTCAAAACTCACTTGAGCCATTGAACCAGATTGCGTAAGTTCTGTCACTTTAGAGCCAGTCTTATATTCCAGCCCCTGTTTTTCCATTATTTTCTGAAATTGCCGTGAAACTTCACCATCCATTGAGCCTAAAACTTTGTTAAGATATTCAATAATAGTCACTTTAGCACCTAAGCGACTCCAAACTGAACCAAGCTCTGAACCAATAACACCAGCACCAACAACAATCATGCGTTCTGGTACTTTTTCAAGGGCAAGGGCTCCTGTAGAAGAGACAATAACCTGTTCATCAATTTTAACATCCACACCCGGAATGCTAGAACTCTCTGACCCCGTTGCAATAATAATATTTTTTGTTGCAATTGTTTGTTGCCGACCATCCCTAGCAACCACTTCAACTTGACCTGCGTCTAAAATTTTGGCTGTACCAAAAAAAGTGTCAACTTTATTCTTTTTCATCAAAAAAGAGACGCCGCTGGTATTGGCTGTAACAACAGCCTTTTTATGCGCCATCATTTGATTAAGATTAAGCTTAGATTTTTCAATAGAAATACCAAGCGTTTCAAAGCCATGTTGTGTTTCAGCAAACACTTCCGAAGCATGTAACAATGCTTTAGAAGGAATACAACCAACGTTAAGGCAAGTGCCACCTAGTGTCGTCCGCTTTTCAATAATTGCTGTTTTAAGCCCCAGTTGCGCAGCTTTGATTGCTGCAACATAACCACCTGGTCCCGCTCCAATTACAACCACATCATAAGACATCCGTTTTTCCTTTCATCCTGAAAATTGTACTTTTACAAATCAAGAACAAGGCGTTCCGGATCTTCCAAACTTTCTTTAATACGCACAAGGAAAGTCACAGCCTCTTGCCCATCTACAATACGATGATCATAAGAAAGTGCTAAATACATCATAGGACGGATCGCAATTTGTCCCTCAACAGCCATTGCCCGTTCTTTAATAGCATGCATTCCTAAAATACCAGATTGTGGAGCATTCAAAATCGGTGTTGACATTAATGATCCATAGACTCCCCCATTGGTAATGGTAAAAGTCCCACCTTGCATATCAGAAACCGCTAATTTTCCATCACGAGCGAGACGTCCCAAACGACCAATTTCTTTTTCAATCTCTGCTAACGACATCTGATCTGCATCACGAACCACAGGAACAACAAGTCCTTTATCTGTTCCAACAGCAATTCCGACATTGACATAGTTTTTATAAATAATATCCGTTCCATCAATTTCTGCATTAACAGCAGGAAGCTCCTTTAAAGCATGACAAACAGCCTTGGTAAAAAATCCCATAAAACCAAGTTTAACACCATGTTTCTTTTCAAAAAGATCCTTATAACGCTTGCGCAAATCCATCACCGCCGACATATCAACCTCATTAAATGTGGTTAACATTGCAGCTATGTTTTGTGCATCTTTAAGACGGCGCGCAATTGTTTGGCGCAATTTCGTCATACGAACCCGTTCCTCACGTATTTCTTGAACAGGCACCGCTGAAGAGCTAGATACAGAGGCAGGAGTAGAGCTGGGTGCTGGAACAGCAGGTGGTGGTGTCTTTATTCCTTGCACCAACACATTAAGAACATCTTCTTTAAGAATCTGCCCGCGTTTTCCAGAACCTGAAACATCACTTTTTGCAATATTATTTTCAGCCATTAATTTTGCTGCTGAAGGAGCAGGAGGCATTGTATCGCTCGAAGAAGGCTGCTTCAATTCAGATGGAGCTGTAGACACGGATGTCTCAGAAGAAGCTTGTGCCTTAGAAACACCAGCTGCTCCAGCTTCAACTGTTCCCAAAAGCGCTTTCACTTCAACCGTATCGCCTTCCTTTGCTATGATCTCAGATAATTTTCCTGCAACAGGTGAAGGAACCTCAACTGTTACTTTATCGGTTTCTAATTCAACCAAGGGCTCATCCATAGCGACAGCATCACCAAGCTTTTTAAACCATTTGCCAACTGTCGCTTCGGTAACTGATTCGCCTAAAGTAGGAACACGGATTTCAGTAGTCATAATATTCTTCCATACATCAGAGTAGTCATAAATTAAGAACCTAACGCGTCTTGAAGAAACGCAGCCAGTTGTTCAAGATGTTTCACCATTAACCCAGAGGCTGGTGATGCGCTTGCAGGACGCCCCGCATAACGCGCACGTGAATATTGCGCATTAATATGCGTCAAAACCCATTCTAAATAAG
This sequence comes from Bartonella sp. EBT8, assembly GCF_055796165.1. Classification (NCBI taxonomy): domain Bacteria; kingdom Pseudomonadati; phylum Pseudomonadota; class Alphaproteobacteria; order Hyphomicrobiales; family Bartonellaceae; genus Bartonella; species Bartonella sp. EBT8. The sequence continues at coordinate 219,339 of NZ_JBTTDJ010000001.1, forward strand.
GCTCAATAAATGACCAAGCCCCCATATTCTTTGGTTCTTCTTGGCACCAAACAACTTCTGCCTGTAAAAAACGCGACAACACATCGACCAAAGCCTTTGCAGGAAAAGGATAAAGTTGTTCAACGCGGAGCAAATAAACATCATCAACGCCTCTTTTTTCACGTTCTTCATAAAGATCGTAATAAACTTTACCCGTACAAAGAACAATACGGCGAATTTTATTATCTTTCTGCAATTTAATAACAGAATTTTTGAGACATTCTGCATCATCAAGTAACAAACGCTGAAAACCCATTTCTGGTCCCATTTCATTGAGAAAAGAAACAGCTCGCTTATGACGCAAAAGTGATTTTGGTGTCATTAAAATTAAAGGTTTACGGAAATCGCGTTTAATCTGCCGACGCAAAATATGAAAATAATTCGCAGGGGTCGTACAATTAGCAACTTGCATATTATCTTCAGCACAAAGCTGAAGAAAACGTTCCAAACGCGCCGAGGAATGCTCCGGTCCTTGTCCCTCAAAACCATGAGGCAACAAACAGACAAGACCAGACATACGAAGCCATTTACGTTCAGCAGAGGAAATGAATTGATCAAAAATGACTTGTGCTCCATTAGAAAAGTCACCAAATTGTGCTTCCCAAAGCGTCAATCCCCGTGGTCTAGCAAGAGAATATCCATATTCGAAACCAAGAACAGCTTCTTCAGAGAGCATAGAATTGACAACTTCATAAAGAGCTTGATCCTTTCTCAAATGATTCAAAGGAATATAACGTGCCTCATTTTCTTGATCATAAAGAACTGAATGGCGTTGTGAAAAAGTTCCACGCTCAACATCTTCACCGGAAAGACGCACCGGCGCTCCTTCTAAGCAAAGTGAACCAAAAGCTAAAGCTTCAGCTGTTGCCCAATCAACACCTTCACCAGTTTCGAAAATCTTAGCGCGGTTACTTAAAAAACGCTGTATCGTTTTATGCACATGAAAATCTGCTGGAATCTCTACAAGTTTCTGACCAATTTCCTTTAAAATTTCTATCTCAACGCCTGTTTTTCCACAACTCTGCTCCTCAGCACTATTGGAAGCCTTGAGTCCTGTCCAGCTTCCATCAAGCCAATCCGCTTTATTAGGTTTATAAGAAGCACTCGCTTCAAATTCATTCTCCAGCTTATCACGCCATTGCTTCTTTTGCTGCTCAATATCTTCTGCAGTAATCACACCTTCTGTTACCAACTGGTTACCATAAAGCTGAAGTGTTGTTTTATGATTACGAATTGCTTTATACATGAGCGGCTGTGTAAAGGAAGGTTCATCACCTTCATTGTGCCCATAACGACGATAACAGAACAGATCAATTACAACCGGCTTATGGAAAATTTGACGAAACTCTGTCGCTACTTTTGCAACAAAGACGACCGCTTCAGGATCATCACCATTCACATGAAAAATTGGCGCATCGATCATTTTCGCCACATCTGATGGATAAGGTGAAGAACGCGAAAAGCGCGGATCCGTTGTAAAACCAATCTGATTATTGATAATGACATGAACAGATCCAGCAACATTGTAACCTTTAAGACCTGAAAGACCAAAAGTTTCCTGAATAACGCCTTGCCCTGCAAAAGCAGCATCACCATGAATAAGCAACGGCAAGACTTTTGCCCGTTCATTCAACGGAAGTGTGTCAGTATGCTTAGAACCCACGAGTTGGTCTTGTTTAGCACGCGCCTTGCCAATAACGACTGGATCAACGATCTCAAGGTGAGACGGATTAGCCAAAAGCGATAAATGAACATTCTTACCATCAAACTCAAGATCAGCAGAAGTCCCTAAGTGATATTTGACATCACCCGATCCTTCCACATCATCAGGCTTATAAGACCCCCCTTTGAATTCATGAAAAATAGCCCGATGTGGTTTTGCAAGAACTTGTGAAAGAACATTTAAACGACCACGATGTGCCATTCCTAAAATAATTTCCTGCACACCTAAAGCGCTCCCGCATTTAATAATCTGCTCAAGAGCAGGTATCAAGGCTTCACCACCATCAAGTCCAAAACGCTTTGTTCCTTTATATTTCGTATCTAAAAACTGTTCGAACCCTTCTGCCTCAATAAGCTTATTAAGAATAGCTTTTTTGCCTTTCTGTGTGAAAGCAATCCGCTTATCCGGTCCTTCAATACGCTCTTGAAGCCATGCTTTTTGAGCAGGATCAGAAATATGCATATATTCCACCCCAATCGTTGAACAATAGGTACGATTGAGGATTTCAAGCATTTGCGGAATAGTTGCGTATTCTAATCCTAACACATTATCAATAAAAATGGGTCGCTCATAATCAGCAGGAGTAAAACCGTAAGCTTCTGGAGAAAGCTCCTTGTAGTCTTCAATTTTTTCTGCCAATTGAAGGGGATCAAGCTGTGCACGAAGATGCCCACGGGCACGAAAAGCACGAATCATCATAAGTGCATGGACAGAATCACGCGTTGCTCGAATAATATCTTGTTCGCTAGTGGCTTTTCCTTTTTGCGCAGCACTTGTTGCTGCTTTTTCTTTTAATTTATCACCAACATGTTTTTCAAGAACAGACCAATCTCCATCGAGAGCAGAAACCAACTCACCATTTGCCCTTAACGGCCAATGATCCCGTTGCCATGTTGCACCTTCAGCATTTCTTAGAACATCTTCTTTTTTATCATGAAGGTTTTCAAAAAAAGTACGCCACTGTGAATCTACACTGGTGGGATCTTTTTCATATTCGGCATAAAGCTGATCTATATAATCCGCATTTCCACCATACAGAAATGACGTTTGTGCAAAAAGACTATTTATCTCGTCCTGCCTTGCCATATCTCTCTCCGGAACATCGATTCCGTCTCCTTATAGTTTCTTTCAACCTTTAATGCTTATAAAGCAAATGAGGGTCAAAAAGTTCGAAAAAATTTTGCCTTTTTATACTCAATATTTCATCTGAATAAAATTTATCTTTATTCAGATGAAGTTTTTTATCCCTTTAAAACCGACATCAAGGTTTTTCCTATCTGTGACGGTGAAGGAGAAACCCGAATCCCAGCGGATTCCATTGCAGCAATTTTATCTTCTGCTCCTCCTTTACCACCAGAGATAACAGCACCAGCATGCCCCATTGTACGTCCTGGAGGGGCTGTACGACCAGCAATAAAACCAACGACTGGTTTTTTACGACCTTTTCTCGCTTCATCTTGAAGAAACTGTGCCGCCTCTTCTTCAGCAGAACCACCAATTTCACCAATCATAACAATAGACTGAGTTTCCTCATCAGCTAAAAACATTTCCAAGACATCAATAAACTCGGTGCCCTTAACAGGATCACCACCAATCCCAATAGCTGTTGTCTGACCAAGCCCCTCATGGCTCGTTTGAAAAACAGCTTCATAAGTCAAAGTCCCTGACCGCGAAACAACCCCAACAGAGCCCTTTCTAAAAATAGACCCAGGCATAATACCAATTTTACATTCATTGGGAGTGAGAATACCAGGACAATTGGGACCAATAAGACGTGATTTTGATTTCTCCAATTGAGCTTTGACTTTAACCATATCCATAACAGGAATACCTTCCGTAATACAGATAATCAAGCGAATCTCAGCGTCGATCGCTTCTATAATAGCTGCCGCGGCTCCTGCTGGTGGAACATAAATAACCGAAGCATCTGCACCGGTTTTCTCTTTTCCTTCTGCAACACTGGAAAAAATAGGAAGTGTCTCACCTTTTGAACCTTCCCATGTTTCACCACCCTTTTTAGGATTAACACCACCAACCATTTGCGTGCCATGATAAGCAAGCGCTTGTTCTGTATGAAACGTTCCTGTTTTTCCTGTAAGCCCTTGAACGAGAACTTTTGTATCTTTATTCACAAGAATCGACATAGTTTAAGCTCCCTTCACAGCTGCAACGATTTTTTGAGCAGCATCATCTAAATCATCAGCGGGAATAACATTCAAACCACTGTCACTGATAATCGCCTTACCCTGCTCAACATTCGTGCCTTCAAGACGGACAACCAAAGGAACCTTTAAACCAACTTCTCTCACAGCAGCAACCACACCTTCAGCAATAACATCGCAACGCATAATACCACCAAAAATATTGACCAAAATGCCCTTAACATTTGGATCAGCAGTGATAATTTTAAAAGCAGCGGTTACCTTTTCTTTTGAAGCCCCACCACCAACATCAAGGAAATTCGCTGGTTCAGCTCCATAAAGTTTAATGATATCCATTGTCGCCATAGCAAGACCCGCTCCATTGACCATGCAACCAATTGTGCCCTCAAGAGCAACATAAGCAAGATCATGCTTTGAGGCTTCAATTTCTTTTGGATCTTCTTCTGAGATATCGCGCAATTCCAAAATGTCTGGATGACGGAACAAAGAGTTATTGTCAAAAGAAACTTTTGCATCAAGAACGCGCAAATGGCCATCTTTCATCACAATAAGCGGATTGATTTCAAGAAGGCTCATATCTTTTTCACAAAAGACCTTATAGAGAATTGGAAAAAGCTTTTCCCCATCTTCTCTTGCACTATCACGCAAATTCAGTGCATCACAAAGCCTTGTACAATCATCAGAAGTAACACCCTGTATAGCATCAATGGGGAGAGTTAATATTTTTTCTGGTGTTTCTTCAGCAACTGTTTCGATATCCATTCCACCTTCCGTTGAAACAACGAAAGAAACGCGACCAACTGTACGATCAACCAAAAGTGAAAGATAAAGCTCCTGTTCGATATCGGCGCCATCTTCGATATAAAGGCGATTAACCTGTTTACCCTCTGGACCAGTTTGTTTTGTTACCAAAGTTTTACCAAGCATTTCTTGGACATTTGCAACAACTTCTTCAACGGACTTTGCGAGCCGAACACCACCCTTTGCATCAGGACTGAGTTCTTTAAACTTACCTTTACCACGACCACCGGCGTGTATCTGGCTTTTAACCACATAGAGTGGCCCTGGTAATTTTTTTGCCCACTTTTCAGCTTGCTCTACAGAATAAACAGCAACACCATTTGCAATTGGTGCTCCATATTCATGAAGCAGACGTTTAGCCTGATATTCATGGATATTCATGCATTTGTCCTTTTCTTTTACGGATTATTTCACTAACCCTTAAACCTTAATATTTAAAATACTCTGTTTTAACCAACAAAACCTTGCTCAATTCATTTGAGACGAGGCATAAGAGCGATACAAGCCTCACAAAGCTTTTGCACCGCATTTACTGAATACTCAAAAGCATCTCTTTCGTTTTTATCAAGATCAATTTCGATGACCCGTTCAACACCCCCTGCACCAAGGACAACAGGAACACCAACATAGGTGTCATTAACTCTATATTCCCCTGAAAGATAGGCTGCAACAGGAACAACACGTTTAGTGTCCTTTAAATAGGCTTCAGCCATAGAAACAGCAGAAGCTGCTGGTGCGTAAAAAGCAGAACCTGTTTTTAGCAAACTAACGATTTCTGCACCACCATCACGGGTACGCTGGATAATTTGATCAATTCTTTCCTGTGTTGTCCACCCCATCTTCACAAGATCCGGCAAAGAAATACCACCAACTGTTGAATAACGCACGAGAGGCACCATCGAATCACCATGCCCTCCTAAAACAAATGCAGTCACATCTTTAACAGAGACCTTAAATTCTTCAGACAAGAAATGACGAAAACGCGCCGAATCAAGAACACCAGCCATACCAACCACTTTATGGGCAGGAAGACCTGAAAATTTCTGCAATGCCCATACCATTGCATCAAGGGGGTTTGTAATACAAATAACAAACGCTGAAGGCGCGTATTTTCTAATTCCCTCACCAACTTGTTCCATCACTTTTAGATTAATACCCAAAAGATCATCACGACTCATACCAGGTTTTCGTGCAACGCCTGCTGTTACAATAACAACGTCAGAACCTTCAATGGCTTCATAAGCATTTGCACCTTTTAAACTGATATCAAAACCATCAACGGGTGAAGATTCAGCAATATCAAGAGCCTTACCCTGTGGAACACCCTCCGCAATATCAAAGAGGACAACGTCGGCAAGCTCTTTAAATCCAATAATATGCGCTAAAGTACCCCCGATCATACCTGAACCAATGAGAGCTATTTTTTTTCGGGTCATTTTATTTCTTCCTAACATTAAAAACTCAGCACACGTTTATCAGCATCAGTACACTGAATATTTCTTTGACCTTAGTTATATTTTAACAATATCAACAAAAAGAGAAAAATATAAAACCTACCAAATTTCTCTTTTTACAACAGTAACAATTCTCCATAGAAATAATTATTAGAAAATTACCATGAAGTATCGATAAAGTGTATTTAAAAAAAATACAACAGAATTATCAATGTTCTTTTAAGTGCAAGGAATTATTATTCTTACAGTTTACGTAAAGGTAAAGTTCTATTCAGCTTTTCCCCTTCAAAGAAAACGTTCTGCCCAAAGTTTCAAATAATCTTGGCTTTGCATTTCAAAAAGACGTGATTGTGTTCTTTTAAACTCAAATGTTTCCGTCGTCTGAGCACGCCCTTTATATAAATTTTCAAGGATATCCGCCGCTGATATAAATAATCTTATGTGGCGCTCATAAAGAATATCGATGAGTAGAATGAAACGTTTCGTTTCATTGCGACATGTATCATCCATTACAGGCACATTATCGACAAAAATCGTGTGATAACGCTCAACCAATGCTAAATACTCAGCTGCTGCCAAAGGTTTTGCACATAAATCTTGATAATCAAAGCGTGCACATCCCCCGCCAGAGCGTGGAATATGAATCAAACGCCCCTTTATCGCAAGTTCATCAGAGATTTCCTTGTGTCCTTTTAGCACCAGTGCCCAAGCTTGATCCATACACTCATTTGCTTCCCCCCCTAACGGCGTTATATACACATGCTGTAGATTTGACTTTTCAAGGCGATAATCTGTTTTTGTATCAAGATTGACAATGCGAACATGCGCTTTCAAAACTTGAATGAAAGGCAAAAAAAGCTCTCGGTTTAGACCATTATAATAAAGATTATCGGGTGCAACATTTGAAGTCGCAATGAAGAAAACGCCTTTATCAAACAAAGCAGAAACAAGACGCCCCAGCACCATAGCATCAGCAATATCTGTGACACTAAATTCATCAAAACAAAGCACGCGCGCTTCTTGTGCAAGATCTTCAGCAACAGCTAAAATAGGACTATCTTTTCCAGTTTTTACATTCGTTGATGTTTGACGGTAAAAATTAATGCGTTCATGCACATCAGCCATGAAATCATTAAAATGTGCACGCTTTTTATACCCTTGCGGTAAACAAGAAAAAAACAAATCCATAAGCATGGTTTTGCCTCGTCCTACTTCGCCATAAAGATATAACCCTCGAAAGGAACCCTCTTTTTGCCTTGAAAGACGGGGAAAAAAAATCCTCTTGAAAAAGTTCCAGAACTGCCAAGGGCGGGAAACATTTTGATCCATAACATCTTGTAACAAATGATCAAAATGTTCTGTTAAAGCCAATTGAGCAGGATCAAAATAGATGTCTCCTTTGTATACCAGCTCCTTATAGCGCGTTGACACTAAAACCATCCAAATAACCTTTTCAACCTGTTTTCAATGAAAAATACAAGTTCTCGTCACAAACCAGTGTCCATATTTCTTACTTTTTCATAACCGGTCAAAAACACTCTAACGGCTTAAAACAACTGGACGATCATCAAGTGTATACCCCTCAAAACGATCAACATTGGAAGAATAAAGGGAAACAATAACGCGTCCCGAATTATTATAGAAATATAATCTTTTCCCTTTAACAGCCCATGAGTTTATTTGAGAAATGATTCCTGGACAGTGTAAAGGACCAGCCCGATACCCTTGGCCAAATTTCGTTTGTGGCGTTGCAATTCGGCAAACTTTACCCCCCACAGAAAGATTCCATACTCCAGCAATACTTGCAGGAAACAAATCAACAGCATTACTTGGCAACTCAAGACTAGCCATTCTTCCATCACTCTGAGAATCGCCTTTTTCATACATTGAAACATCTGATGCTTCAGACTCTAACGAATAAGAAGAGGCAGGATCAGACATTACTTCTGTTGGCATTTCTTGAAGTGGATAAAAAATTTCTGCTGTGTTGTCACGAACATTCCTGTCAAATCGCGATGTAGAACATCCCGCTAAGAACATTACCATTGAGATTGCAATGAAAAACGAAATTTTTGAAAATGGCATATCCATACTCTTTCCCACAACTAAATAAGTTCACTCAAAGGAATAGGTAAACATCATTATAGGGCATTTTACAAAGATAAATTAACAAATTAAGAAAAATAGGCCGAAAATCGATTATTTTAAAGAATAAATAATTTTTTACCACCAGTTTCATGATTAAGTACTAGAAATTTATAAGATTTTCAGTCATACATCTATGATGGCCATCACTAAAAATAGAGAAATTTCATGAAAACGCCTTTCAGCAAAATGAACGGTCTTGGTAATCAAATCATTGTTGCTGATATGCGTGAAAGTGAACATTCGCTTACACAGCAAGCAATCCTTGCTTTATCGGAAGATCCTCAAACTCGTTTTGATCAAATTATGGCGATCCATTCATCAACTAAAAAAGAAGCCAACTTTCGTATTGAAATATGGAATGCTGATGGTTCAATGGCTAAAGCTTGTGGGAACGGTACTCGTTGCGTAATTGCATGGCTCACAGACAACAATCTTGGTGAAATTTTTCATTTGGAAACGCCTGCTGGAATGATTGAAGGTAAACGCCACGCTGACGGACTCATTTCTGTTGATATGGGAAAGCCTCATTTCAATGCAAAAGAGATGCCTGTTTCACGTGAAATACTTGATACCAATCACGTAGAGATTGCTGCTGGTCCTTTAAAAGATGCTTGCCTTATATCTATGGGTAATCTCCATGCTATTTTTTTTATTGAGAATAATATTCAAAATATTCCATTAGAAATCTATGGACCAAAACTTGAGCATGATCCTCTTTTTCCAGAACGGTGCAATATTTCCATTGCTTCTGTCTCGTCAAAAAAAAGCCTAAATTTACGCACATGGGAGCGTGGAGCAGGATTAACGCAAGCATGTGGAAGTGCAGCTTGTGCAGGTGCGGTAGCGGCTTATCGACGTGGACTGACAAAACGCCAGATCGATGTGAATGTCCCAGGGGGAACACTTAATATTTTTTATCGAGAAGATGATCACGTTATTATGACCGGTCCAGTAAAATATGAGTTTAGTGGTTTTTTTAACCCTTTAACAGGGAGTTCCAAAAAGGATCACTTTTGATGACAGTAGAAATTGTAACTTTTGGTTGTCGACTAAACAGCTACGAATCGGAAATCATACGCAAAGAAAGTACTTCTTCAGGACTAGGTCAACTCAAAGACGGTGCTATAATCTTTAATACCTGTGCTGTCACTGCCGAAGCCGTGCGACAAGCAAAACAAGCTATCCGTAAAGCAAGACGTGAAAATCCTCATGCCCGCATTATTGTGACAGGATGTGCCGCACAAACAGAAGGGCAAAATTTTGCCTCAATGACAGAAGTTGATCTTGTTTTAGGGAATGAAGACAAGCTCCATGCTCATTCTTATCGTCAACTTCCTGATTTCGGTATCAACCATTCCGAAAAGTTGCGTATCAATGACATCATGGAGGTACAAAAAATTGCCCCCCATATGGTAAGTGCAATGGAAGAACGCACCCGTGCTTTTGTACAGGTGCAAAATGGATGTGATCATCGCTGTACATTTTGCATTATTCCTTATGGACGCGGTCCATCACGTTCAGTTCCCATGGGGGCTGTTATTGAACAAATAAAAAAACTGACAGACAATGGTATTCAAGAAGTTGTTCTGACAGGTGTAGATCTTACAAGCTACGGTCATGATCTTCCAGGAAAAGCTACTCTAGGAAAATTAACTTCAACCATTTTGCATCATGTTCCTGACTTGCCTCGACTACGCCTTTCATCAATAGATTCTATTGAAGCAGATGAAGAACTTATCAATCTTTTAGCCTATGAAAAGAGAATAATGCCACATTTGCATTTATCTTTGCAAGCAGGCGATAATATGATACTAAAAAGGATGAAACGGCGGCATTTGCGTGAACATGCAATTCAATTTTGCCAAGATTTGCGTGCCAAACGTCCTACAATGGTTTATGGTGCTGATTTAATTGCTGGTTTTCCAACTGAAACAGAAGAGATGTTCGAAAAGAGTCTCTCTTTGATTAACGATTGTAATTTAACACATCTTCATGTTTTTCCTTTCTCTCCAAGAGAAGGAACACCTGCTGCGCGCATGCCGCAAATTAACCGTAAAATAGTAAAAATGCGTGCAGAAAGACTACGCAAAGCTGGTGATGAAGCATATCAAAAACATCTTTCTCACTTACAAAATAGTCAACAAACAATCCTCGTTGAAAAAGATGAAATTGGACGAACAGAAGATTATACCCTTGTACAAATAAAAGGTGCAAAAGCTGGAACAATTGTTCAGGCCCTTATCATTGACCATGATGGTGATAAATTGATTGCTGTTCTTCCAAAATTGAATGCCGCTTGAGCAGGAAAGCCCTTATGACAAAATCTTTTATAAAAAAAATATTTTCTTTTAAAAAATCTAAAGAACAAGAAAATGAACAAGTGCGTATCCCTTATGAAGCAGGTACGACGAAAGAAAGTGACGACAAAAATAAAAGCATAAATAACAATCAATCTTCTATCGATAAAGAAAAAGAAGAGGTACAAGGAGTAAATCAAAAGACAACATCTGAAAAGTGTGATGAAAAAGCTCCATCTTTTGCGCCATATTCTGGAAAAATAATCGTCACAGATACAATTAGTGAAAAAAAAATTGACGAGTTTTCATCGATTTCTTCTGTTGAAGAGAAAAAAACAGCGTGGTTTGGGCGTCTAAAAAAAGGATTAGCCCTTTCTTCACAACGCTTAAGTGGATCGATTGGTGACCTTTTTGTTAAGGGAAAACTTGATGAAGATACATTACAAGAATTAGAAGATATTCTTATTCAAGCTGATCTTGGTATAGAAACGGCTACACGGATCACTGATATTTTGGCTTCTAATCGTTATGGAAAAAATTTAACTCCAGATGACATTCATACTATTGTCGTTGACGAAATAAAAAAAGTGTTGGAACCTGTTGCAATTCCGCTAGAACTTGACCTTAATCATAAGCCTCATGTTATTTTATTGGTTGGTGTAAATGGTACTGGAAAAACGACAACTATTGGAAAACTTGCAGCAAAACTCACCGCAGGAGGGTTAAAAGTTATGCTGGCTGCTGGTGATACATTCCGTGCTGCCGCTATTGAACAATTACACATTTGGGGTGAACGCACCAGATCTCCTGTTATTTCAACTAAACTAGGAGCAGATGCTGCTAGTCTAGCATATGATGCTTATGAAAAAGCAAAAGAAGCAAACAGTGATGTTTTGATTATTGATACAGCTGGACGCTTGCAAAATAAAACTGAACTGATGGATGAATTGGCAAAAATTATTCGTGTTCTAGGTAAACATTCTCCCCAAGCACCCCATACAATCCTTCAGACGCTTGATGCAACCACTGGGCAAAATGCACTAAACCAAGTGGATATTTTCCGTGAAATTGCTGGCGTTAATGGTCTCATCATGACAAAGCTCGATGGCACTGCACGAGGAGGAATTCTTGTTGCCATTGCAGCAAAATATAAATTACCCGTTTATTTTATCGGTATAGGAGAGAATATAGAGGATTTTCAACCTTTTTCTGCTTCTGACTTCGCCGAAACTATTGCAGGAAGACACGCATGAAAAAAACTTCATTTAAGCCACATTCGCATAATAATCCCGATTCTAACCATATCAAGAATAATCAACAAGATCTCCTTTCACCCACACTTAAATTTTTCTTAGAGATGGGACCATTGGTTGCCTTTTTTCTTGCTAATTATAAGGGTGAGTGGTTGATAAACAACATTGGAATTTTTAAAAATTTTAGTAAACCTATTTTTCCTGCAACAGCCATTTTCATGGTAGCGATCATAGTTGCCCTAAGCCTATCATGGGTTCTTACACGAAAAATTCCTATAATGCCTCTTATCTCAGGAATCTTTGTTCTAGTCTTTGGATTTTTAACGCTTTGGCTTCATAATGACACTTTTATCAAAATGAAACCAACAATCATTAATATTTTATTTGCTCTTATTCTTTTTGGTGGCATGCTTTTTAAAAAACCACTTTTGCGTTATGCTCTTGATTCTACTTTAAAAATTGATGATTTAGGGTGGAAAAAACTCACATATCGTTGGGCATTTTTTTTCATTTTTCTTGCTCTTCTCAATGAAATTGTTTGGCGTAATTTTAGCGATAACTTTTGGACCAGTTTTAAAGTATTTGGTGTTATGCCTATAACAGTTCTTTTTATGCTCATTCAAATGCCTCTTATAATCAAACATTCAACAGGTCTTTTTACAGAAGAGGACAAATCTAATTCTTGAAAACAACACCTTTATTACTATAAATTGTTTTGTAGCTTCATCGCCATAGACTATTCATGGAGAGAATACGTGTTAGTTGAACAGTTCATGTGTCGAGAAGATAATTTTGGTGTACTCATTCATGATGAAAGAAGTGGCTACACAGCAGCAATTGATGCACCGGAAAGCAATGCGATTCAAAAAGCTCTAAAACGCCGCAACTGGACTCTTCAAACTATTTTTGTAACGCATCATCATTATGACCATGTAGAAGCACTGGAAGAATTAAAACAAATTTATAAAGCCGTAGTGATTGGACCAGAAAAAGAAAAGATTAATCATCTTGACCAAACACTTCAACCTGATGAACGTTTTTTCTTTGGTACGTGCCCACTTTTAGCTCTTTCAACACCAGGTCATACTTTAGGTGCATTATCTTATTATTTCCCTGAAGAGGGGATCCTTTTTTCTGGAGACACACTTTTTTCTCTCGGTTGTGGACGTCTTTTTGAAGGGACGCCTTCACAAATGCTAAACTCTTTAAAAAAGCTTCGTTATCTTCCCGATGAAACACTTCTTTATTGTGGTCATGAATATACCAAAGCCAATGCTCTTTTCGCATTAACAATTGACCCACACAATCAAAAACTTCATCAAAGAACAGAAGAAGTGTTCTTACTACGCGCAAAAAACGCCATGACTTTACCAGTAACCTTAGGGCAAGAAAAAGCTACCAACCCTTTTCTTCGCTGGGATAGTAGTCCTTTGCGAAAAGAACTTTCTATGGAAAATCAAACAGATGAAGAGGTTTTTGCTGAAATCCGAAGAAGAAAGGATAATTTCTAACCATGTTTAGGTTTATATACCTTTTGTTTTTCCTTTTTCTTTTCGTACTATATATCCAAATGACAACAGCAAAGGAAAAAAACAATTCGTTTAATTTTCCATATGTTATAGAAAACTATACCTTAACAGAAGATTTCCTTTTAAAAATGGAACAAATTGAAAAGGATTGTAAAAACTTACCACCAGAGCTAAAAACATCTCATAAGAACTATAATAGTAACCTTGAAGGATTTATCGCTCTTATTTCTAATCAACCAAAATTAATGGCTCTTTTAAGAAAAAATAAGATCACAGCAAGAGATTTTGCTCTTGGTAATTTGGCAATTCAAGAAATAGTAACAGAACTTTTAAATGAATCTTTTGAATCTTCCCCTGAAAAGCTTAAAAGAGAAGGTTTTTCTTCTCCTGAAAAAACTCCTATATTTTTAAGCAATTTGGAATTTGGTAAAAAACATTTATATCGATTGCTTGTTATTTTAAAAGGAAGTTGTAAATAGCTTATCTCTTTTTAGACAATGAATTTAACCTTGTAAACGTCGGCAAATATCATCCAATTGCTCTAATGAAGAATAATGTATTTTTAGATCACCGCCTTTTTTTCCATGCCTAATGATAACTTTCATTCCAATAACATCTGCAAGTAATTTTTCTAAAGATTTTGTTTCTGTATCTTTCTCCATGGCGGTTCTTTTTTTGACTTTAGGATTTGCTTGTTCATATGCAAGTATTTCCGTTTGACGAACAGAAAGTCCTTCGCGAATAATTTTTTCAGCTAAATCTTGTGGATTATCGACAGTAATAAGACAGCGTGCATGACCAGCTGAAAGTTGTCCATCCGTTAAAAATTGCTGCACTTTTTGTGGAAGTTTTAATAAACGAAGCGTATTAGCAACATGACTCCGGCTTTTCCCAATAACTTGTGCCAAATCTGCTTGCGTATATCCATGCTCATTGAGCAAAATTTCATACCCCATTGCCTCTTCGATAGGATTAAGGTCGGCACGTTGAACATTTTCAATAATTGCCAATTCTAAAGCTGTTTTATCATCTACATCGCGAACAATAACTGGTAATTTACTTAAATTGGCTCGCTGTGCAGCACGCCACCGTCTTTCACCAGCAATCAACTCAAATCGGTGAGAATTATCACGGGAAGGTCTCACAATAACAGGCTGAACGACACCATGCTGGCGAATTGATTGCGCTAAATTATCAAGTTCTGAATCGGTAAAATGACGTCGTGGATTATGTGGATTGCACGAAATGGATTCAAGAGAAACAAATTTTTCAGAAACAGGGGATACTGTGGAGGACTCTGTAAATTTGTCAGTATTTGATGAACGTGTAAAATCATTGTTTAAACCGATATCCCCAATTAATGCCGCTAATCCACGACCCAGTCTTTTTTTTGATTGATCATCATTCATAGTTTTTCTCTTTGAGTTTTTTATAAAAATTGTTTTTTTATATTTTTAAGCAGCAGCATGTGCTTGTTTTTCGCGTTGAATGACTTCCGAAGCTAGACGCAAGTAAGCCTGACTACCGGCGCATGTTAAATCATAAAGCAATACTGGTTTACCAAAAGAAGGTGCTTCTGATACCCGCACATTTCGCGGAATGACAGTGCGATAAACTTTATCTCCCATAAAAGAGCGAACATCTTGGACAACTTGATTTGAAAGATTATTACGTCCATCATACATTGTTAGAACAATACCCTGAATTTCTAGAGACGGATTAAGAACAGATCGCACCTGCTTTACTGTTTCAAGCAATTGGCTTAAGCCTTCAAGTGCTAAAAATTCACACTGCATAGGGACTAAAACCGAATCTGCAGCCCCCATAGCATTAAGTGTGAGAAGATTAAGAGACGGCGGACAATCAATTAAAATATAACTGTATTTTTTTTCCATCTTTGGATCATCACAGAGAGCTTTACGTAATCGTTGTATACGATCTTGAGAGGAAGCAATTTCCATTTCTACACCTAAAAGATCAAGTGTAGAGGGTACAATATGGAGATTTGGGACGGCTGTTTTCAAAGCTGCTTGTGTGACTGAAATTCCTGAAATAAACACATCATAAGAAGATAAAGGACGGCTATTACGATCAATTCCCAATCCTGTACTTGCATTCCCTTGTGGATCAATATCCATAATGAGAACATTTTCACCAATAGCTGCCAAAGCTGTAGCAAGATTAATTGCAGTGGTTGTTTTTCCGACTCCACCCTTTTGGTTTGCAATAGCGATAATCCGTGTTTCGCTCATTTTGCTTTACCCTCTATATGATCGAACATGAGAAATTTCTAAAATAACAGAATTTTCATCAATTTTACTTTTATGTTCTAGCAGATCAAACTGCCAATTGGCAGAGGCATTTTTTATTTCTGTAGAGTAATCCCGACCTTTTTGCAAAAGAGCTATTGTTTTTTTTGTTAAGAGAGGAAAAATAAGTTGTAGGAGCGTATCGAGAGAAGCTAATCCCCGTGCTGTTATAATCTCTGGTGCATCTATTTTTTTGTATACATCTTCAATTCTACAATGATAAACTTTTGCTGGAAGATTAAGCTGAGCAATAACTGTTCGCAAAAAAGCTACTTTTTTCCCATTACTCTCAACGAGATCAATATGCCCTTCTTTTTTTTCTTTCAGAAAAATGGCAATAACGATTGCAGGAAATCCACCACCTGATCCAAGATCACACCAATTTAATAAATCACTGTGCAAGGGATAAATTTGTGCACAATCCAAGATATGGCGTGTCCATAAAACTGGTACTGTCGCATGAGAGACTAAATTAATATGTGTATTCCATTGTGTTATTAAATTTTCAAACTGTATTAAATTTTCCATCGTTTCACGTGAAACAGAAGGAACAATATTTAAGAGTTCTTGATATTTTTTCTGTATAGAAATATCCATTAAGCTGATTTAGCCTTTTCGCGTCGTTGACGTTGAATAGATGTAATAATAAGGGATAATGCTGCTGGCGTCATTCCATCAATTTTTTGAGCATCAGCGATTGAACGTGGTGATATTTGTTGAATCTTTGTCTTCAATTCATTTGAAAGACCTGAAATTGATTGAACATCAAGAGAAGAAGGGATTTCTAAACGTTCATCACGCTGAAGAGAAGCTATATCCTGTGCTTGTTTTTCTAAATAAACTGCATATTGTGCCTCAATTTCTAAGGATTCAACAGTTTTAGAGTCGAGTGATTGTAGTTGCGGCCAAAATTGTGAAAGGCGCTCTATAGTTATGCTAGGATAAGCAAGAAAATCATAAGCTGAACGTCGAACGCCATCGTGATTGACTTTCAACCCATATGCAGAAGCTTGATTGGGGGTTAGAAAAAGCTCCTGACATATTGATCGTGCTTGATCAAGACGTTGTTGTTTTTGTTTATAACACTCCCAACGGGCTTTACTTACAATACCCCATTGCTGTGCTAAAGGTGTTAATCGAACATCAGCATTATCAGACCGTAAAGACAAACGAAATTCAGCACGTGATGTAAACATTCGATAGGGTTCACAAACTCCACGTGAGACTAAATCATCGATCATAACACCAATATAAGCTGTAGACCGGCTTATAAGTATTTCCTCTAATTTACCGACCTTACGTGCGGCATTCAATCCAGCTAAAAGACCTTGTGCTGCAGCCTCTTCATATCCCGTTGTACCATTAATTTGACCTGCTAAAAACAAACCTGGTAAGGAGCGTAATTCCAATGTTTTTGTTAATTGTTGTGGATTAACAAAATCATATTCAATAGCATAACCAAGTTGAAGGATCTTAACATTTTGCAAACCTTCAATAGTTTTCAAAAAAGAAATTTGTACATCTTCAGGAAGAGAAGTAGAAAGACCATTTGGATAAACAGTATCATCATCTAACCCTTCAGGTTCTAAAAAAATTTGATGTCCATCACGTTCTCCAAATTTAACAATTTTATCTTCAACAGAAGGACAATAACGTGGTCCTAACCCTTCAATATTTCCAGAATATAAAGCAGATCGATGAATATTTTCACTAATAATTTTATGTGTTTTGGCGTTTGTACGTGTTATTGCACATTCAATTTGTGGTTGTTCAATTTTTTCTGTTAAAAGAGAAAAGGGAACGGGATCTTCATCAGCTTGCTGTTTTTGAAGAGAATCCCAATCTATTGTTTTTTTGCTAAGGCGTGCAGGAGTTCCTGTTTTTAATCTTCCAAGATTTATTTTATAACTTTTTAAACGTTCAGCGAGATGTATACTCGATTCATCTCCCATCCGTCCAGCAGTCCACGTTTTACCACCAATATGAATAAAACCATTTAAAAACGTCCCTGTTGTTAAAACAACAGCACCAGAAAAAATTGTTCCTTTATTTTTTAAAACAACACCTGAAGCACAACCATCTTTAATAATCAAATCAACAACTTCATCTTCAATGAGAATGAGATTATCTTGTTCTTGTAAAAAATTTTGAATTGCTTTTTTATAGAGTTGTCTATCAGCTTGTGTACGAGGTCCTCTTACTGCTGGTCCTTTTCGTCGATTAAGAAGTCTAAATTGAATTCCAGCAGCATCTGCTGCTTTTCCCATAAGACCATCCAAAGCATCAATTTCACGAACCAGATGCCCTTTTCCAAGTCCACCAATAGCGGGATTACACGACATTGTCCCTAATGCCGATATTTTCTGTGTAACAAGAGCTGTCCGCGCACCTGCACGAGCTGAAGCTGAAGCAGCTTCACAACCAGCATGACCACCTCCAACAACAATAACATCATAGAATTGCATCAGAATTCATTCCATAAATAACACTTTTCAAGTTTCACGTGAAACAAGATATAAAATACATCATCTTTTAAATGTGTCTATTGAAATAATCAATGTTTCACGTGAATCATTATTTACCAACACAAAATTCTGAAAAAATAATATCAAGCAAATCTTCAACATCTATATCTCCAGTAATTTTTCCAAGAAAATCACTCGCACGACGAAGATGTTCTGCCCGTAAACTTAAATCAAGAGAAGTATAATTCACAGAAGTCTCAATTTCTTTAACAGCCTCTTTTAATAACTGAAGTTGTCTTTTACGTGCTGGAACAAGATTCCCAATTTCAGAAACACGACGTAAACAAAAGGATTCAAGTTCCTTAATAAAACAATCAAAATTTAAACCAGTTAAAGCAGAAAATTGTATAAAATAATGTTTTTTATTTTCTTCATAAAGATCAAGTTTATTCCCAACATGCCATATTTCAGCTGATGTTTCTGGTAAATCAATCTCTTTAGGATTTCCCATATCATAAACTAAAACAACCAAATCAGCATCCCTAACATGCTGCTTAGCTACTTCTATTCCCAACAGTTCTATCTTATTTTCTGTTTCTCTAAAACCAGCAGTATCCGTTAAAAAAACAGGTAAACCACCAAGAATCAACCTCATTTCTAAAGCATCGCGGGTTGTACCCGCTTCCTCTGTCACAATAGAAACAGGTCTTCCAGCCAAACGATTCATAATACTTGATTTTCCAGAATTTGGTGAACCGGCAATAACAATTTTTAACCCATCACGTAAAATACTCGCACGTTCCCCTTCATCAATATGTTTATGAAGAGAAGCGCAAAGATCTTCTATATTTTTCCAAACTTTATCAGATATTGCGTTTGGGATATCAGCTTCATCAACAAAATCAAGTTCTGCTTCAATAAAAGCACGTGCTTTCATAATTTTATGACGCCAATCACGATAAAGCGTTGTTAAATGCCCACTTGTCCCCATAACAGCTAAACGTCGCTGACTTTCCGTTTCTGCTTCTATTAAATCAGCAAGACCTTCTGCTTGAACAAGATCTAATTTTCCCTCCATAAATGCACGACGTGAAAACTCACCCGCTTCTGCAAGACGACATCCAGAAAATGTAGATAATTCATCGAGAAAACGATTAACAACTGCTTTTCCTCCATGCAAATGAAACTCTGCACAATCTTCTCCTGTAAAACTATGAGGAGCAGGAAAAAAAACAGTCAAAGCAGAATCTAAAAAACTACCATCACAAGCAGTAAGATTTCCGTAATGCATAAAGCGCGCTTTAGGTAGACAACCACAAAGCGTCTTAACAATATTCACAACATGAGGACCAGAAAGTCGAATGACTGCAACCCCTGAAGGCAACAACCCACTCGAAACAGCAAAGATTGTATCCACAGGATATATCCTAAGCGAAAAACTTAATGTTTTTATGTATTCATTGAATCAAAAAAATCGCTATTATTTTTCGTTTGTTTTAATTTATCAATGAGAAATTCAATTGCATCAGTGACATTCATAGGTGTCAAAATACGACGAAGTACAAAAATCTTATGCAAATCTTGCCGTGCTACTAAAAGCTCTTCCTTACGTGTTCCAGATTTCAAAATATCCATAGCGGGAAAAATACGCTTATCAGCAACTTTACGATCAAGAACAATTTCTGAATTACCTGTTCCTTTGAATTCCTCAAAAATAACCTCATCCATACGACTACCAGTATCAATCAAAGCCGTTGCAATAATAGTTAAAGATCCACCTTCCTCAATATTACGTGCAGCACCAAAAAAACGTTTAGGACGCTGTAGAGCATTTGCATCCACACCACCTGTCAAAACTTTCCCTGATGAAGGAACAACCGTATTATAAGCACGTCCAAGGCGTGTAATAGAATCAAGGAGGATAACAACATCACGCCCATATTCAACAAGTCGTTTTGCTTTTTCAATGACCATCTCAGCAACTTGAACATGACGTATTGCTGGTTCATCGAAAGTAGAAGAAACAACTTCTCCTTTTACAGAACGCTGCATATCAGTAACTTCTTCTGGTCGTTCATCAATCAAAAGAACAATAAGGTAACATTCAGGATGATTAGTCGTGATAGAATGGGCAATATTTTGAAGTAAAACTGTTTTTCCTGTCCGAGGAGGTGCTACAATGAGTCCTCTCTGTCCCTTTCCTAATGGAGATATTAAATCAATTACCCGTGATGACATATCCTTTTCTGTAGGATTTTGTATTTCCATCTGAAAGCGTTCATTTGAATAAAGAGGAGTGAGATTATCAAAATGAATTTTATAACGAATTTTTTCAGGATCTTCAAAATTGATCGTATTAATTTTAAGAAGAGCAAAATAGCGTTCACCTTCTTTTGGGCTCCGTATAGGACCTTCAACTGTATCACCTGTTTTTAAAGAAAAAGATTGAATTTGTGCAGGAGAAAGGTAAATATCATCAGGTCCTGGAAGATAATTGGCATCAGCAGATCGCAGAAATCCAAATCCATCTTGTAAGACTTCAACGACTCCCTCTCCAATAATTTCTACGTCTTGTGAAGCAAGTTTTTTTAAAATGGCAAACATTAACTCTTGTTTTCGCATTAGGGAAGCATTTTCAACTTCCAATGCTTCAGCAAAAGAAACAAGTTCAACGGGATTTTTACTTTTAAGTTCTTGTAGTTTCATTTCTTGCATGAAATACGCTCTTTAAGTGATGGGGGAATTATCCTTAGAATAAAAAGAATGAAATATTCTTATAAGAAAAAAGAATTCTACACTCAATTTTTAAAATCTGCAAGCATCATTTACATGAATTATTATCATATGATATTAAATAATTTTATAAAAAAATTGATTATATAATTTTAAGTAAAAATAAAAAACATTTTTATAAGAGATAATATATTATTTTTTTATTTTTCCTATATTTTTTATATTAATATAGATTCTAAAAGGGGATTCTTATTATTTATGTCTGTGTATAATGTGAATTATTAATTATACTTTCTCTGTCCTCAATTTTATCCCCAAAAATAAAAGAAAAAAGAACAGTTATAACATGATCTTAAAAGCATTATCCCCATTGTTTCATCATAAGAGGAAATTCAATTATCACAGCTGTTCAATTTGTGCATAAAAATGGAATTTTTTTGCTAAATTTTAGTTTTATAAAAGAGGCTGATCATATATACACATTTGTTAACAAGGAGTTAAAATTTTTGTGACAAAAGAGAAAAAATTCTTTCATTTACACATGCTTTCTGATGCAACGGGGGAAACATTAATTTCTGTTGGAAGAGCGGTTGCATCGCAATACACGATGAGTCACGCAATAGAGCACATCTATCCTATGATTCGTAATGAAACACAGTTGCAGAGAGCTCTTGATGAGATACAGCAAGAACCGGGTATTGTTCTTTATACAATTATTGATAAAAAAATTAAGCTACTTCTTAGGAAAAGATGTGAAAAAATAGAAGTTCCTTGTATTGATATACTACATCCTGTTTTGGATGCTTTTCAGTCTTACCTTGGAATACCAACAAATTTACGTGTGAGTGCACAGCATGATCTCAATGCAGATTACTTTCGTCGTATTGATGCATTAGATTTTACAATAGAGCATGATGATGGACAGTCTTCCAATGATTTAACAGGGGCAGATGTAATCCTTGTAGGGATTTCAAGAACTTCTAAAACACCTACCAGTATCTATTTAGCAAATCGTGGAATCAAAACAGCTAATATTCCTCTTATTCCGGGTATTGATTTACCAGAAGCTATTTTAGAAGCAAAAGATGCTTTGATTATTGGTTTAATTGCTTCAGCTGAAAGAATCTCACATGTTCGTCAAAATCGAGATTTAGGAGAGTCTCCTGCTATTGAAAGTTATACGAATAGAATCAGTATAGCTGAAGAGTTAATCTATGCAAAACGTATTTGCGAACGCTTCGGTTGGCCTATTCTTGATGTAACAAGACGCTCTATTGAAGAAACAGCTGCTGCTATCTTTGAGCTTTTGTCGCGATTCCGTGAAGGAAAATGAGAAAATATGGTAGCAGATAGATTAATATTGGCATCTCTTAGTTCTTATCGTGCACAATTATTGAAAAAAGCAGGTTTAAACTTTTTCATTGAAGGAGCTTCTTTTAATGAAAGAGAAATAGAAAAAACAGTAAAAATAAAAGATCCTAAAAAACTGAGTTGTTTTCTTGCAAGTGCAAAGGCAAAAAATGTTTCTGATCGCTTTCCTGATTCTGTAGTCATTGGTTGTGATCAAGTTCTTGATTTAGAGGGACAAGTTATCCATAAAGTTACAAGTAAAAAGGAAGCACATCAACGTTTATGTGATTTATCAGGAAAGACACATTTCCTTCATAGTGCGGTGGCTTTATTTAAAAATGGTCAAGAAATTTGGAATGAAGCTTTTAGTGCACAGATGACAGTCCGTTCTCTTTCATCAGAGTTTATTGAAGGTTATTTAACACGTGTAGGAATAGATGTTTTTAACAGTGTGGGAGTATATCAAATTGAAGGGGAAGGAATCCAACTTTTTGAAAAGATTGATGGAGATTTTTTTACCATTATTGGTTTACCTTTATTGCCTTTATTAATAAAATTGCGGTATTTAGGGGCTATAGATGGTTGAGTTGACAACAGGGTATAAAAAAACAGTTTTTCCACGTGTTTTTGTTATTGGCACACCTATTCACCATTCAAAATCACCAAAAATTCACAATTTTTGGCTTAAACAATATAATTTGCAAGGTGAATATTTAGCACAGGAAGTAGCTCCTGAAAAATTTAAAGATTTTTTCACATCTATACAAAGAAGGGGTTTTTGCGGGGGAAATGTCACTCTTCCCTATAAACAAGAAGCTTTTCACTTAGCAAATTATAAAGATAATGTAGCAACAATAATTGGTGCTGTTAATACACTGTGGTATGAAGGGGATAAACTTTGTGCAACAAATAGCGATGCCTATGGCTTTAGTGCCAATCTTGATGATTTTGTTCCTGAGTGGGGTGGTGAAACAGCACTTGTTTTTGGTGCGGGTGGTGCTGCTCGAGCTGTCCTATATGCTTTAAAAAAACGTGGATTTGAACGTATTTTGTTACTTAATCGTACAAAACAACGTGCCGATGATTTAGCAGAGCATTTTGGAAAACCTGTTGAGGTCCATGATTGGTATCGTGTTGATGAAGTACTTCACAAAGCTGATTTAATTATTAATACAACTTCGGTGGGTATGACAAACTCACACGAAAAAAAAAGTGATTCTTTTTTTTGTGATTTTCAGAAAACAAAAACAACAGCGTTAGTAACAGATATAGTTTACACGCCATTGATAACGCCTTTTTTACAACAAGCAAAAGCGCATGGTTTAAGGATAGTAGATGGACTTGGTATGCTTTTACATCAAGCTGTTCCTGGTTTTGAACGATGGTTTGGCATAAGACCACAGGTAACAAAGGCACTACGAACAGCAATTTTAAAGGATATGGGTGAAGAGATAGGATGAAAATTATAGGGTTGACCGGATCAGTCGCTATGGGAAAATCAACAGTTGCTGATTTTTTTAAACAAGCTGGTATTTCTGTTTTTAGTGCTGACAATGCAGTGCACCAACTTTATAAAAGTGAGCCAATCTTATCACTCATAGCACGTATATTTCCTAGTGTTGTTGAAAATGGCAAAATTGATTGCCTCAAGCTTTCGGAGATTGTGATCAACGATAATAAAAAATTACAAACATTAGAAAAAATAATTCATCCTTTGGTACAAAGGAAAGAAAAAGAGTTTATTGATACAGCACGCCAACAAGGAGAAAAATTAGTTGTTCTCGATATTCCTCTTCTTTTTGAAACAAAGAGTGAAAAGCGTGTAGACAGTGTGATTGTTGTTTCTGCACCACTATCAATACAGAAGGAGCGTGCTCTGATTCGCTCAAATATGAATGAAAGAAAATTTGCCTTTATAAATGCTAGGCAAATGTCTGATGAAAAA
The DNA here is from genome assembly GCF_055796165.1 of Bartonella sp. EBT8. Lineage (NCBI taxonomy): Bacteria > Pseudomonadati > Pseudomonadota > Alphaproteobacteria > Hyphomicrobiales > Bartonellaceae > Bartonella > Bartonella sp. EBT8. The sequence goes on from NZ_JBTTDJ010000001.1 coordinate 243,547, forward strand.
AAACGAGAACGTGCTGATTTTGTTATTGATACAGGAAAAGATTTAGAGAATACACGGCAACAAGTTTTTTATGTAATAAAGAGTTTACTAAAGAATTGAAATCATGCGTGAAATTATTTTTGATACAGAAACAACGGGTTTAGATAAAGAGAAAGATCGCATAATTGAAATCGGTTGTGTAGAGATGGTTAATCGTTATCTCACAGGACGCCGATTCCACGTTTATTTGAACCCACAAGGCGTTATTATTCCTGATGAAGTTGTAGCAATTCATGGATTAACCAATGAGCGCTTGAAAAATGAGAAAAGCTTTAGTGATATTGCTGATGAATTTTTAGAATTTATCAATGGTGCAATGATGATTGCGCATAATGCTAGTTTTGATATTGGTTTTCTTAATGCAGAGCTAGGACGAGCAAATAAACCGCTTATCAGTGTTGATAATATTCTTGATACATTGGCTATGGCACGGCGTAAATTTCCTATGGGTCCTAACTCTCTTGATGTTTTGTGCAAACGTTTTGGAATTGATAATAGCCATCGTATTCTTCATGGTGCTTTGCTTGATGCAGAGATTCTTGCTGATGTTTATATTGAACTCATTGGTGGAAAACAGGGCGTCTTGAGTTTTGATAATAGAGAGGATGTTTATGAAAGTACTCAAAATGACAAAGATGCTCTTAACACAGTTAAATTTCGTCCACAAACCTTACCTTCAAGATTAAGTGCGCAAGAAAGAAATATGCATGCTGATTTTATTAGTAAAATGGGTGAAAAGGCTCTGTGGAATGACTTCGAAATTCCTGAGTAATTTTCCCCTCTTTTTCTTAAGAAGATTATTTAAAAAGTTAGAAAGAAAAAAATCTCTAAAAAACAGCTCAAAAAATATGGTCGTTGTGGGGAGGGGAACACCACAACGACCCTGTCATTACATCGTACCTCAGCTATCATAGGAGGAGCAAAATGAAAGCTATTATATCCTGTAACAGCAAAGAAAAGCTCTAGGTACTACAGTGCAACGACTTCACGCTTTATGAAAACAAAAAATGGCTTTTTAGAGGCAATTCGATAAATTTTAAAATTTAAAGTAAAAAAATATATGAAAATGAATTATTTTTTGATTGAAATGGAGAGAATGAACCTGTCATGAAAGAAACAGATCATCTTTTTTTGGTTGATGGATCGGGCTATATTTTTCGTGCTTATTATGCTTTGCCGCCTTTAAAGCGCAAAAAGGATGGACTTCCTGTAGGAGCTGTAGCTGGTTTTTGTAATATGCTGTGGAAATTGCTCTGTGATGCGCGAAATACAGCTACCGGTGTTGTTCCAACGCATTTTGCTGTTATTTTTGACTATTCATCCGATACATTTCGCAAACAAATTTATCCACAATATAAAGCGAATCGAGAAACACCTCCTGAAGATCTTATTCCTCAATTTTCTTTAATACGCCAAGCAACGAAGGCTTTTAATTTACCTTGTATTGAAAAGGAAGGATTTGAAGCGGATGATTTAATTGCTACCTATGCGCAATTGGCAACGAAGGCTGGAGCAAAAACAACAATAATTTCTTCTGACAAAGATCTTATGCAATTGGTGAATGGGCATGTATCCTTGTATGATGGGATGAAAGATAAGCATATTGGTGTTTCTGAGGTTATAGAAAAATGGGGTGTTGCACCGGAAAAAATGGTCGATTTGCAAGCTTTGATTGGGGATCCAACTGACAATGTTCCTGGTATTCCAGGTATTGGTCCTAAAATTGCAGCTCAATTGTTAGATCAATTTGGTACCCTTGATCTTTTATTTCAGCATGTCTTGGAAATTAAGCAAACAAAACGACGTGAAAATCTTCAAGCCTACAGTGAACAGGCACAAATTTCTCGTGAATTGGTTCGACTTAAAAGAGATGTGCCGCTAGACAATAGTTTAGATGATTTTATTTTAGAACCACAAGATGGTCCACGTTTAATCGCTTTTCTTAAATCTATGGAATTTACAACATTAACACGTCGTGTAGCAGAGGCAACAGCATGTGACGTAGCAGCTATTGATGCACTTGATATCGATGTTGAATGGGTTAATTCTGCACAAGAGCGGGATCAGAATATTAAAAATGCTGAGAAAGCAACATCTGATAATTTTTCTGAAGATTCTCCACAATTTTTAGCACAAAAACGCAAAGATCAAGCGCTGGCTCAAAAAATTACAAGAGATGGCTATACGACCATTCTTGATGAAGAAATTTTAAAAGAATGGCTCTTGGAAGCACAAGAGCAAGGTTTTTTCGCTTTTGATACTGAAACGACTTCTCTTGATCCTATGCAAGCAAAGCTTGTTGGTTTTTCCTTGGCATTACAGCCGGAAAAAGCGGCTTATGTGCCTCTTGAACATGTTGAAGGAGGGGATGATCTTTTAGGAGGGGGGCGTATTGTCAAACAGATTGAGACACAAAAGGCTTTGACACTTTTAAAGCCGATATTAGAAAATCAAGCAGTGTTAAAAATTGGTCAGAATATCAAATATGATTGGTTAGTGATGAAACAATACGGCATTGTGATACGCTCTTTTGATGATACTATGCTTTTATCATATGTTTTAGATGCTGGAACTTTAACACATAATATGGATGATTTATCGAAGCGTTGGTTGGGACATCAACCGATAGCTTACAAAGATTTAACATATAATGGGAAAAAGATTACTTCTTTTGCGCAAGTAGATTTGAAGCAGGCAACTCTTTATGCTGCTGAGGATGCTGATGTGACGCTTCGTTTATGGCAAGTCTTAAAACCACAGCTTATAGCTCAAAGAATGACAAAAATTTATGAGCGCCTTGATCGACCACTGATAGAAGTTCTTGCAAGAATGGAAGAACGTGGGATTCTGGTTGATAGGCAAGTTTTATTACGCCTTTCAGGAGAATTAGCACAAGCTGCTTTGATTCTGGAAGAAGAAATTTATCAGCTAGCTGGTGAAAAATTTAATCTTGCCTCACCAAAGCAATTAGGGGATATCCTTTTTGGCAAAATGGGTTTACCTGGAGGTGCTAAGACCAAAGGTGGTCAATGGTCAACTTCTGCTCAGACCTTAGAGGAGTTGGCGGCTGATGGTCATGTTTTACCACGTAAAATTGTCGATTGGCGTCAACTTGCAAAACTAAAATCGACTTATACAGATGCTTTACCTTCTTATATTTTACCAAAAACAGGACGCATTCATACGAATTATTCTTTGGCAATAACATCAACGGGTCGTTTATCATCATCGGAACCTAATTTACAAAATATTCCTGTACGGACAACAGAGGGACGTAAAATACGAGCAGCTTTTATTGCTCCAAAAGGGCATATGCTCCTCTCGGCTGATTACAGCCAGATTGAATTGCGCATTCTCGCGCATATTGCCAACATTACGGCCTTAAAAGAAGCTTTTGCACAAGGCCAGGATATTCACGCTATTACAGCATCACAGATGTTTGGAGTTGCGATAGAGGGAATGCATTCAGATATACGCCGACGTGCAAAAGCGATTAATTTTGGCATTATTTATGGTATTTCAGCTTTTGGTTTAGCAAACCAATTGGGTCTTTCACGCCAAGAGGCAAGTCGTTATATCCAACTTTATTTTGAACGGTTTCCAGGAATTAAAGACTATATGGAAACGACTAAAGAATTTGCACGCCAAAATGGTTATGTAGAAACAATTTTTGGACGTCGTATCCATTATCCAGAAATAAAAGCAGCTAATTCACAGGTACGTGCCTTTAATGAGCGGGCTGCTATCAACGCACCAATTCAAGGATCAGCGGCAGATATTATTCGTCGTGCTATGATTCAAATGGAAGATGCTTTGGCAAAAGAAAGATTGTCAGCAAAAATGTTGCTACAAGTGCATGATGAATTGATTTTTGAGGTACCAGAAAATGAGAGTGAAAAAACCATGGCTGTTGTTAAAAAAGTTATGGAAAATGCTACAATGCCAGTCCTTTCTTTGTCTGTACCGCTTGAGGTGAAAGTAATGGTTGCTCAAAATTGGGATGAGGCACATTAGTTCTTTCCACTTATTTTCTTTTCAAGAATGGTCATTGCATTGGCAAGATTAAGATAGGCTTTGATAGGCAAATGATCTGAGGCAATGCGTGCAAGTGGTGAATGGTGGTTTTCAATATTTGTTACCAATTGGTGAGGAAAAGCAAAAATTCTATCAAGAGCTAGAAAGGGAAAACGAGAAGGAAAGCTTGGCACAGTTCCAAGTGTGCTGTCAAAATAAGGAGAAAAATGGTTTAAGGATGAGCCTTTACCCACACGCCATTCATTAAAGTCTCCAATAAGGAGTGTAGGCATAAGGGGGCGTTTTTGTAAGAGTGTGAGAAGCGTTTTTGTTTGTTGATTGCGAGAATGGCGTAGTAAACCAAAATGAGCAGCAATAATACGAATAAGGCCTGCATCTATTTCCAACTCTACAATTACAGCGCCACGTGGTTCAATACCAGGAAGAGCGATTTGTAAGATATCACGGATACGTCCTTTTCGCACAAAAAGAGCATTACCATGCCAACCGTGTCCGTGAGGGGACATGGGATTCAAAGGCACTCGAATCAATCCCGTTTCGGTTTTTAACAGTTCAAGATCAATCAAACCTACGCGTTCTCCAAAACGTTTATCTGCTTCTTGAAGGGCGAGTATATCAATTTGCAATTCAGCAATAACATTTACAATACGGGTAGGGTTAAAAACCTTATCAACACCTATGCATTTATGAACATTATAGGAAGCAACGGTAAGATCATAATGGTTGTTTCGGTTGATTATATCTGATTGATAATAAGAACTATTACGGATAGCCTTTAAAAGAGAGCTATGGAGCTTTTTCTGGATAAATGCGGTAAACCAAGGAAATTTTTGCTTATAAGGCATCTTTATTATTTTATGAAGAGGGTTTTACCTAAAAGGTAAAGGGTAAACGCTCGATTAAAAATAAAAGAACCTTGTTTCTTAAAAGAAACAAGGCTCTTTAATTGAGCTATGATTTTTATACTCAGTCACGATTTGAGCCAAGAAACTGTAGCAAGAAAACAAACATATTTATGAAATCAAGATAAAGACTGAGAGCACCCATAATAACTTTACGTCCTTTAGTATCAGCCCCATCTCCTTCATAATACATTAATTTAATGTTTTGTGTATCGTAAGCTGTTAAACCAGCAAAAACCAATACGCCAATCACGGAGATTGCGAATTGCAAAGCACTTGATCCAAGAAAGATATTCACAACCATAGCAAGCATTAAACCAACCAAACCCATAAAGAGGAATGACCCTATCGCTGTGAGATCACGCTTTGTTGTATAACCATAAAGCGAAAGAGCACCAAAAGCTGCAGCGGTAATAACAAAAGTTTGTACAACACTTTCTGTCGTGTAACGCAAAGTTATGGAGGACAGTGAAAGTCCAACGAGGGCAGCATAACCAAAAAAGAGGCTACGCGCTGCACTTGTGCTCAATGTGTTGATTTTAAAACTGAGAAATAATACCGCCACAAGTGGTGCAAACATGACAATGTAGGAAAGTGGCGATGTGTAAAACGTCACTCCAAATGGAGTCAAGTAAATACTTCTACTGATTTGAGCGGCTGCTTGGCTCATATCTGTCGTTGTTGCTAATGATGCAATTGCGTAAGCAGCAGCTGCTGTAATAAGCAATCCAATAGTCATCGTATTATAAACGCCCAGCATATAGCTGCGCAATCCTTGATCAATTGATGCATCGGCATGGGAAACAGACGCCGAACGTAAATTTTTAAAATCAGCCATAATATAAAGTCCTTTAGCATATGTTCCATCAGATGTCGGGGTTAAAACTTATACTGTTAAAGCAACAGGTTTATGTGAGCTCTTACTTTACCTCCATAAGCAACCCCAGGCGCTGCTGATGAAATTCCAGCATACCTCCTCTTATTATGGGGATTTATTTTAAAATTACAAGAGATTTTCGTTAGAGATAAACCTTACAAATTGGTAAGGAAAAACCTTATTTTGCGTAAAATTATTCCGTCTTTTTGTAAGATTTTGTGCAAGGAAAATTATTAGAATATGCGTTTTTTATTTCTCATTTAAATGATTAAATTCATGAGGTGCGAGCATTTTTGTGTTCATGAAGAGAGAAAATAAGCAGATCATTATTTTTTTCAGCTCTCAATAGTGTAATTTCATAGTTTATCAAAAACAGAGTGAATTTAAAAAAAGCCCTTTTGGAGATCTGTAAATTAATCTATTGAATGCTTTTTATCTTTCAGAATAAGAAGTGTTGAAAAAACAACACGATCAAAGAGTCCGAATTCAAAATAAAAAGAGGTTATGTATCTTTAAAATCAATATATTACCTTTGTGATTGAGAAATATATAAAAAGCAAAGAGAAAAATGAATAAACGGACTTTTATTTAGAAAATGTCTGATTGGAATGACGTTTTGTTTTTATCCAAGTTCGTAATTCTTCAATAAGTATGGCAACAACGCCTAAAGTGATAAAGCTATCGGCAAGATTGAAAACAGCAAAATAAAAAACATCATCTATATGAAAAAGTATATAATCCGTAACATGATGAAAGCAGATGCGGTCAATAAAATTGCCAATTGCTCCTCCAATAATAAGAGTAAGGCCAAAGCGCGTTAAAGATTTGTGATATTCAACATTTTTCCAGAGCCATAAAAGAAAAATAAGAATAATAAACGTAATAGCAATAAGCCCCCAATGAGAAAAAGAAGACAAAAACGAAAATGCAATACCAGAATTGCGCACATGGTATAGAGAGAGAAAAGGAAGAAGCGGTTTTTCTGTTCCTAGGGGCATATTGTGTATAACCCAGTATTTTACGGCTTGGTCAATTCCTACTGTAAATGCCAAACCAAGGAGGAAAAAAGGCAGTGATTTACGTATCATATTTTGGCCTCACATGTTACAGTTTTAAATAAGGACGGCGTATTTCATAAAGCATGAGAGCTGTTGCTATTGCTAGATTAAGAGAATCAGCGCCTCCACTTTGTGGTATACGCGCAAGTTTATCACAGCAACTCGTCAGAATATCTTGTAATCCTTGTTTTTCATTCCCCATGAGAAGTATAATTGGTCCATTTTTGAAATTAATTGTGCGATAATCGGTAGAACCCTCGAGATGTGTGCCAACAACCATGCCTTTTAAATTTTTAGACCATTTTAAAAAGGTTTTCTCATCACAGCGATAAAGTGGTATGGAAAAAATTGATCCCATTGTTGCTCGTACTGTTTCGGGGGAAAAGGGATCTGTTGTCTCACCAATCAAAATGACACCTTTAGCTCCCACGGCATCAGCAGTGCGAATAATGGTTCCAAGATTTCCAGGGTCACGCACTCGATCAAGCGCAACATAAACATCTTCGACCTTTTCTTTTATCATTTCGAGTGATTGCCACTGTTGTTTAAAAATACCAATAACTGTTTGTGGATTATCGCGGCGGGTAATGGATTCCATCACTTTTTGTGAGGCTTTGATGACGAAACCACCATTGGCCACAGTGCGTGCGGCAGTGTTTTCGATAGTGGGATTACCGATTGTGTTTTTGGAAAAAATAAGTGTTTGTATAGTCCAGCCGAGATTAAGAGCATCAATCACTAATTTAAGCCCTTCTGCCATGAAAAGCTCTTCTCGACTCCGATTTTTCTTTTGGCTGAGTGCTCGAAGATCTTTGATAATGGGATTGCTAAGGGAGGTAATTTCTTTAACCTTACCAGTTTTTTTTATACACATATTCAGGCAGTCCAACGGCTAAAAAGAGAAGTAGAAAGGGCGCGTCCGGCGGCTTCTTCACGCAAGATTAATTCTCCTGATTCGACTGTACCGCCAAGATTTATCAATTCATCACGCATTAAAGCATGAAGTGCATAGAAAGAAGCACGAATAGAATAAGCTGTCAGTACAATAGAAAGGGGAGTATCAGAGAGAAGTTTGCGACAGTTTGTGATCATAGTTGGTAAGTGATCGAAGAGTTGCCAAATTTCGCCATGAGGACCACGCCCATATGCAGGAGGATCAAGAAGAATCATATCATAAGTTTTTTTACGACGCAGTTCGCGCTCGACAAATTTTACAGCATCATCGCAAATCCAACGAATAGGGTGATTTGACAATCCTGCTTTCTCTTGATTAATTTTTGCCCAAGCGATAGCTTTTTTAGAAGCATCAACATGTGTAACATTTGCACCGGCACGTGCGCCAATCAAAGAAGCGATACCTGTATAGCCGAAAAGATTGAGCAATTTGATTGGACGTGTAGCTTTAATAATTTGTTCTTCCATAAAGCGCCAATGGGCATCTTGTTCAGGAAAGACCCCTACGTGACGAAAGGAAGTAAAACGACCGAGAAAAGACAAACCATTCCAAGAAAGAGGCCAAGTTTCACCAAGTGGTTTTTTGGGAAAATGCCAACGACCAACACCTTCTTCCTCTCGATTGCCGGTGAAAATAGCATCAATATTAGCCCATTGTTTTTGTGATAAAGTGGGTTTCCATAATGCTTGACCTTCAGGACGAATAATGCGGTAAGCACCATAACGCTCTAATTTTTTTCCATTACCAGAGTCAATGAGAGCATAATCTTCACTCCTACCTGTTTCTAAAATAAGAGGTAACTTTTCCTGCGGATATCTATCGTTGAGATGAGATTGGAAATATTGTGCAGGCATATTCGGTACCACGATACAGATATAAAAAAACGAGCGTTAGAAGGTTTTTAAAACTCTCATAAGAGTATAAAAGCTTAAAATCAATTAAAGCATGTATAGGAAAAAAGAGAAAGACACTTTTAATTCTGTATTGAACACAGCAGGAGATAAATTCTTTAAAAGACAATAGTATTCTTATACCATATCTGTAATTGATCTTTTCAGTTTTTCGAGTTCGGTTTTGCTTTTTTTGAGAGCTTTTTTGCATTTATGATATGCAACCCAATTCATTAGACTTCCTAATAAAATACCAAGACCGAAAAAAAGAAAGAGCCATATAGAAAAAGGAGCGTGATAAGTAAGATTTTCAGAACTTGTCCAAAAAGGATCAAGAGTTAATGTAACCATCTGACGATTAACGACCATCAAAGCAATCAAAAGCGCTGTGGGAATAAGCAAAACAATTGCTAAAAGGATACGTTTAATTGTCATAAGTTTACTCACTGATTAAGCCGATCACGTAAATCCTTGCCAGTTTTGAAAAAAGGAACCCATTTTTCTTCAACGATAACGGCTTCACCTGTTCGTGGATTGCGGCCATTACGGGCTGAACGGCTTTTAACAGAAAAAGCCCCAAAACCGCGAAGTTCAACACGATTACCGTTCGCAAGTGCTGTTGAAATTTCCTCAAAAATAGCATTTACAATATTTTCCACATCGCGTTGAAAAAGATGTGGGTTCTGACGGGCAATAATTTGCACGAGCTCTGATTTAACCAAAATAGCCTCGCTTTCATACAAAAAGGATCTCTATAATTGTTATTGTGCATTTCATGCATACATATTACAACATATAAATGGTTAAAACCAAGAAAAAACAAATTGCAAGAACCAAAATTTGAAAATATCTCTTATAAGGGGTATACGAATTGAAAAATGTGGAGGATTATGAGAGACTCAGACAGTATGTCCGTAAAAAATCATTATGAAGTTGTTTTAACAAAATCGTCTTTTGGAGATGTTTTTAAAAAAGCATCTCGTCATTCGTATTGCATTAGAATATTAAAAATTTTTTTACCTCTCTTAGCATTGACTATAGCACTTGTTTTTTGCTGGTTTACATTTTTCTTTGTTCCCGTTGCTTCTGAATCCGTCACTTTAAATAATGAAGAAGGAGAAATTACAAAATTGACAATGCTCAATCCCAAATTAGAAGGTTATACGCGCTCTCATGAGCCTTATTGGCTGAAAGCAGAAAAGGCATTTCAAGATCGTACCCGTGCTGGAGTGATTGGCTTGCAGAATCTTACCGCTGAAGCGTTTATGGGCAAACAAAGACGGGTTTTTCTCGATGCGCAAGGGGCAATTTACGATAATATTAATGGTTGTTTACAGTTGGATAAACCATTCACTATTACAATAAATGACGGAATGACTGCGCAATTTATGACAGCAAATATTAATTTATCTGAGGGGCAATTAAACACAGATCAACGTGTCAGAATTCAACGTGCGGGTTTCCATCTTATAGCAAATGCTTTACAAATCCGAGAAAAAGGACAAAACATGTACTTTCATGGTGGTGTGCATTTAGTGCTTGATAAGCAATGAGAGAGTCTCAATATGAAATCTTGAAATGACCTTTATGAAAGAGAAATCTTGTGTATACGTAAAGAGAAGAATTGAGAGTGATGAGATGAAGTCGAGGGGATCATACAAAAAATGGATAGATTTTTCTCTGGTTTTAAGCTTCGGAGTCCTAGGGTTTTTAACAGTTTTTTGCTATGCTGAAGGTACAAATTTTGGAATTAATTTATCAAATGACAAAGAACCGGTAGAACTTTATGCCAATTCTTTAGAAATACGCGATAAAGATGGTATAGCCCTCTTTAATGGTGATGTTTCGGTGAGGCAAGGTGAACGCCTTTTGCGAACAGAAAAATTAGTTGTTTACTACGATAAAGCGCATAAAAGCACTAATAAAGATCAAGGAGATACGAAGGCATCTTCGTCTGCTTGGTTTGGCTCGACAGGTATTAGGAAAATGGAAGCTTTAGGCAAAGTTTATATAAAAATTGCTACGCAAGTCGCTACAGGTGAGAAGGGCGTTTTTGATGGTCAGTCAAAAATAATGCGTTTGACAGGGAATCATGTCGTCTTAACCGATGGTGATAATGTGGCAACAGGATGCAAATTGACAGCAGATATGCAAAGTGGAAAGGCTTTTCTAGAAGGTTGTGAGACATCCGAGAAAAAAGGCCGTGTTTCTATCATTTTTAAACAAAATCAAAAGGATGGCCATTAAGATTTCATGTTTGGAATCAAAAGAAAAAAACCGACGGACAAACATGATCTTGCAAGTGAAACTTTAAGAAAACGCTTAAAGGGAACCTTAATTGCCAGTCATTTGATTAAAGTTTACCGTGGAAGGCAAGTTGTTAATGGTGTTTCTTTTGGTATTCGTACCGGAGAATCCGTTGGTATTTTAGGTCCTAATGGTGCGGGCAAGACGACTTGTTTTTATATGGTTACGGGGCTTATTAAATCGGATGGAGGATCTATTCGAATTGATGGATTTGATGTTACCCATCTTCCAATGTATCGGCGCGCGCGTTTAGGTATTGGATATCTACCCCAAGAAGCATCGATTTTTCGTGGTCTTTCAGTAGAAAATAATATTAAGGCTGTTTTGGAAGTGGTCGAAAAAGATCGCCTCAAGCGGCATGAAGAATTAGATGCTCTTTTACATGAATTTAAAATTGATCATTTACGCAAGATGCCAGCACTTTCTTTGTCAGGGGGAGAACGCCGACGGCTTGAAATTGCCCGCGCTTTAGCCTCTCGCCCTCATTTTATGTTACTTGATGAACCGTTTGCAGGAATTGATCCTATCGCCATTTTTGATATTCAGCAGCTTATTCGTTATTTAACTCAGCGTGGAATTGGTGTGTTGATAACGGATCATAATGTGCGCGAAACATTGGGTCTTGTAGACCGTGCTTATATCATTCATGCAGGACGTGTGTTAGTTCACGGTCGTCCTAATGATATTATCAACAATGCTGATGTACGCAGAATTTATTTGGGGAATCAGTTTTCTCTCTAATTTTTCTACTTCAAAGAGTCTTTTTTAAGCTTAAACGGGTTATGGGAAGCACAAGCCTTCTATTTTTTATTCAGGCAATTAAAAGCCCATTACACAGAAGAGACTGAAATTGTATTTTGATTCTATGGGGAGAGCGGTATGCATTTCCAGCCCATAAATTAGGAACGGTTATTGGCACGTTGCGAAAACTATAATTATGTTATTAAGGGTTTTTAAAACAACAGATACAATGGTTTATGGACAAAATGAGCGGAGATATTTTTTAATTGGATTAAACAATAAACCTTCTAGTGTTGATACACGCATAGCGTTAATGTTAAGAAATTTCTTATTTGTGCCAAAACTTTTTTTATAATTGGCGTCTCACACCGGATTTTTTCTGCGTGTAAAAAAACATCAATATGATTTAATTTTATTATTTTATAAGTTGAATTTGCTTTTGATTGTACATGAAGAAGATATACTAGATTAATCTTATAATGAATGGTAAACGAGGTTTTAAATAAATGCGCGTATTGCTGGAGGGTGTATAAGATTGATAATGCTTTTCTGTGTTGAAAACAACAGATCGATGACATTGTTTCGGGTATTTTGATGGTAGCACCAGAGGTTATAAATTACAGTTATCAAATAGGGTTTGTGAGTTTTTATTGGTTTGCATTACGCATTTAAAAGCGGGTTTAGAACAGCGGGTATTCATCTAAATATGTGAATTTCTTTTAAAATAATTGTTGAACGACTTAAAACTTTTTAAATCGTTTTCGCTGAGCAGTGCTCAAGCTGCACAGTGATTGTCAAAGTAAAATATCATTTTGCTTCGGGGTGCTTCTCGTTTTATTAGGAGTTAGAACTTAAAAGGAAGAGGATAATCTGATGAGGGATTGTACATTAACTCTTGTGACAAAAAGGTCAATAAATTTATGAATGATAGACTTTAAGAGTATCATAGAGAGATTAAATTTTATGGACAGCTTCATTTCCTTTTTGTCAGGCTGTTAATTAGGATTTGAGTAACTATTTATTGCTGCACTGATAGTGATATGAAATGAATAAGCCATCACCCATTATAAATTGAACAATAAAGCTCTATGCAATGATGCAAAAAGTGAGAGAACTTTAGATAACACTGTTTAGAGGTTTATTGCTGAGCATTTGAGCGTGTAAAAGGAAAATTAAAATATGAATTTGAGTGAGTTAATTGCACCGGAAGCAATTATTCCGGCTCTTAAAGCGAATTCAAAGAAACAAGTTCTACAAATTTTATCCAAAAAAGCTGCTGAATTGACAGGTTTGAGTGAACGTGTGATTTTTGATATTATTTTACAACGTGAAAAACTTGGTTCAACAGGTTTGGGGAGTGGTATTGCGATTCCACATGGGAAATTGCCTGATATGAACCGAATCATTGGGATATTTGCACGCCTTGAGAGCCCTGTTGATTTTGAAGCTCTTGATGATGAGCCAATAGATCTTATTTTTCTCCTTTTAGCGCCTGAGAATGCTGGTGCAGACCACTTAAAAGCTTTGTCACAGATTGCGCGTGTTTTGCGTCATGCTGATGTTGTGCAAAAATTGCGCAATACGCATGATGCTTATGCGCTTTATGCTTTATTAATTAAAAATTCAGAATCGAATGCAGCTTAAAAAAGGGTGTGGTGTCCATGGAAGAGTGCACTACAGCACAGGTTGGAAAATGGTAATGATATCGTCTGTAATTCAAAGAGTTAAGGTTTACTCTTTATATCATATCATTTTGAAGGAATTTTCACCAAGGAGGGTTCTTGTTTCAAAAAACAGAAAAAATACCAACCTTATGATTTGAGAAGTATAAAAAGGCAGCATCTAGATGCTATTGAATACGAACTATTGACACACTATAATTGATAAAAGAATGAGTATTTTTTTACGATTTTTATTAACGCAAATGCGTTGAATATGTTAAATTATAGTGTGTTTGAAAGGAAGTGCAGCGAAGCATATTCCTTTAGAGGGGTCATTTGCGAGGTTTGCAACGAATTGTTTATGGTAGAGGGGCAGAATTTATTTGTTAACAGGGTGGTGCTATATTCATATTTTTTAAACCTAATTACTGAGTAAAGAATTCATGTTAGTAACAACTGAAAGGTTAAAATTAAATGCAAAGGTCTTTTCTGTTTGGCGCGAAAATATTTCGCTTGTTGAAGAGATGAGAATATTACACTAAAGCATCGAGAGCTTTTGTTGAGCTTTTTCAATGAAGAGAATCTTGTTAGAGACTAGAGAAGTGAGCTAAATGAAGATGTTTGGAAAGTCTGCTATTGCTGCATCTATAATGATTTTGGTTGCTGTTGGAGCTGCGTGTGCACAAACGCCAAGCCGTTTAAACCAATTTGAGGCATGGGGAGCTTATTCTTATAAATCCCCCAAAAATACAATTTGCTATGTATTATCAGTACCCTTGGAGGCCCTTCCAACGACAGTTAATCATGGTGATAATTTCTTTTTGGTTACCAAACGTTCAAATTCACCGATCTCATTTGAACCACAATTTATGGCAGGTTACACCCTTAAAGATGGGTCAAAAGTTACAGTGACCATTGGAAATATGGATTTTGAATTTTTCACGAAGGATTCATCAGCTTGGTTGGCATCATCAGCGTTGGAAAAGCAGCTTGTTTCTGCTATGCGTTCTGGGATAAATATGACAGTAAAAGCAGTCTCAAAACGTGGAACCAATACCACCTATACTTATTCCTTAAAAGGGATCACTGCTGCATTAAATGCTGCTCAGAAGTGCCATTAAGGTCTCTGTAATTTTAAACGAGTGAATTGGAAAACAATGGCCATTTCATATGACCTTAGACCGGTTGGTTCACGTTTAGCACGAGAAACAAACGGTGTTATCGTGGAGGAGAGTTCTAAGCTTCCTTTAATTGGCTTATCGCAAGCTGAGATGATGCAAGTTTTAAAGGCAGTTGGTGTGCCAGAACGTCAAACACGTATGCGTGTACGTCAACTTTGGCATTGGCTTTATGTCCGTGGTGTTTCAAACTTTGATGAAATGCTGAATATTTCTAAACCAATGCAAGAAATGTTTAAAAATCATTTTTCCATTGCACGTCCGGAAATTGTTGGAGAACAAATCTCAAGAGATGGTACGCGTAAATGGCTGCTGCGTTTTCCAGCACGGGGGGCAGGAAGACCGGTTGAAATTGAAACAGTTTATATCCCTGAAGAAGGGCGTGGTACTTTGTGTCTTTCATCACAGGTAGGATGTACGTTAACTTGTTCCTTTTGTCATACGGGAACACAAGTCCTTGTTCGTAATCTGACAGCGGAAGAGATTTTAGCACAATTATTAGTGGCACGTGATTGTTTGGGTGATTTTCCTGATAAAAATACTCCTGAGGGAGCAATAGTTCCAATTGAAGGGCGTAAAATAACCAATATCGTTATGATGGGGATGGGCGAACCACTTTATAATTTTGAAGAAGTTAAAAAAGCTTTATTGATTGCATCTGATGGGGAAGGGCTTTCTTTATCAAAACGCCGAATTACGCTTTCAACCAGTGGGGTTGTTCCTGGAATTATTCGAACTGGAGAAGAAATTGGAGTTATGTTAGCGATTTCGCTTCACGCAGTGCATGATACGCTACGAGATATGCTTGTTCCAATTAATAAAAAATATCCGCTTTCTCTATTAATGGATGCTTGCCGTAATTATCCTGGTCTTTCTAATGCTAAGCGAATTACGTTTGAATATGTTATGCTGAAAGATATAAATGACAGTTTGGATGATGCTAAACGGTTGATTCAATTATTGAAAGGGATTCCAGCGAAGATTAACTTGATTCCTTTTAATCCATGGCCTGGAAGTAACTATCAATGTTCTGATTGGGAACAAATTGAGCGTTTTGCTGATGTGGTTAATCAAGCAGGCTATGCTTCTCCTATTCGAGTACCGCGGGGGCGTGATATTTTGGCTGCATGTGGTCAACTTAAATCGGCTTCAGAGCGCTTACGAAGATCTGAACGTTTAAAATTTGAAGATGCAGTGAGCAATCAATAGTTTTAATCTTGGCTAATAAGAAGACGTAAAGCAAAACTGGTAAAAATACTAGCCATAAACCAATCTAGAAAGCGAAGATAAGAGGGATTTTTTTTAAGGCTCTGAGTAAGCTTATGAGCCATAAAAACCATAGAAATTGTAATTGGCAGAGAAATAGGGATATAAGAAAGTCCTAAAATAAGTAATTTTTGTGTAGCCATAGGATCATTAGCATTGATAAATTGCGGTAAAAAGGTCACGTTAAAAAGAATAACTTTAGGATTTAAAAGATTAATTCCAATGCCGGCAAAATAATGACGCCTAAAACTTTGGTTTTTCTGAGGAGTTTGTTTGAGAGAAAGTGTTGAGCTTTTACATAATGCTTGCAAAGAAAGCCATAAAAGATAAAAAGCTCCTGCAATTTTGAGGAGGAAAAAAGCACGTGGCGAAGCGAAAATGAGCGCTGATAAGCCAAGTGCTACAGCTGTTACTTGAATGGCAAAACCTGTTGCACTCCCTAAAGCGCACATAATCCCAGCTTTTTTACTTTGTGCAATAGTACGTCCTACTGATAGCATGAGATCAGGTCCTGGAATGATTGCTAAAATCAGCGATGCTAAAGCGAATTGTATAACAATAGACCACTCCGGTAGAAATGACACGTAAATCTCCTCTTGTTTGTAAGCGGTTCTCACCATTTATGCTCTGAGAACACGCTTCCTTACATTTTTTTTGCGTTTTTTTCATGTTGCTTAAAGAGAATTTATTTTTATACTGCTTACATCGTTTTACTTTCTGAGTACAAGAAGGGAAAGCGAATCATATAGAGCTTTAAAATGAAAAAATGGCAGAATGTAAAGAGAGTCGTTTTGGCTTATTCAGGGGGATTGGATACGTCAATTATTCTTAAATGGTTACAAAGTGAATTGGGTGTTGAAGTTATAACTTTTACAGCTGATTTGGGGCAGGGGGAAGAGTTAGCGCTTGCCCGTCATAAAGCTGAGATGCTTGGTGTTAAAGAAATCTATATTGAAGATTTGCGCGAAGAATTTGTGCGTGATTTTGTCTTTCCAATGTTTCGAGCGAATGCCGTTTATGAGGGAACCTATCTTTTGGGAACATCAATTGCGCGTCCGCTTATTGCAAAGCGCCTTATTGAAATTGCCAAAGAAACAGGGGCAGATACAATTGCTCATGGTGCAACAGGGAAAGGCAATGATCAAGTACGTTTTGAACTTTCTGCTTATGCCCTTAATCCTGATATTAAAATTATCGCTCCATGGCGTGATTGGTCTTTTAAAAGTCGGACGGATTTGCTTAATTTTGCGCATGCACATCAAATTCCAGTAGAAAAAGATAAGCAAGGTGAGGCACCTTTTTCAGTGGATGCAAATTTACTCCATTCGTCGTCAGAAGGGAAAGTTTTAGAAGATCCAGCACTTCCTGCCCCTGAATATGTGCATATGCGGACTCTTTCACCGGAAGCTGCTCCAGATAAAGTCACCAGAATCACCATTGGCTTTAAAAAAGGTGATGCTATCTCGATCAATGGAAAAAACTTATCTCCTGCAAATTTACTTTCTAAATTGAATGATTATGGGCGCGATAATGGTATTGGTCGGTTAGATTTGGTAGAAAATCGTTTTGTTGGCATGAAATCGCGGGGTGTTTATGAGACGCCAGGAGGAACCATTCTCTTGGTTGCTCACCGTGCGGCGGAATCTCTCACATTGGATCGAGGGGCGGCGCATTTGAAAGATGAGTTAATGCCGCGTTATGCAGAGCTTATTTATTATGGTTTTTGGTTTTCACCTGAGCGGAAAATGTTGCAGGCTGCGATTGATTTGTCCCAAGAAAATGTTGAAGGTGAAGTTACATTAAAGCTTTATAAGGGTAATGTAATTGTTGAAGGACGCCAAAGCAAAAAGTCGCTTTACTCTGATAAATTGGTGACTTTTGAAGATGATGAAGGTGCATACAATCAACAAGATGCTGCTGGTTTTATTAAATTAAATGCTCTACGTTTGCGCACATTGGCAACGCGTTCGTCTGAGTGAAAATAAACAATCCTATAAAATCACCCTTCTAGTGTAACAAAAAGGGTGTTTTTGTATAGAACGTTTAATTTTGCACTTTTTCTAACGTAGTGGTATTGACGACTAGGGTCTTTATCCAATTTTTAATTTGGTGTTAGAAGTTTTATTTCTGCTGATAATTTGAGGAGGAAAAGCTTAGAGTAATGGCAATTAAACACCAATACTCAAAATGAGTAAATTACGCTTCATGATGCTTATACTTTGTTAATATAAAAAGGAACAATAAGAGAATGCAATGAAAAGAATAAAGCAAATACGGGTCATAACAAAAGCGTGATAAAAGATTTTAGGAGCTTTTCGCTTGTTATTATTGACGAATAAATTCAAGAACCATACACCATACTATTAAAGAATGTAATTTTAGGATAAAGATAATGATGCGTGATCCGTATGATGCCCTTAACCTTACGCCAGAATTAAGAGATGCGGCTGTTCAATCGAGAGCTTGGCCCTTTGAAGAAGCACGCAAAATTATCAAGCGGTATGAAAAGACAGGTTATCCAGAAAGTGTAATATTTGAAACAGGCTATGGTCCTTCTGGTTTACCGCATATTGGAACCTTTGGGGAAGTAGCACGTACAACCATGGTGCGTCATGCTTTCCATATTCTCACAGAGAATAAAGTTAAAACAAAACTGCTTTGTTTTTCTGACGATATGGATGGTTTACGCAAGGTTCCTGATAATGTTCCTGATCGCGAGAAAATGGAAAATTATCTTGGTCGACCTCTTAGCCGCCTACCAGATCCTTTTGGAGATACTTATCCTTCTTTTGGAGCAGCAAATAACGCGCGCTTACGTGCTTTTCTTGATCGTTTTGGTTTTGATTATGAATTTGCAAGTTCCACGGATTATTATAGTTCCGGTCGTTTTGATGAAACGCTTTTAAAGATACTTGCTTGTTATGATAAGGTGATGGCAATTGTTTTGCCAACATTGGGTGAAGAACGACGCGCTACCTATTCATTGTTTTTACCCATTTCCCCATTTTCTGGAAAAGTCTTACAGGTTCCAATGATTTCTCGTAATGTTGAAAAAGGCACTGTTACTTACATTGAGCCTGAAACAGGAGAAACCATTGAAACGGAGGTTACAGGGGGAAAAGTCAAATGCCAATGGAAGGTAGATTGGGCAATGCGTTGGAGAGCGCTTGGCATTGATTATGAAATGGCAGGAAAAGATCTTATTGATTCGACCAATCTTTCTTCTAAAATTTGCAAAGTGCTTGGTGGAAATCCGCCAGAAGGATTTAATTATGAGCTCTTTTTGGATGATAAGGGGCAAAAAATTTCTAAATCCAAAGGAAATGGTTTAACCATTGATGAGTGGTTAACCTATGCACCAACGGAGAGTCTCGGGCTTTATATGTTTTCCAAGCCCAAAACAGCAAAACGGCTTTATTTTGATGTCATTCCAAAAGCTGTTGATGAATATTATACACATCTTTCAGCCTATGGTCGGCAAAGGTGGCAAGAACGGCTTAATAATCCTGTATGGCATATCCATAATGGCTTTCCTCCGCAGGTTGATTTGCCTGTATCCTTTGCCATGCTCCTGAATTTAGTAAGTGCTTCAAATGCTGAAAATAAAGGTGTTCTTTGGGGTTTTATTTCTCGTTACGCGAATGGTGCAAATGCACAAACTTATCCAGAACTTGATCAGTTGGTGCAATTTGCTCTTAAATATTTTGAACTTTTTGTCAAACCAAACAAAAAGTTTCGAACACCAGATGACAGTGAACGAACAACATTAGCGCAAATTGATGAAAAATTAGCCAACTTGCCTGAAACTGCTGATGGAAACACCCTTCAAAATGCGCTTCTTGATGTTGCACGTTTAACGGAGCGCTATCAAGATCATAGCAAGAAAAGCCCTGAAGGGGGGCCGGGTGTTTCGAATGTCTTTTTTCAAATGCTCTATGAAGTTTTGTTAGGGCAAGAACGAGGACCACGTTGGGGGTCCTTTATTGCTTTATATGGAATTAATGAGACGCGTGCACTGATTGCTGAAGCGCTTGCGCGATCTGCGGGGGAATAATGGAAAAAAGAGCACAAGAGGTAAAGCGGCGTCGTACATTTGCGATTATCGCCCACCCAGACGCGGGAAAAACAACGCTAACAGAGAAGCTTTTATTATTTGGTGGAGCTATTCAGCTTGCTGGTGAGGTGAAGGCAAAAAAAGATCGTATTCAAACCCGTTCTGATTGGATGAATATTGAACGGGATCGCGGTATTTCGGTTGTAACATCGGTGATGACATTTGAATATGAAGATCATATCTTTAATCTCCTCGATACCCCAGGACATGAGGACTTTGCTGACGATACATATCGCACCCTTACAGCAGTTGATAGTGCTATCATGGTGCTAGATGGTGCACGGGGAATTGAGCCTAGAACACTGAAGTTGTTTGAGGTGTGTCGGATGCGAGATATTCCTATTGTTACGTTTATTAACAAAATGGACCGTGAAGCGCGTGACCCCATAGAACTTTTAGATGAAATTGAAGAAAAACTCGCCCTTGATACCGCACCAATAACTTGGCCGATTGGTACGGGTAAAGATTTTGTTGGAACATTTGATCTCCATCATAATCATTTTCGTCAAAAAGATGATGAGATAACGCAACAGACGGTGAAAGGACCTGAAGAAGTTGCAAACTTACTTCCTGAAAACCAACGTTTGTCTTTTATAGAAGGAATAGAACTTGCGCGAAGTGCTTGCAAAAATTTTGATTTGCAGTCTTTCCGTGAGGGACATATGACACCGGTTTATTTTGGTTCGGCTTTACGAAATTTTGGTGTTCGTGATTTGATCAATGCACTCACGGATTTTGGTCCAAGCCCTCGTGATCAGATTGCAGATCAACGCAATATCACAGCAACTGAACCTAAAATGACAGGGTTTATTTTTAAAATTCAAGCTAATATGGATCCTAATCACCGCGATCGTATTGCATTCTTTCGAGTCTGTTCGGGAACACTTGAACGTGGTATGAAGACAAAATTGATAAGAACCGGAAAGCCAATCACACTTTCTGCCCCACAATTTTTCTTTGCACGCTCACGTCAAATTGCTGATAAAGCTTATGCTGGTGATATCGTAGGGATTCCCAATCATGGAACATTGCGGATTGGTGATACCCTAACAGAAGGGGAAGATCTTCTTTTTAAAGGTGTGCCTAATTTTGCACCGGAAATTTTACGTCGTGTTTGTTTGGGCGATCCGATGAAAGCAAAAAAACTCAAAGAAGCCTTACAACAAATGGCTGAAGAAGGGGTAGTGCAATTATTTATCCCTGATGATGGATCACCTTCTCTCATTGGTGTGATTGGTGCTTTGCAAATTGATGTTTTGAAGGAACGACTGAAGGCAGAATATGGCTTGCCAGTGAGTTTTGAACCAGCACGCTTTAATATATGCCGTTGGATTTCAGCACAGAACAAAGATGAATTGCAAAAATTTCTTATCAATCACCGTTCTGCTATTGCCCATGACCTAGAAGGCGATCCAGTTTTTTTAGCAGAAAATCATTTTTCTTTAAATTATGAAGCAGAACGAGCACCGAACGTAAAGTTTACAGCTTTTAAGGATTATCAAATACGTTCTGAATAAAGGGAAGACCTTTACAGATATCTTTTTTGCCGACAGAGAAATTTTTCTAAAAAAACAAACAAAAGGAGAGCCACGATCTCTCTCCTTTTTAGAAAAATCATTATGGATAGTCTTTAACGAAGACCATCTTTGATCCATTCACAAACACGCCCCTTAGAAGCGGCTCCAACCATATTTGATGAAACATTTCCACCTTTAAACATCAACAAGGTAGGAATCGAGCGTACTCCATATTGGGTAGCGAGTTCTGGACTTTCATCAATATTGACTTTGGCAATTTTAACTTGATTTTGCATTTCTGCTGAAATTTCATCCAAAATCGGAGCAATCATTTTACAAGGTCCACACCATTCTGCCCAAAAATCAACGACAACAGGGGTAGAGGAGGTCAGAACTTCGCTTTCGAAATTGCTCTTATCAACTTTTATACAGGTCATAGGTTTATCCTTTATATCCACTTCTATAGATTGGTACGATAACCATTCATATCAAGTTGTATTGCAAAGATAAATTATAGAAGTCTTTGTAAAAAAGGTTTTCGCAGTTCATAAAGCAATTTCATCAAGAAGTGCTTCGAGTTTTTCTGGAGGGAGTTTAAAAACTTTCACGTCTTTACTGTAGACAAGAAGAGCTTGAATATTTTTATCGGGATGGATAGCTTGCAGCAATTTTCGATAAAGAGCCATTTGCAACAAATAGCGTGGGGCGATAGCGTTTTCATTGTCTGGTGGGGTTCCGGTTTTAAAATCAGCAAAGATAATGCTATTTTGTGTAATGTATAGCCGGTCAATTTGACCGGAAATTGCTTGTTCTTTTCCACGAATTTTAACAATACCCATTAAGGAGACTTCAGCACGTGAATCAATAGAAAAGAGAGGTTTGAGGTAGGAGTGCTCTAAAATCTGCCAAACATGATGAAGAGCTTGTTCTCTTTTTGCTTTGGGCCAATGAGAGGCTTTGATGTTGAGATAGTGTTGGGCATAATCACGACGTTTTTCAAGAGGGCAATGAGGTAAATATTGTAACAATCGGTGAATAATATTACCATATTCAATGTAAAAAGCTCTATTGGTATTTGTTTCTCCTAAAACAGGTGAAATATTATGCTGTTTTGTATTGGAAAAAATCTCATTATCAGCCTCAATGGAGAGACTAGCAACAGAGGGCCTTAATGGTTTTGGTAGGGTTGGTTCTGCCGGTACTTTATGGAAGAAAAACTCGGGTAAAGGTAGGAGTGCTTGGTTATTCGCGGAAGGTCCTTCTTGATTTGTTGGGGCGTGAGAAGCGGGCGTTATACAATAGCGCCAAGCTGCAATATCTTCAGCAGGACCTTTTATTGACGCCATGTGTGGTTTGAGCGCTTTCTTTACCAATTCTAGCCATGTCCCAGAGGAGGCTCTCTCATTTTTATAACCGCAAACAAATAATCGATCTTCAGCACGCGTCATTCCTACATAAAGAAGACGTTTGTATTCTTCTTCAGCACGCTCTTTTAAATGCGAAAGTGCTTTTTCAGAGGGTTTTGTGTTAAATTCCGCGTTGGGATGCCAGATAAAAGCTTGTTGATCGCTCAGTTGTGCATTGTTTAAGGGAACCTTCAGAAGATGTGGTGCATGTTGAGGATGCCAAATGGCACTCCCAGGGTCGATGAGAAAAACAACAGCAGATTCCATTCCTTTAGCAGCATGAACAGTCATGATACGGACTTCTTCATGATTTTGATCAAACTCACGTTTAATTTCTGGTTTACTTGCGCTTAATGTTTCCAAAAAAGCTTGTAACCCTGGCAATCCGGTTTTTTGAATAGTGAGTGTATAGTCCATGAAAGCATCGAGCACGTCATTTGCTTCCGATCCTAAGCGGGATAGAATTTTTTGTCGTCCTTTATCATTGTTTAGAATATGGCTATAGAATTCAAAAACTGGTATTTTATCCACGAGAGTGCGATAATGACTTAAACTTTCAAAAGCGCCCTTAAAAGATGTATGCGATGATGTGTGCATACAGAGGCTCTGCCAAAGGGATCCTGTACGGTTTGCTGCAATCTGATAAAGTTCTTCTTCGCTAAGCGAGAAAAGAGGACTTTTTAAAACACAAGCAAGAGAAAGATCATCTTGTGGTTGCAAAACAAAACGCGCAAGTGCCATCAAATCACGCACGCTAATATGGTTGGTAAGTTGTAAACGATCAGCACCCGCTACGGGAATATTGCGCTGTTTAAGTGCACGAGTAAGTGCAGAGACAAATTCATCACGCTTACGAACCAAAACCATGATATCGCTCGCACGCATTAAGCGTCCTTTTGCTGGCAGAATTTCTCCTTTATTCAACCAGTTCGCAATGGTTTCCGCAATAGTTTCCGCTAAATGTCTTGCCGGCGTATCTAAATGATCAACAGTTACATGCCAATCACTAGGAAATTTACTTGTTTCTTTGGAAAATGCATCCCATAAAATCACATCACCTTGGCTATGAACACGAATAGCTTCGTGCACTGTTTTTGTGTTTTCTGCAGAAAGCCCTTTGTAATTTTCTGGTGTTTCAAAGACAAGATCGACGCTTTTAAGGACATCAACTGTCGAGCGGAAAGAATAGTTCAATTGTATTTTTTCAAATTTCTGTTTTGCTTGCTGCGCTTTTTTTTGAATTATTCGTCCATTTTCAGCAAAGTTTTCTGGAGCAGCCCCTTGAAAGGAATAGATGGATTGCTTTTCATCTCCAACAGCAAAAAGAGTTCGTATATTCGTGCGTTGACTGTGACCTGTGAAAAATTCCTGCGCTAAAAGTTGAATGATTTGCCATTGGTCAGGATTGGTATCTTGTGCTTCATCGAGCAAAATATGATCAAGACCACTATCAAGTTTATAGTGCACCCATTGGCTTGCGCCTTTACGTTGTAACAAATGAAGTGTTCGTTCAATGAGGTCATCAAAATCTAACAAGCCATTGGCTTTTTTTAAATTCGCATAGATTTTAAGGTAAATAGAACAAAGCTGAAAAGCAGCCTGATTGAGTGTGAGAACTTTTGCACATTGATATTTTTCTAAAAGAACAGAAAGTTTGCTTTGTTTATCTTCAACCATTTGTTGAATAAAGGGCCAAATTTCATCTGATTTTTTAGAAGAGAGAGGTGAAAAATTACGGGGATCACCTTTCTTGTTAAAATAAACATTGGAAATAATGTTAATGATAGTTGTTTCATCATCAGTGGTTTTTAATTGAGAAAGTGTCTCAATGATATCCTTGGTGTTTTTGTTACCATAGGTTTGACAATGTATAAGAGCATAAAGAGGGAGATGAGCAGTCTGTTGAATGTTTTCTAGCAATTGTTGATTGGTCTCATCGGGCGCTAAATTAAACAGTGCACGCAATTTTTCTTCTTTGTTTTCAGACAAAAGAGAGGATAAAAAATAAGACAATTTATGTTGTTTTTCGGTTGCTTCATAAAGTAACTGATTAAAAGTATGCTCACTGACGACTTTAAGGAGCTGTTTCAAAGCGGATTGCGCATCTTTATGGGCTAAAAGTTGGCGACGCGATTCTTGTAATAATTTTTTTCGATTAATATCATCGATGAGTTCAAAATGCCCTGCAATATTGGCTTCTAACATAAAGTGATGTAAGAGAGATTCGCAAAAAGCATGAATAGTTTGGATTTTTAAGCCCCCTGGTGTTTCGAGGGCACGAGCAAAGAGTTGACGTGCATAGGTTAACTTTTGCGCATTGATGGGCGTATTTTCGAGCTGCGATAAGGTTTTTTGAAGCTGTTCATCATCAAGTTCATTCCAGCTGGAAAGTGTACGAAAAATCCGCGATTGCATAACAGCAGAAGCTGCATTTGTGTAAGTAAGGCATAAAATACGTGCTGGAGGAGTGCCATTTAAAAGCAAGCGGATGACGCGTTCGGTTAAAACATGGGTTTTTCCAGATCCAGCATTTGCAGAAACCCATACATTTGTTTTAGGGTGTGTTGCCGTTGCTTGTGCTTCAAGCGCTGCTTTAGGGATAGAAAAAGGAATCATGATTGGCCTGCTTTATGAAGATCATTAGACCATTCCCACAAGCGTGCTAGATGGTCATAATCACCTTCATATTCTTTTTTTAAAGGGACTGCATGTGAAAGGTAGCCTTGTTGTGGATTTTGGTAATATTCCATTAATGCGATAAGGTGTTGCCATGCTTTTTCACCGAGACTGATGACACTTTGGTGCTCATTTTCCTCTTTTTTTGAAAAAATTGATTGAGGCGATATTTTACCTTTTCCATTAAGAGCAATGTAAAATAAATTGACAGGAGTAAGATCTTGGAAATCTGTAAAGGCGTCGTGCATGAGTAGGGCTGTTTCTAATGCCAATTGTGGAAATAATAAATCACGAACTTGCTTTGATGAGGGAGGCGTACTGGTTTTAAAATCAACAATTTCAACCCTTTTGTTTGGTAAAACATCAATACGATCAGCACGCCCAGCAAGAGTTACACCTGTTGTTCCTATAGGTATTTTTTGTGAGACCACTTCGGCATGTCGTTCCCGAGGGCTTAGACTTTGTTCCCATTGGATTAAAAAGGGAGCAAGATTTTCAAAATTATTCCACCAAATTGCTTCAATATCGGGGGGTAAATTTAATTTATCAAATTCTTTACGTGCAAGAGAGAGCAATGCATTCAATGCATTTGCAGCATGTGGATTTTTTATTTGTGTGCAAAAAGCAGCAAGAATAGCATGATAAAGTGTTCCGCGTTCAGCAGCGCTAGGAGCATTGATGAGTTCTTTAAGGGGTTTAAGACGCAAGATTTTTTTGGCATAAATTGCATAAGGATCATACCGCAACGTTGAGATTTCAGTGACCGAAAAATAACGCGGGCGTGTCTCAAGAGGTGGTACAGGACAAGGGCGTTGTGCACAGGCGACCCTATTTGTATCATCAAGCATTTTCGCCCAATGAAGCAATATTTCTCCTCGTGCACGGATTTGTTGCCAAACCTGTTTTCCTATAACGGTTTCTAAACGTTGTAACCAGCGTGAAGGAAGTGAAGGAGCATGATTAACTCTCATAGCTCGACTCATTACCACGTTATTCATTCCCATAGCCCATTGAAAATCATGGGCGGAAAGGCCAATACGTTTTTCTGGTGGTTCAAGCGTTAACATCATTTTCATCTGTCGTGATAAAAAAGCATCATTACGGGTTATAATCGGCCATGATCCTTCATTAAGACCGCCAATAACCACTGTATCAACCGTTTGCAGGCGTGATTCTAACGTGCCCCAGATGAATAAACGTGGATGCCCTCCGGGTGGAGGGGTTACAGAGCGGGGTGCGATCAGAGCCGAAAACATAGCGGGCCATTCACGAAAGGAAAATTTTAATTCTGATTGATCACTGGCCAATTCACGCAAAAAAGTTGCTAAAGCTTGCCCTGCTTCATGTTGATAAAGATGTACAAGCGAATTATTTTCATCACGCCCAAAATTTTCAAAAACTTCAACGGTCGCTATTGCGACTTCATTGAGAGTGTATTCTTTTCCCTGTTTCATGAGAGATGCTAACGGCTCGACAGCTTTGACCAAAAGATAACAAAGAAAACGTGCTTCTTCGCACTTTTTTTGATCAAGGGCACTCTTTTCAGAAGTGTTTTGGGGGTAGGTTTCTATCCATTTTTCGACAAATTGATCACATTCGCAAAGATTGATACAGCTGGTATTTCCTCGAAGAACAAAGAGTTCAAAATTTTCTGCCATTTCACGTAAACAATGCCGAGTTTGTCCTAACCTTGTGAGGGGATGTTTAAGAAGAGAAAGAAAAGCAATGGGATCATGAGGTTGAAACACATTTTCTAAAAGAAGCCGTAATAAGGTTGAAGGCAATGTTTGTGCAAGTGGAATCCCTCCTGAATCATTTGCTTCAATACCAAAACGCTGTAATTCAGCTACCACACGGCGTGCTAAATTACGGTCATTTGTAATAAGAGCTGCATTTTTTTGAGGTTCCTCAATAGCAGTGCGTAAAGCAACAGCGATAGCAAGAGCTTCTTCACGCTCGTTGATAGCTTCAATGAATGACCAGTTTGCACAAAGCTGTTCATAATCATCACGGACAACTTGTATCCAGCGATCTGTTGTCGAGGCTGGTCGAAATGCTTCTGATAAAAGAGCGATACGCTTTTTCTTTATTGTACTTTGTTGACCAATTTCACGAACATCAATGCGATGACATTTCATGAGAGAGAGAAGTTTTTTTAAATGATATTGAGGATGGCTAAAAGCATTCTTTGCATGATCGAAAATATCACAAGTTGTTTTTTCTTTATGGATTGTGCCTAAGGCTTCCCATTGTTCTTCATCCATATGAAGATCAAGTCCAGGAAGAACAACCGCACCTTTAGGGAGGGAAGCAATCACTTTTAAAAGCTCAGAAACTGCGGGAATAGAACCTGATATTCCAGCTGCAAGAATAGGTTTATCAGGTTGTGTGTGTTGTAAAATATCGGCATGTATTTTGAGTGCTTGATTGCGCCATTCTGCTGGATTGCTTCGTTGTCTTTCTTGTAAAATTTTTGGCCAATTTTGTGTAACAATCGTGAGAAAATCGAGAGTTATTTGCCACCATTCTGCTACCATATCGGGCGCAATTTCTTTAAGTTTTGACCAATCCGCTGCCTCCGTTTCGATTTCATCCATCAAATTTGCTAAATCTTGAGCAAGCCAAATTGCATCGGCAGTATGAGCAGGAATAAGCACGTCTTCTGTACCAAACATGGCACGCAAATGTGCTGGCAAATTTTCACGCCAAGGGCGAATAAGACGTGCTAAAAGTAAAAGACGTTCAGTGTTTCCAATGGGAGGATTCAGGGTGTTGGTATGATTTTCTAGAAAAAGAAAACTCTCATCATCTAGATCTCCTAAAGGACGAATGGTTGGCAAGAAGGTTGATTTTGTGTCACTTCTTTCAACAAAGGCTGTACGTAAAGCGCGGGCAGCACGGCGTGTTGGCACATAAATGAGGGTATCAGCAAGGGCTATTTGGAGATCCCCATTTGGTGCAAAATTATCAATAAGAGCACCGCAGAGCAGTGCATCAACAAAGTGCGGTAGAAAAGCTGTTCCCGGAGAAATAGAAAAGACACGTGGTTTGTAGGTCATGTAATCTCGTTTGGGATGCGTGGAAATGTTCGGTATTATTTATGTTATTTCTACTGTATACAATTTTCATGCAGAGAGAAACTAAAAAGCTATACTTGCGCAATGCATTTTTTAACTTATGTTAAACAGCCAATTTTCCAGATAATCTCTATATATTTTCATCAAAGGTGTGGAAAAAAGCATGGTCACGGGCTATATTGATCTTCATATTTTTTAGCAAAAATGATCATTTGGATGAAGAATATCCAAAGATTAAACTATGAGACTTTATTCCGTTTTTGCAAGGAGTCCTGCTTCCTGATAAAATCTTTGTAAAGGTGCGAGCATTGGATGTGAGAGATTGCGAGCAAGATAATCTTACATATGGGGAAGATGCTTAAGATAAGATGATTTTCCATCTTGTTGATGGCAACGGATAAAAATCCCTAGAATTTTTGAAACCCTTTGGGCACCTGCGATTGCATAAAGCTTGCGCAATTCTTTTTCATCAAAAGGGCGTGGTGCTTTATGGCGTGCAGTGCAATAAGCATCGAGAATTTTCATCTCAAGTGTTGGAGCAATAAAGGTGCGAGCATCTTGCGCTAAAGAGACAATATCATAGATCGTTGGGCCTTTTAAACCATCTTGAAAGTCAAGAAGACCAATGTGGGCAATTCCTTCCTGATGCATACGCCAAAGAATATTTGGTGAATGATAATCACGCATAACAAAGGTATTTTCTCCTTGAATGAGGCTTATGAGATAGGATTGCCAACAGCTAAAAAGGCTTTACGCTGTTCTTGATTTAAGTTTTTTTGTGTTTGGAAAGGCAAATACCAATCAAGCAATAAGGAAAGCTCTGATTGTAGTGCTTGACAATCATAGGAGGGGATTTGAAAAGCAAAAATGTTGCAAATTGCTTTTGTGAAGGCCATAATTTTTGATGAAAGGCAGCCCATAATTTGCTACAAGCAATAGAACGCTTTTCTATAGGGGTATTGTTTTGATCTAAGAGCCCTTCCTATCCGAAATCTTCTAAAATCAAAAGACCTTTTTCAAAATCTTCGACAAAGATATGAGGAACAGAAAATCCGTTGTCTAAGATAAGCTGGTTAATTCCTATAAATTGACGAATATCTTTCGCAAGGTATGTCATTGTTGCATAGGAAAGATCTGTTTGCATAGTTTGTGTATTCATAAGGATTTCTTGATGATTCGCACCTTTGAGAAATTCATAGGTACGTGGGGAAGCATCACTAGCTAAAAAATGACGATGAACATGACCACGGTTATGGGTTTTTAAAAATGTGCGAATTGCAAAAGATCGCTTGAAGACGTTCCGTAGAATGTTGTGCTGATGTGAGAATCACGTAACGCCCATGGTCTTTATATTGTAAAGTGAGAGCAAAGGTAACTGGTCCTAAAAGATCTTCACTTTTTTCTGGCCATTCAATAAGTAAAATATTTTTTTCACGTGCTTCATGAAGTCCTAATTCATCAATTTCTTCTGGCATAGAAAGGCGATAAAGATCAGCATGAATGATTTCAAATTGTGGAAGTTGATAGCTTTGAACAAGAGTGAAAGTAGGGCTTGGAACATCCAGAGTATTGTCGTTAGCAAGTGTATGAATGATTGTTCGTGCGATGGTTGATTTTCCTGTGCCAAGATCACCTTGCAGTGTTACAAGGTCACCTGATTTTAAAGCAAGGGCTAAATCTTGCGCAAAAAGTTTGGTTGCTTCTTCATTTTCAAGAAAAAAACTAAAATTCATAAACAGTTCCGTAAAATGGATGTACAAAATTTTTTAATAAGAAAGAATGAGATTAAAGAACTTTATCTCCTTTGGGAATCGGAAAAAAACATTTAACTGTTGTTCCTTGTCCGGCACCGGTAAGAATTTCAACACGTCCACCATGGAGCTCAACAAAGCTTTTAACGAGGGACAAACCAAGACCTGCTCCAGCGCGCCCACCATGATGTGCATGGGAAGAAAAACGTTTAAAAATTCGATCCAGAACATCTTCTGGAATATCAGATCCTTCATTATGAACACTAAAGACGATATTACCATCTTGTTCGTCGGCACAAAATTCAATCGTACTCGCTTCTGTTGCAAAATTAATAGCATTGCTAAGGAGATTAACAAAAATTTGATGCAAACGTGTTGCATCAGCGAAGATAAAATTTAAGGATGGAGAGATTTGTTGTGACAGCACAATATAACGTCCATTAAGACGCTCTTCTACGCGTGTTACTGCTTGCATCATGGCATCGGCAATATTAACGGGTTGCACATCCAACTCCATAATACCAGCATCAAGGGTTGCAAGATCAAGAATATCGTTAACAATATTCAAAAGTGTGCCTGATTCTGAATGAATATGTCCAAGATATTCTTTTTGGCGTTTATTGACAGAGCCAAAAATTTGATCACGTAAAATATCAGAAAATCCAATAATATTGGTAAGAGGTGTTCGCAGTTCATAGGAAACATGTTGAACGAATTCATTTCGCAAACGATCAGCACTCTCTAAAGCTTCATTTTTTTCTTGAAACGCGCGTGCAACATGAACACTGTCGGTAACATTCACGAAGGTAAGCATCGTCTGCCCATTGGGAAGCGGAACCAGTGTATAGTCAATAATTATTCCATTTATGAGATCCATACGACCTGAAGAGGTGTCGCGTTTTTCATCCAAGCCTGTAATCAATTTGGTAAATTGATCCCATTCCTTTCCTATGGTTAAGGCAGCGCAATGGCTTTTTAACTGCGTAATATGGGTGCCTTCCACCAATAAATTATAAGGGAGAGACCATAATTTTGATAAAGCAGGATTCGATAAACGAAGACGTCCATCCGTACCAAAAACCACCACGCCTTCTGAAAGTTTATCAAGGGTTTCGCCCTGTATTTTAATGAGTGTGTTATAGCGTCGTTCAAGATCAATTTTTTCTGTAAGATTTTCATAAAGCCAAGTGGCGCCTCCTTGTGGATGAGGGCTGGAAATAACACGTATTGTACGCCCATCTGGAAGATTCCAAATTTGTTGATTCGATTCTGTTTGCTGGGAAGCTTTAAAAAGTTCTTCTTTCCATCCACGCCAATCAGGGTGTTCAGCAATGAATCCTTTTTCACGTAAACGTTCAAGCAGCAGTGTATGGCTTGGTTCACTTTCTAAAAAAGAACTCTCCAACGGCCATAAAATTTTAAAAGCGTGGTTGCAGAATTTTAATTTCTGATTGGTATCGAAAACAGCCACAGCTGTTGAGATTTGATCAAGTGTTTCACAATGGCTTTGGAGAACGCGTCTTAGTTCATTAGTAAGATTTTCATATGCGCTGTCATCATGTGCAAAAGCTGCCATTCCTTCGGCTGTCGTAATTCTTGTGAGGTGAAAACAGTGTCGTTCTCCATCAATAACTGTATGGACATGCTCCTGAAAAATTGTTTCTGTCTCATCTGTTTTGTGCTGTGTTGTTTCATTGAAAAGGTCATTGACTTCATTGCTGCCTTCTCGAAAACCTGTTATTTCTTTAAAAGCGCGATTGATAAAACAAATCTTTCCTTCACAATCTCTTATCCATACAGGTTCTTGAATGCGATCAAGAAGATTGCGTTGCATTCTTAATTCGATGAGAATTTTGGCGATATCTTTCTGTAAACGCACATTTTCACTCTGCTGGGTTGAGATATCTTGAAAACGTGCAATGGCTACTGTTCCAGCAATGACTCCTGTAACGTGTAACAGCATATTATTTTTAGTGGTGATAGAAAGCTCAAAAGGATGAGACTCGTAACGTAATTGCGTTAATGCGTAGTCAAGTTCTCGCAGAGAATTCTCCTCGAGCCAAAGATCAAAATTCTGAAAATCTTGCTGCATAATTCCTACTTTTTGTAACGCGGAAATATTACCAACCATACGAGGAGAAACCGTTGGATTTTCCCAAATAAGAAGCAATTGCTCTGTTTCTTCCAGAAGCCATTCATAATATTTAAGTTTTTCAGAAAAGTCTGCTTGAAGAGCCTGTAGGGGTTTTTGTGAAGCTTTTTTCGCACGCATAATAACTGCTATACAGGTGAAAAGCGAGGCGCACCCAATCCCTCCACACAGTGCTAGAAGCAGCCATGGACCATCTGGCAAAGTGAATCCGAAAGGTAGATGGATTTCCAATGACTGAGCAACAACGGTTGCTGGAAAAAAAAGGAAAAGAAGACAAAAAACATGCTGACAGATTCGGATCATTTTTTGAACTTTTTCTTTGGGATCATAGTCACCACAACGGGGCATGGCGCCTTTTCCTTTTTCTTTTAACCTAAGGAAACATCTAGTAACGATAATGATTTGGTTTATAGGGTCCTTGAGGTGTAACTCCAATATAGGTAGCTTGTTCTTCTGATAAAACAGTTAATTTTATTCCCAATCGATCAAGATGAAGGCGTGCAACTTTCTCATCGAGATGTTTAGGCAAAACAGTCACTTCATTTTTGTAGTGTTCTGAATGGTTAAAGAGTTCAATTTGCGCTAGAACCTGATTTGTAAATGAAGCTGACATGACAAAAGAGGGATGTCCTGTAGCATTACCAAGATTAAGTAAACGCCCTTCAGAGAGTAAAATGATGCGTTTTCCATCAGGAAAGGTGATCATATCGACTTGAGGTTTAATATTCGTCCATGGCAAATTTCTAAGGGCTGCTACTTGGATTTCATTATCAAAATGGCCAATATTTCCAAGAATACACATATCTTTCACTTGCCGCATATGGTCTAAACGGACAATATCTTTATTGCCTGTTGTTGTGATGATAATATCAGCACTGGCCGCGGCGTCATCTAAATGAACCACTTCATAGCCATCCATAGCTGCTTGAAGAGCACAGATTGGATCAATTTCTGTCACTTTAACGCGTGCTCCTGCACCTGAAAGAGCGGCTGCTGAACCTTTACCCACATCGCCGTAACCACAGACAATGGCTGTTTTACCAGCTATCATGACATCTGTTGCACGTCGGATACCGTCCACTAATGATTCTCTACATCCATATTTATTATCAAATTTTGATTTTGTGACACTATCATTGACATTAATGGCAGGAAAAGACAAAAGCCCTTGCTTTTGTAATTGAAGAAGGCGGTGCACCCCTGTTGTCGTTTCTTCACTCACACCTTTGATTGCTGCGCGTTGGCGTGTGAAAAATCCTGGTGTGAGAGTCATACGTTTTTGAATTTGTTTGAAAAAAAATTCCTCTTCTTCTGTTTTGGGATAAGAGAGGACATCTTTATTTGTTTCTGCACGCCATCCCATCAAAATATAGTTTGTAGCATCAGCTCCATCATCTAAAATAAGATTTGAAAGATTGCCATCAGGCCATTGGAAAATAGCATCTATATAAGTCCAATATTCTTCAAGTGTTTCGCCCTTGACCGCAAAAACAGCAGTACCTGTGGCTACAATAGCGGCGGCTGCATGGTCTTGTGTAGAAAAAATATTGCTAGAACTCCACCGTACATCAGCCCCAATTGCTTTTAATGTTTCAATCAAAACAGCGGTTTGAACCGTCATGTGCAATGAACCAGAAATGCGAGCACCGCGCAAAGGTTGACTAGAAGAAAACTCTTTACGACAAGCCATTAAACCAGGCATTTCTGTTTCGGCAATATCAAGCTCTTTGCGCCCGTATGCAGCAAGTGCGATGTCTTTGACAACATAATCTGGGGTTGCCATTCTTTCATTCCTTTAAAATTATTTTTCTCTAGAGGGTAGGAGAAATTAAAAAAGACGGTAGGAGAAATCAAAAAAAAATGCAAGCCAATAGCACGACTTCTCTCTGTGAAAAATTCTTTTCAAGTTCCCATAAATTTACGCAAAAAAACACATTTTATGGAGTAAATTATGATGTTACCGACAAAATTTAGGAGGACTTAAAGAAATTGTTTTGAGTAAGAAAAATTTATCAATATTTATCTGTATTTGAGCTATAAGGAGGGAAGCCTAATAAGAAAGGCTTTTATGAGGGTATATTTTCTTAAAAAAGAAGATGATCTCATGAAACACACGCTCTATTATTGTCTATAAATCAGTTTTAAATTCTAATATATTGCACGTTTAGAACAAAGATGTTGGGTGGATAAAGCTAAATTGTTCTAGCTATTATGCAGGGTAGACAGGAAGGTATTGCTTATTTTATCTAATTTATATCAGAAATTAGAATACAGTTTTATTTGTAGAGATTATGGAAGCGAAAATAGAAAGATCTCTCAGACTTGTTATCCTCTTTAGTTTGAACTTGCAATTTTCAAAAATATCCAGAGTAATATCTTTTAAAATAATAAGACTACATAATACATTATAACTTTATGCATTGCGTTCTTTCACAATATTCTGTCCTTTCACGAAAAAAAGTCCGTTGTTATTTTGTGCATTTATGTAATTTTAAAGGGATGCCTCACCTTATTTCTCATTCTCTTCTATGATGGTGTCGTAAACTGACAATATCATTATCTCTACTAACGTCCAATGTTGCGACGGCCCTTGCATTAACGCGATTCATAAGAGGCGTTTTTACTTCTTTCTTCTAGTGTTGTTACTCACAATCAACATTGCTTATGACGTGCAAGCAAGAAATTTTATTTGACTCAATAGGAGAAGGTTTGAAATGAGAAAATTTTACACTATTCGAGGTTATGATACAAGTTGAAAAACGATGATATATCTTTATAAATCAATGCGTTGCCTTGTAAATGAATGCATGTTCATGGAACACTACCACCTTCATACTTGTCATCATAAGACAAAATTATAATGAGATTTTCCAGTTTCAATCTTGTACTCACTCCGGTATTAAGAGGGTTTATAAACAGGCATATTTGGCTCATGTTCACGCCATTTTGACCTAAAATGTTTTTTCTTTTGATGTAGAAGTGAACACTTATATGCATTTTGAATGCAAAAAGCTGAAATGAAAAAGTCTTGTTCTCTTCAGTACTTTAATTTTACATAGGAAAAACAAAGAATTATTGTAAATCAATATCGTTGCTTGTTCTTGAGCTCATCCTTGCAAGAATTTTTGCTAAGCTTGTAAATTTTTGGAAAACTGACCTTGTGGACGAAACCTCCAGAGATAACTTGGTAAGAGAGCGACCATTGCTCTCGGGGTAATTCCGACACCCTCTAAAGTATATCCATTTTCTCTAGCTTCTTGAGAAACAATGTTATCCACTTGCAAGAAGCGTATTTGATCGGCTGTCACGAGTGTTGGCACGAGGGGTAATTTACCGAGAAGTCCTAAAGTACCTCCAAACAATAGACCGATAGAAAGAGGCATAGAGAGAATTGTTTTTTTCCGATGAATGATTTTTAAGATATTTTCAAGGGCATTTTGAAATGTGATAATTTGGGGACCACCAAGATCATAGCTTTTTCCAGAAAGAGCAGGATTTTC
Organism: Bartonella sp. EBT8; assembly: GCF_055796165.1. NCBI lineage: Bacteria > Pseudomonadati > Pseudomonadota > Alphaproteobacteria > Hyphomicrobiales > Bartonellaceae > Bartonella > Bartonella sp. EBT8. Next base: position 279,649 of record NZ_JBTTDJ010000001.1, read on the forward strand.
TAAAGCACGCACGACAAATTCAGCAACGTTACCAACATATACGGGTTGCAATTTACTTTGCCCACCTCCAAAAAGAGGCATGATTGGTAAAAAGCGTGCTAAGTTTGCTAAGCTGTTAAAGAAACAATCTTCTGGCCCAAAGATAACGGATGGACGCATAATAATTGCTTGAGGATGCTTATCCTGAACAATTTTCTCACCCATAGATTTGATACGTCCATAAAGAAATGAAGCGTTTTCGTTAGCTACCAGCGCTGACATATAGAGAAGCGGTATACCAGCTTCAGCTGTTAATTCAGCAACATTTTGTGTGCCGTCAATTTGTGTCTTTTGAAAGTTTGCTTGATTTGCTTGCCCTAAGCTACCAGGAAGAAACACGGCTCCTTCTGCTCCAAGCAATGCCCGTGCAACAGAAGCGCGGTGCTTGATATCAGTCTTGAGCATTTGGGTTTGTCCTACTTCTCCTATTTGCAGCATGTAATAAGCTTTTTGCGGATGACGAACGGCAATGCGAACGCGATAACCTCGTTTTGTTAAAGTTTCAACGACATGCCGCCCCACAAAACCAGAGCCGCCGAAAACAGTAATAAGTTTAGGATGTTGATAAAGTGCACAATCAAGTTGCATGATTACAAGGTCTATCTTTCAAAGCTCTATGAATAATCAATTCCTAGCATGGTGGTGTTTTATTGTCACGCAAAATATCACCGGCAAGGTAAAGGGAACCACCAATAAAGACAATTGCATCTTTATGCTCTAAATTAATTCTCTGTAAAGCATCTTGTAGATGGGCTTGGGGGCTGGCAAGAAGCCCTACTTTTTGAGCGGATTCCGCTAATTTTTTTGAACAAATACTAGCAGTATTATCTGTTAATGGGATTGTATAGATTTTATCTACGAGATTGGCTAGAGGACGAAAATAACTGATAGCATCTTTAGTGTTAAGCATACCAGCAATCATAATAATAGGACGGTTTGTTTTTTTTCTCCATTGAGCAATTTCTTCCGCAACAACTTTTCCAGCAGCGGGATTATGGCCACCATCTAACCATAAATTAATATTGGAAGAGAGTTGATCGACCAAAGATCCATGGGTAAGATGTTGCATCCGTGCGGGCCAATAAATATTTTGTAAAGCGTGATTTACTGCTTGTTCTGAAAGTTGAAAACCTGCTTGATAAACTGCTTCAAGAGAAGCTCCTGCATTAGCAATTTGATGAGCGCCAATGAGGTTAGGAAGTGGAAGATCCATGAGACCTTGACGATTTTGAAAGACCATACGCCCATGTTCTGTATAGCTTTGATAATCTTGATCAAACAGAGAATAAGGTGCCTTATTGTTATCCGCAATAGATGTTAAAATAGAAAGAGTGTCCTCGTGATTTTGCTTACCAATGACGACAGGAACTGTTGGTTTGATAATCCCCCCTTTTTCAAAAGCAATTTTTGCAATTGTCTTTCCAAGAAAAGTCTCATGATCATAATCTATAGGCATAATAAGTGATACGGCAGGTTTTTTAATCACATTGGTGGCATCAAATCGTCCTCCTAATCCGACTTCTAAGATAACAACATCAGCTGGGTGTGTACTAAACAGCATAAAAGCGGCGGCTGTGAAAATTTCAAAAATAGTAATTGGTTGTTGATGATTTACTTTTATAATTTCACGAATTGTCTCAGCTAATTGGTTTTCTGTAACAAGTTGCCCCCCTCCTTTTTGACCTAACCGGCAACGTTCATTCCAATTAACAAGGTGGGGTGAGCTGTAGACATGAACACGATAGCCTGCACTTTCCAAAAGAGCACGACAAATTGCACAAGCAGACCCTTTACCATTTGTTCCGGCAATGTGAATAACAGGTGCGAGTTTTAAATGCGGGTTACCAAGATGTTCTAAAAGATGAAGAATACGTTCTAAAGAAAGATCAAATTTTTTGGGATAGTTTTTTAGTAAATCATCGACCATTCCTTGTATTTGATTTTTCCCCATAAGATTAAGCAGCATCTCTGTTAGAAAGCGATATCTGAGAATCTGTTGGAGATGGATTGGAAGGATGAACAGTCGCAGGATGCTTCATCATCAACCGTAAAAGCCGTGCAATGGTCGCTTTCATTTCTAAACGTGATACAACCATATCAATCATACCATGTTCGAGTAGGTATTCACTGCTTTGAAAACCTTCAGGCAAAGTTTCACGTATGGTTTGTTGAATCACACGTGGCCCTGCAAAACCAATCATAGCACCGGGTTCAGCAATGTGAATATCGCCAAGCATAGCGTAAGAAGCCGTAACACCACCGGTAGTAGGATTGGTAAGAACCACAATATAGGGAAGTTTTGCTTCTTTCAGCATTTCAATTGCTACGGTTGTGCGGGGCATTTGCATGAGTGAGAGTGTTCCTTCTTGCATACGTGCACCACCAGAAGCGGCAAAAAGAACCAAGGGACATTTTTCGGCAATGGCAGTCTCAAAAGCTTTGATAATAGCTTCTCCTGAAGCCATACCAAGGGATCCACCCATAAAGGCAAAGTCCTGAACAGTAGCTATAATAGGTAAGCCTTCAATCGTGCCGCGTCCACTTAAAATATTGTCATCAACTCCAAGTTTAGAACGATAATCTTTTAACCGATCAATATAGCGCTTTTCATCGCGAAACTTTAAAGGATCTGTTATAACTTTTGGATTTTCCAAAGGCGTATAAACACCATCATCAAAAAAATGCATAAGACGGTCTTTGGCACTGATACGCATGTGATAACCAGAGCTAGGAATTACATATTGATTTACCTCGAGATCTTTATGGAAGACCATCTCACCACTCGTGGGATCTTTAATCCATAGATTATCTGGAATTTCACGGCGTCCCAATATAGAATTAATTTTAGGACGAACATAATTTGTAATCCAGTTCATCTTTATCGCCTCTCTTTAAATATTATAAACTTTTTGTACCATTTTAAAGAATATAGGATTTAAATGATTAAACTCGCTTTGCATCTCAATAAACGAATTTTTTAAATACTTTTACAAGTATACGCATCGTTCTTTCTTGATTGCCTTTTAATTTTTTTCCAATGTCTCAGCAATCACTAGCATTAAGAGTATTCCTTACAATAAATCTCTTAGCAGTTTTAATAACTTGCATTCTCCGTTCTCTTGCTTCGAGAGCAAAATCTCCTCCCTGTTTTGGTTAACTCCTCATTTATTTAATCATAACATCAATAGTTTTTAAGCAGAGAAACATTGCATTATAAAATATCAATAAGATTATAACAGTTCATAAAAACAATGGACACAATAGTATTTTAACGAGCTACCAGCATCAGAGCAAGATTTTTTTAAAAAGGCTCTTTTGATGAGAGGAGTGAAGACGGACATTTAAAAGAAAAATTTCCTTTTAAGCTCTCCTTTATTCAAGGATTTTTGTAGATTTTAAGTGAATGAGGATCATTATTTTTGTGTAGCATGTTCATTGGTTTTTTGGGAAAGCATCTTGTGGAGATGTGTCATAAAAGCGGCTGCGAAAAGTGGTGTTGCTAAATTAAGAATAGGAATCGAAACAAAAAGTGCGATCAATAACCCTGCGCCAAAAACCGTTAGGTAATGAGCGTGTAAGAAAGCATGTGCTTCTTGCTCAGATCGAAAGCGGTAGGCTGCAAACACAAAATATTCACGGCCAAGCAAGAAGCCATTAATAACATAAAAGGCAATCAAATTAATCCCTGGAACGAAAAAGAGAAGAAAAGCGATTCCATTGCCGAAAAGACTTAAGAGGACAAATTTCAAGGAAAGAATCAAAGAACGTCCAAAAGGCAGGGCATGTCCAATAGGCTCGTTTGGATAATCTTCTTTTTCGATAATTTCAGCAGCAGAATCAATGAAAAAACCACCAACCATAGCGGTGATTGGAGCAATCAAAAAAGCCATTAGCAAAGCTAAACCAAGGTTAAAAATGATAAGAATGCCCAAACCTAACCATCCCGCCCAACTAGGTAATCCTGGGAAAAAATGAGAAACCCAAGGCCAAAAGTAGGATACAAAAAGCTGGTGCACACCTAACCATACAATGACAAGTACAGCAAAGGTAATACCCAATGCTTTTAAGATCATAATGCGGTATTGCGGGGTCAAAAGACGTTGTAAAGCGCGATAAGCGGAAGTAAAAATCATAATAACTAAGTAAATTAAAAAAAGTGAAAACAAAAAAGAGGATGGCGAGAGCTTTATATACACTTGATTTTATAGATTGTATAATTTTGTTAATGAAAGGTACAGAGCTAACAGCTGTTATTTTTTATACATTACAGAAAAGTCCCCTTGTGATTTTTCTGTAATTCTCAGAACTGAACAGCGAGAGTGAATGGTAAAAAATGCCAAAACTGATCATTTTGCAAATAATCTAAAACACTTCAAAATTTTCATTTCTTTCAAAGTGGTAGAAGCTCACTGTTTGTATAAAGGTGATCATTGAATGAATAAAATCATATTTACAAATAGCTTTACATGATTTTGTGAATACATCTCAATTTCTGTTTTGCATTTTTTTAAGCATTTACTTATTTTCTCTCTAAAGAACTTTTATATTCATTTGTAACAAAGAGTTCTTTGCTCATGAATGAGCAGGGCTATGAGATTCGAAGAATGCTATAATAACCTTTGCTAGTTTTTGTGCTACTTGGTGTTTACTCATGTGCGGCCACTGTTCGACAGTGTCTTTGCTAACAAGACAAACTTGATTTGTATCAGAGCCCATGACGCTTGTGCCGTCCGTATGAAGAGAAACATCATTGGCAAGAATAAAATTTGCACCTTTTTCGATACATTTTTTTTGCGCATTTGCAATGATGTCAGAGGTTTCGGCAGCGAATCCAATTATCAGAGGGGGGCGGTTTGGAGCATGACCAATTGTTGCTAAAATATCAGGATTTTCAACCATCTGTAAGGATAGTGGTGTTTTCTGAGCATCCTTTTTTATCTTGTGCAAAGAGTGTGTTTGGCTGCGCCAATCGCAAACAGCAGCGACAAAAATGGCACCATCGGCAGGGAGTACCGCTTGAACGGCTTGTAACATTTGACATGCTGTCTCAACATGAAGGGTTTTCACCCTTTGTGGGGCGGCAAGATTAACCGGTCCACAAATAAGTGTCACTTTGGCACCCAAATGTGCAAGAGTTGTTGCAATGGCGTGCCCTTGTTTGCCAGATGAGCGATTAGCGAGATAACGCACAGGATCAATTGGTTCATGGGTAGGACCAGAAGTAACAATAAAATGGCGACCAACAAGAGGTTTTTCTTGCACACCTAAAAGAGCTTCTGCTGCAGCTACAATAGTGAGAGGTTCACTCATGCGTCCACAACCTGTTTCATCGCGCTCAGCCATTTTGCCAATTTCTGGTCCTACTATATGAACGCCATCTATGCGTAATTTTGCAACATTACGAACAGTTGCTGGATGGCTCCACATCGCTGGATTCATAGCTGGTGCAATTAAGAGTGGACAGCGTGCAGCTAAAAGCACACAATCAGCCAAATCATCTCCTATGCCATTGGCTATTTTTGCAATGCGGTTAGCAGTGGCAGGAGCTAAAATAATAAGGTCAGCATCGCGTGCCAAGCGGATATGCCCAATATCATGCTCTTCTTCTCGTGAAAATAAATCGCAATACACACTACGACCGCTTAGAGCTTCAGCTGCTAAAGGTGTAATAAATTTTTGTGCTGCTTTTGTCATGATAATGTTTAAGTGCGCGCCACGTTCTTGCAAACGGCGAATGAGGTCAAGAGTTTTATAGGCTGCAATACTACCACCAATAATAAGGAGCAGTGATTTTGATTGCAATGATTGCGTTTCAATGACAGTTGCTTGAGAGGGAGAGATAGATTGAGCGATAGGATTGTTTAAAATGCGGCGGACTTCTTCTTCCATAGAAATGCCATTTTTGGCGGCACGTATACGTAAAGCTTCTTTGATTTCAGGAGAGAGGTTGCGAATAGTAAGACTAGCCATAAAATATCTCCAAGAAATAAATTGATTGCAATGATTGCATACTTTATATTTTTTAGCATATTGAGTGGATTAAAAAAAACGAAAAATGTAAAAAGTTAAACAAACGCAGCAAAGAGCAATAATGAACAAACTATAACGTCCAAAACGGTTGGTACGACTTTGTTCAACAGCAAGTTGCTTAAGAGTGTCCGGTGAAAGATTAAATCCGGTTTTTACTATTTGGTTAAGATCTTCTTCCATACGCTGGAAATTTTGTATCAATTGCGGTGTTTTGCGTGCCAGAGAAAGGAGTGCTTGTGCTCCTTCACTGAAGTCTTTTGCAATTCCAACAGGACCTAAATTTTTTCCAATCCATTCTCTGACAACCGGTTCAGAGGCTTTCCACATATTAAAATGAGGGTCTAATGTACGCGCAACACCTTCCACGACAACCATCGTTTTTTGTAGCAATAAAAGTTCAGGACGTGTTTGCATGTCAAAGAGTTCAGTAACTTCAAATAACAGGGTGAGCAATTTAGCCATAGAAATGCTTTGTGCTGATTGTCCATGAATTGGTTCACCAATAGCACGATTTGCTTGAGCAAAGCTCTCCATATTATGGTGTGGAGGTACATATCCTGCTTCAAAATGAGCGCGTGCTACCCGGTGGTAATCGCGGGTAATAAAGCCGTAAAGAATTTCAGCAAGGAAATGCTTTTCTTTTTTGCCTAGCCGTCCTGTAATTCCTAAATCAACAGCAACAATACATCCGTTTTGGTCTACAAATAAATTACCAGGGTGCATATCTGCGTGAAAAAAACCATCACGCAAAGTATGACGAAGGAAAGATTGAATAAGCGTAATTGCAAGCACTTTCAAATCAAAACCAGCTTCTTTGAGAGCAGAAATTTCAGATATTCTGATACCATCGATCCATTCCATTGTTAAAACATTGCGTCCTGTTCGCTCCCAATCGATTTGTGGAACCCGAAAGCCTGTATCATGTTGAATATTTTCAGCCATTTCTGATATGGCAGCTGCTTCTAACCGTAAATCCATTTCAATACGTGTCGTTTGTGCCAAGGTGTCAACCACACAGACAGGGCGAAGCCGTCGAGAAGCTGGTATATAACGTTCTTGTAAATGAGCAACGAGATAAAAACTTCTAAGATCTCTAGCAAAACGCGTTCTAATATTAGGGCGGATGACTTTAACAGCACATTTTCTTCTATGACCAGTTTCATCATCGTATTCAGCTGAATGAACTTGGGCAATAGAAGCAGCAGCAATGGGTGGATAAAAGTTTACAAAGAGATCATTAATAGACCGACCAAGTGAACTTTCAATTTGCGCAATAGCAGCAGCGCAAGAAAATGTTTGCACCCGATCTTGTAATTGTGCCAAATCTTCTGCAATATCATGTCCAACAATATCGGGTCTGGTAGCGAGAAATTGACCAAGTTTTATGTAAGAAGGGCCAAGCTTATTGATAGCATAGGAGAGATTTTCAGATCTTCGCTTTTTTTTTGTTTTTCGTCGCGCTACAACACCGGCTATACGATGACATAATGCTGGAAATCCTTTAAGATCATCGTGAGGCAGAGCACTCAAAACACCTTCACGTGCTAAAACCCATCCTGCGCGCATCAATCGAAAGTAAGTAGAAATTTGCACCATTTTTAAATTTTCCAACCTGAATGCAACGCTGCGATTGCACCTGTAAGATTGCGGTACGATATGCGTGAAAAACCTGCTTGGTTGATCATATGGGCAAAATCATCTTGTTTAGGAAATTTACGAATAGATTCAACCAAATAACGATAAGCATCACCATCATTTGCAATGATTTGACCAAGTTTAGGGATAGCATGGAATGACCAAAGGTCATAAAATTTGTCAAGCCAAGGCATTTCGACATTAGAAAATTCTAAACATAAGAAACGCCCACCCGGTTTTAAAACACGAAAAGCTTCTCTAAGGGCTGTATCAATATGAGGTACATTGCGGATTCCAAAGGCAATAGTGTAAGCATCAAAGCTTTGATCTTCAAAGGGAAGGTCTTCAGCATTGGCTTCAACAAAATCAATCAGAGGAGCGAGACCATTTTTTTGTGCACGCTTTTTACCGACACTGAGCATTGAGCCATTAATATCAAGGACTGTAGCATGCGCTTTTTGGCGTGAAGCATTAAGGATGCGGAAAGCGATATCACCAGTCCCTCCAGCCACATCAAGAACCTTCCAACTGGAAAGTGCTGGTGGAGAAAGCCATGCTACCATAGAATTTTTCCACACACGGTGTAATCCTAATGATAAGATATCATTCATCTTATCATAATTTTCAGCGACGGAGTGGAAGACACCATCAACCATGGATTGTTTTTGCTCTTCATCAACTTTTTTAAAGCCAAAAGAGTTTTCCATACCACCTTTGGCACCTACACGTTCTGTTTCAGCTGTCATATGCATGACCTTCCTTAGTTTTTTTAATCGTAGATGAAGCGTAGAAGGAATGTTCAAATACGAAAACAACGTATAAAACCATGATGTTTATACAGCTAGAAACAAAAGAGTACCTTTAGATATCAAGATTGGCAACGCTTAAGGCATTCTCTTGAATAAAAATTCGTCTAGGTTCAACTTCATCACCCATTAAACGAGAAAAGAGTGAATCTGCATCGGTTGCGTCATTAATTTTAACTTGTAAAAGAGAACGCGCCTCAGGATCAAGAGTTGTTTCCCAAAGCTGCTCAGCGTTCATTTCACCGAGACCTTTATAACGTTGGAGAGTGATACCTTTTTTACCGTTTGTAAAAATACTCTCCAATAAACTCATAGGTCCCAAAATTCGTTCTGATTTATCTTTGCGATGTAGGCGTGGAGGAGGGCTATATATTTCTACGAAACTTTTAGAAACACGATCGATTTGACGTGCATCAGCTGAATTGATAAGTCCAGCATCCAAAATAACAATATCTTTAACGCCGCGTAAAATACGTTCAAAGCATAAACTTCCATCTGGTTTGTATTGACCACTCCAACCACGTTCCGTATCATCAGCGATTAAATCAAGGCGGTTTGCAACTTTATCTGCTATTTTTTGTGCTTTTTCTGCTGTTACAAAGGTTTCAAGATTAAAAGCCCCAACAATTGCTGCTTGCTCAACAATTGTGCGGTCATAACGCGTATGAAGACCATTTAAAAGTTGGCGTAACAGACGAGCATCTTCAGCGAGTTGGCGCAAATCAGCCCCCGCACGCATTTCACCTGTTGACAATTCTAAAGTTGCTTCTTCCAATCCAGTATTGATTAAAAATTCTTCGAATGCTGCCTCATTTTTGATATATTGCGAAGATTTTCCCCGTGATACTTTATAGAGGGGCGGTTGAGCGATATAGAGGTGCCCACGTTCAATCAATTCAGGCATTTGTCTAAAAAAGAAGGTCAGCAGAAGTGTGCGGATATGCGCCCCATCGACATCTGCATCTGTCATAATGATGATTTTATGATAACGCAATTTATCTGGTGAAAATTCATCTTTACCAATGGAAGTTCCAAGAGCGGTGATGAGAGTCCCAATCATATCTGATGAGAGCATTCGGTCGAAACGCGCTCGTTCAACATTGAGGATTTTACCGCGTAGGGGCAAAATTGCTTGATTTTGACGGGAACGTCCACTTTTTGCTGAACCGCCAGCAGAATCTCCTTCAACGATAAAAATTTCCGATTTTGCTGGATCCCGTTCTTGGCAATCAGCAAGTTTTCCGGGTAGAGAAGTGATATCAAGAGCCCCTTTTCGTCTTGTGAGTTCACGTGCTTTACGTGCTGCTTCACGCGCTGTTGCAGCTTCTACCACTTTACTAATGAGTAACTTTGCTTCATTAGGATGCTCTTCTAACCATGCTGAAAGACCTTCATTTACCAAATTTTCAACAATGGGGCGCACTTCAGAAGAAACTAATTTGTCCTTTGTTTGTGAAGAAAATTTTGGATCAGGAACCTTGACAGAAAGGATAGCTGTGAGTCCTTCACGGCAATCATCACCAGTTAAGTTAACTTTTTCTTTTTTTGCAATACCTGAAGACTCGGCATAACCATTAATTTGACGCGTTAAAGCACTGCGAAAACCTATTAAGTGGGTTCCACCATCACGCTGAGGAATATTATTTGTAAAACATAACACCTTCTCATGATAAGAATCATTCCACCATAAGGCAACATCGACACTCATCCCATCCTTTTCACTTGCAATGTAAATAGGATTATCAAGGAGTGGTTTTTTTGTTTGGTCAATATATTTAACAAATTCAATTAATCCGCCTTCATAATGCAATTCAACGGATTTAATATCAGCGTGACGTTCATCAACAAGAAGAATATAGACGCCAGAATTTAAAAAAGCCAGTTCGCGCAAACGACGTTCCAAAGTTTCAAAATCAAACTCAACCATTGTAAAGGTCTCGGAGCTTGGTAAAAACCTGATTTCTGTTCCACTTTCTGCATCACAATCGCCAACAACACTTAATGGAGAATCAGCAACGCCGTGAGTAAATGACATTTGATGAATTTTACCATTGCGTTTGATTTGCATTTTGAGCCAAACAGATAGCGCATTAACGACAGAGACACCAACACCGTGTAACCCACCTGAAACTTTATAAGAATTTTGATCAAATTTCCCGCCAGCATGAAGCTGTGTCATAATAACTTCAGCTGCTGAAACACCCTCTGTTGGATGGATATCTGTAGGAATTCCACGTCCATTATCGCGAACAGAGCAAGAACCATCAGCATGGAGAGTGACGTTTACAAGAGTAGCATGACCGGCTAAAGCTTCGTCAATAGCATTATCCACGACCTCATAGACCATATGGTGCAAGCCTGAACCATCATCTGTATCACCAATATACATGCCAGGACGTTTGCGTACAGCATCAAGACCTTTGAGAACTTTGATGGAAGAGGCATCATAGTCACCACTCTGTATTGGTGAAGTTGTTTCATCACTCATAAGTTAATCCATTTCTATGTTCAATTTGCAATTTTTCGAAGTCTAACGTTCTATCCAGTTATTTATGGAATAACCATATCAGATATTTACCGTATATCAGATTGATATTCAACATCTGTCGGTTTTTAAGGAAAGAATGATTCTTGCGCACGCAAATATTTTTGTACTTTTGCCTTTTATGTTAGATGCAAAAAACACGTAAAATTGGTCTCATGAAGTTTATATCCCTAAGATATTAATATTTTGAAGGGGGGGCGATAGTGATTTTGATTTTTCGATTATATCTAGAAATGAGATATTATTCCTTTTTAATGATAAGGAGTAAAGCGCAATTTTGCTATTTTTATAAGTGTTCCTTGTATAACATACGACAAATAATTCTATAGAGCTAAACTATTTTTTATTTACCTGATGGAATGTTTAAAAACTAATGATGCGTTCTTCCATCACACTTTTGGGGCATGTGAAGAATTTTTATGAAATTGTCTAGTAAGGTTCAAGGTGTGTACATTTTATCGCTTATAGAAGAAAAATTAGAATGCGTTTGTGTAGGAAATTTTATAAAAACCTTTATTTTCAATAGTTTTTGGAGAATAGCAGCAATTTTAATCTATAAAGTGACAGATATTTCAGTGAAGTGCGTTAGATATTATAGCTAAGAAGAGAAAAATTGTATTGTAACTTTGAAAATAGGGGGAGAAAAATTTTGCAAATAAAAAAACTTATAAATGGATTCAATATTCTTATTGGAATTTTATTGGTAACATGGCGATTTTTATTTTCTTCTTTCGTAGAAGCTGAAACAACTGCAGTACTTCCCTCTTTTTTGGGTTCGCATGAACATGTACTACAGTCTGATACGACAGATATAACTCGTTTGCGTTTTGTAACAACATTTGATTTTCCTCCTTTTAACTTTCTTGACAAAACAGGGCACTTGGTAGGCTATAATATCGATTTATTACGTGCCATTTGCTCAAAATTAAATTTAGAAAAAGTCTGTGAGGTAGAAGTTGTTCCTTGGGAGGAGCTTGTAGATCATGTCAAAGATGGTGGTGCAGAAATCATTATTGCTGGTTTAAAAGAAACCATTAAAACGCATCAAGATCTTGTTTTTACACGGTCTTATTTACGTTTTCCAGCTCGATTTGTTGCATCTCAATTTATTGCGTCTCAACTTGTAAATTTCGATGAACCAATAAGCGATAAACTCATCCATTTAAACAGTGGATTGTTATCGAAAAGTGCTCACGAAAAGCTGTTCCATAGTTATTTTCCTGAAGCTAAATGGCAAGAATTTAAAGACAGGGGGGAGCTTTATAAAGCACTCCAAGATCATAAGATTGATCTTATTTTTGATGATGGATTTGCTTTATCATTATGGCTAAATGATTCCAAATCTTTTAATTGCTGCCATTTTATTGGAGGAGCGTATATGGCTCCACAATTATTGGGGCAAGGAATGCAGCTTGCTGTTGCAAAAAAGAATGAAAAATTAATTAATATACTCAATTATGCTCTAAAATCTCTAGAAAGTGATGGTAAACTTACAGAGCTTTATTTGCGTTATTTTCCGGTGAGTTTTTATTGATGAATATTGATTTTAGGTAAGAGCTGTTAATCTTTCAGTGCCCATTCGATAGGAAATAGCTTCTGCAAGGTGATGGCGTGAGAGAAGGTTGGCTTCTTCGAGGTCAGCGATAGTGCGTGCAACTTTGAGAATTCGATGGTAGGCTCGTGCAGAAAGGTGCATTTTCTCACTCACATCTCGTAAAAGTTTAGCAGCATTTTTGTCAGGAATGGCAATTTGTTCGATAATTTTAGCAGGACAATCCCCGTTGGTGCGAATATGGTCAAGGCCCAATGTTTTAAACCGTTTAGCTTGAATGATACGACATTGTGCGACACGTTTTGCAACATCACAACTTTTTTCTGATTGTTCTGGTTGCATAAGATCCATAGCTGTTAGGGCAGGGACATCAATCCGTAAATCAATTCGATCGAGCAGAGGACCAGAAATACGGGATTGATAATCAATTTGGCAGCGTATTCCTTTTGCACAAACATGGCCTTTTTCTCCTGCCATACCACATCGACAAGGATTCATAGCAGCGATGAGTTGGATGCGGGCAGGATAGCTGATATGGTGATTAGCACGGGCGATAACGCATTCTCCACTCTCTAGAGGTTGACGAAGGGAATCGAGCACTTGTGGAGAAAATTCAGGCAATTCATCGAGAAATAAAATGCCATTATGTGCAAGTGAAACTTCTCCAGGTCGCCCTTTAAGACCACCACCGATCATTGCTGCCATGGAAGCAGAATGGTGCGGGGCACGAAAAGGACAGTGGAGTGAAATGGTATTATGGACTGTTTCTCCTGTGATAGAAGCAATCAGAGAAACATCTAAAAGTTCACGGCTATCAAGAGGCGGTAAAATAGAGGGTAAACGTTGGGCTAACATAGATTTTCCTGCACCAGGAGGGCCTACAAACAAAAGGTTATGCCGTCCAGCAGCGCAAACTTCTAATGCACGTTTGGCAGTTTTTTGTCCTTTAATTTCGCAAAGATCTGGAAGCTCGGTTTGAATTGTATACTGGCGTGGTTGTGGACGTTTTTGAATTTGGGTTCCTTTAAAATGATTGACCATGGTAAGAAGAGACTCGGGGGCGAGAATATTCATTTCTTCATTTGCCCATGCTGCTTCAGGTCCACATGCATGGGGGCAAATGAGCCCTTTATCAAGGGATAAAGCTGTCATTGCAGCTGGTAAAACACCGTTGACAGCTGTGATAGAACCATCCAACGATAATTCTCCTAAGATAACGTAGTCTTGGGCAACTTCGGGAGGAAGAATTCCCATAGTAAGCATTAAGCCTACAGCAATTGGCAAATCATAGTGTGATCCTTCTTTAGGCAAATCAGCTGGTGCAAGATTAATAGTAACGCGTTTATTGGGCAGTGAAAGCCCGCAAGCATGAAGGGATGCTTGTACACGTTCACGACTTTCTGCAATTGCCTTATCGGCTAATCCAACAATAGCCATTCCTATTTTACCAGGAGAAATCATAACCTGTACATCGACAGGTACCGCTTCTAGACCGCGAAAAGCAACAGTTGTAACATGCGCGATCATCAATTTATTTCCCCCTTTAGCTTAGAAGAGACAAACATATCTGTTCATAAAAATCAAGAAGTCTCTCTATGGTTTTTGGGAGTGGGAGATCTATATACGTGTGCAAGCTTTTTAGTGTAATTGGGAAGAATGATTTGCACAAATTTAACCATGATTATATGCGGTTAAATAAAACATTTATAATGAGTTAAATGAATATGATAGGAAAAAGGAGCGAGGCTGTTTATGTTACACAGCAATGCTGGATTTTTTTAATATTAGGGGAAGAGCATGTTATACTTCACAAGAAAAGAATGTGAATTAAGTGTATGGAATATCTAGGGTAAGGTATATTTATCTTTCTTGTTCGATGTTATTTATAGTATAAAGTGATGTAAAGTGTATTGAAGGTATCTGATTTGATGGTATACCAGATGGGCGATTTTTTTAAATCAGGGACCATACGCCATGTATTGATAGTTCTATGCTTCATTTGTGTTTTTCCACAACCACTTGCAGCGTTTGAGTTATTTGGTATCCCTCTTTTTGGTCAAAAGAAAGCAAATTCCTCTTCAAATAATAACAACGGTACAGAGAAATTTTATAAAGTTGATGTCGTTGCACCATTGGGTGCGCCATCAGAAGGTATTAAAATAGTTAAAGCTGTCTCTTCTCTTATTGCTGATCAAGATAAAGCGTTTAGTTCTTCTGGTTTGTTAGCGAAAGCTCGTTCAGATTATCGGGCAATTCTCTCTGCTCTTTATGCTGATGGACGTTACGGTGGTATTATTAGTATTCAGATTAATGGATTAGAAGTTGCTGATTTGAGTCCGGTAACTCAACTTCCAGCAAAATCTAATATTGTTATTACCATTAATGCTGGTCCCCAATATGTTTTTGGTGTTGCTGGTATCGATAAAGTTGCTCCATTCGTAAAATATAAGACCAATAGAATGCCTACAATTGAAGAATTGGGTTATAAGATTGGAACTATTGCCAAATCTGAAACCATTTTGAAAGCAGAACGATGGGCGGTTGAAGGGTGGCGTAGACAAGGTTATGCTAAAGCTCAAGTTATGAAGAGTGAGGTAGTTGCTGATCATGCTACACGTTTCATTGATGCGCAGATTACCGTTGATCCTGGACAACAAGCTTATTATGGCCCTTTAAGGGTGCGTAATGTTAGTAAGAAGCCAAGTGTAGATTCAGCCTATATCGCATGGATGACGGGATTGAAGGCGGGACAAAAATACGACTCTGATGCATTGGCCAAGGCAAGTGAAAGACTTGCACGACTTAATATCTTTCGTGCAGTGAATATACGTGAAGCTGATACAATAAACCCTGATGGGAGTTTACCGCTTATGCTCGTTCTAGAAGAGCGTAAACCACGTCGTTTTGGTGTAGGTGGTAGCTATTCAACATTAGATGGTGCAGGTTTTGAAGCTTATTGGATGCATAACAATCTTTTGGGCCATGCAGAACATTTTAAAATTGAAACGAAAATAAGCGGTATTGGCAGCAAAAAAGAAAAATCGTATAATCTAAAGAATTTTGATTATCTTCTCGGCGGTATATTTATAAAGCCTGGTATATTCACTCCTGATACAGACTTTAGGACAGAACTAAAAATACAGCAGGAAGTTCTAGATAATTATACGACAAAAGCCATCAGGGGAAAGTTGGGCATAACGCATATCTTTAATGGCAATCTATCGGGACAAGTTGCTATGGAAGTTTCCAATGGTTCTTCACGTGATATCTATTTTGGGAGTCGTAATTTTACAACAATTGGGTTACCAAGTAGTCTCGTTTACGATAGTCGTAATAATAAGTTTAATGCAACAAAAGGTTTGTATGGTGAAGTGTTTATTAAACCTTTTTATGAAATGCGTTCTCACAACTTTATAACAAAAATGACTTTAGAAGGTCGTTCTTACTGGCCGCTAGATGAAAAAGAACATTTTGTTTTTGCAGCGCGAGCAAAGCTTGGTACAATTTTTGGGAGCGATACAGCACAAATACCTTCAGATACACTCTTTTTTGCTGGTGGTGGTGGATCTGTTCGTGGTTATGCTTATCGCAATATTGGTATTAAAACAGAGAATGATGTTGTTGTTGGTGGGCGAGCGCTTATTGAGGGTACAACAGAATTACGTTTTTCTTTAAATGATAAAATAGGGCTTGTCAGTTTTCTCGATGGAGGATTGGTAGGGGAAAAGGCGCGATTTGATTTTTCTCAAAAAATTAAATGGGGAGCCGGTATTGGAGGACGCTATATGACAGGTCTTGGACCTTTGCGCGTTGACTTGGCTTTTCCTCTTAAGAGAGAGAAAGGCGATCCTCGCATCGGTTTTTATGTGGGAATAGGACAAGCATTTTAATGAAAAAAACTATACGTTTATCGGCTTTCTTATCTGGATTTTTGTTTTTTTTGGTGAGTGTTTTTGTTTTTGCACAAAGAGGCAATTCATCTTCTAGAGAAATGACTGTGGATGATCGTTCATGGTTTATCTCTTTGATTGAACGCGGACTTTCAGCCCCTAATCGCCAAGTTCGGTTATATAATGTACAAGGAGCACTGTCTTCTCAGACATCAATTGAGACTATTACCGTGAGTGATAAAAAAGGTGTATGGCTTAAAATTACCAATGCTAAAATGGATTGGAATCGTTTAGCTTTGCTGAGGGGGCGCATGAATATTAACCAACTTTCGTTGGAAAAGGTTACAATTTTACGTAAACCACAAGACAATTTTTCTTTTATATCTTTGCTTAAAGCTAGGAAGTTTTCTTTACCAAAATTGCCACTTGCCATTTCTATCGATACGTTTACCGCACAACATGTGATGCTTGACCAGGAACTTTTGGGTTTTTTTGCTGATGGTTCCTTAAAAGGAAATCTAACTTTAGAAAATGGTGTTTTTAATGCTGATTTAGCGGCTCATCGTTTAGATGCACCAGGATCTTTTTCTGTTTTAACAAAGATATCCAAGAGCGACCGTACTGCTGAAATTGATATTTCGGTTGATGAACCGCAAAATGGTATTTTTGCGAATGTTTTTAAAATTGAAAAGCGTCCAGCATTAAATTTTACCATTAAAGGTAATGGTACTTTTGATGATTTGGCTATCAAACTTTCTTTAGAAGTGGATCACCATCCTATTTTAGATGGCGATGTTATTCTTGCAAGTGTTGCAGAAGGACACAGTCTTTCTGCTAAAATCGTAGGTACACTTAGCTCTTTAATGCCTCCTCAATATCGCAGCCTCTTTGAATCTGATGTCACGTTGAAAGCAGAGGCAAGAATGACAGAAAGAGGCGTGATGCACCTTGATCATATGATGATTGAGGGTAAAGCACTGAATGTTGCGGCCAATGCAGAAGTAACAGCAGATGGATTTTTGCGGCAGCTTTTTGTTGATGGCAAAATGGCTCTTGATAAGGAAAATAGAGCGACGCGTCTAACAACAACAGAAGGTCCAATGCATATTGATAATCTTGCTTTAAATATTGACTATGGCCGCGAAGGGCAACAATCATGGAATGGTCAGCTTGTATTAAATCATTTGCGCAATAAAAATATTCATATTCACGATGCAATTTTTGTTATGGGAGGGGTGAGCGAGAATCTTGATAATCCAGCCTCTCGTCACGTAGGTGTTCAGATTAAGGGAACGCTTCGAGGAATTGAAAATAGTAATGGTGCGTTGATAGACGGTCTAGGACAAACAGTTGATGTCCATCTAGATACAGATATTGTTTCTAGAAACCCTGTTTTGATACATGATTTTAGTGTTACTGGTCAGGGGTTTTCTGCTTGGTTAAAAGGGAAAATAGATCGTTTTATTTTTAAAGGCGATCTTGGTTTAAAAGCTCAAACACTCGCTCCTTTTAGTTTGTTAGCGAAACAATCACTCTCTGGGAGTGCAGATATTAAAGCCAAGGGAACTATTGACTTGATTGACAGCGTTTTTGATTTCGAATTATCAGGGATAACCGATAATATGCAAATAGATAAAGAACCTTTCAATCGTTTATTTAAAGGAAAATATACTCTTTCAGGCGGTGTTGCTCACAACAAGACGGGTTTAATTTTGCGTCATTTGGATTTGAAAAGCCAATATGCAAATATAAAGGCAGATGGTACTTTTTCAAGTGAGAGCGCTAAGATGGATTTGTATGCTCAAATATTTGATCTCTCCAGATTAGATCCGAGAGTAAAGGGTGCGCTCACGGTCCATAGTACCGCAAGAGGGCGCGATAATCTTATAAAATTTAGCACGCAGGCTCATATTGCTGAAGCGTTTTTAATGGGGAAGAAACTTCAAAATACAACATTTACGATGCAAACACTTATGGATAATACATTACCGGTACCTTCTTTGACGAGTTCGGTAAAGGGTGAAGGAACTTTTGCTAAAAAACCGTTGTATTTATCTGCTTCTTTTAAGGATTCTAATCACATTCGAAAACTTGAAAATATCGATATTAAAGGGGGAAGCGCAAAGATAACGGGTGATCTTTCTCAAACGGAAGGTCTGGTGAAAGGAGCTATGCATATTGATGCTGATGATATTTCAGATCTTGCTGCGTTATTTTTGCAGGAAGGTAGCGGAAAGGTAAAAGGAGATTTTATTTTTGATGAACAAAATGGCAAACAAAAAGCCAATCTAAAGGCACATATTAGCCGTTTAAGCTTTGCAAAGAATAAAATTAAAAAATTAGAAATCAAAGCAGATATCTTTGATCCTTTTGGTATGACACAGCTTGAGGGTTTTATCAATGCGGAGCATATCCAAACCCCTATAATGATGGTTAATCGTTTAAATGGCCAAGCCAATAGAAATAATGGCCAAACAGCTTTTACTGTTCAAGCGATGTTACAGAATAATACGAATGCACAGTTTTCTGGACATCTGATGATGACAGAACTTCCAGAAGGTATAAAACGAGAAGTACAGATTGAAACTATAGATGTTAAGCAATCCAATTTTCATCTGACATTACCTAAATCAGCTACGGTTGTTTTTGATAAAGATGGAATGACGGTCAATGAATTAGGAGTTGCGATTAATGGCGGTAGAATTACACTTGCAGGAAATGTTCAAGATACTCTTAATCTAAAGCTTACAATGAATACGCTTCCTGTTGCTTTGGTTAATCTATGGAAATCTGATCTTGGAGCAGTTGGTACTGTAACAGGGCAAGTTATGATTCGAGGCCATTTAAAAAAACCTGATATAGCCTACGATATAAAAGGTGAAGGACTGACAACCATTGCTCTTCAAGATAAGAAAATAATGCCTTTTGTGCTCTCTGCTACAGGTAAAGCCGTAGATAAAAATCTCACTTTGAATGCAAATTTAACAGGGGAGGGAGTACAAGCACAAGCTGAGGGAAGTGTATCTCTAGATAAAAACACACTTGATCTCCATGTTAATTTGCAAGATTTTCCTGCACGTTTAGTTAATAGTTTTATTGAGAGGCAAGCACTTGAAGGAACGATTGTTGGCAAGGTCGATATTGGCGGGACAATGAAGGATCCATCTGCTGATTTTGAGCTTTCCAGTCAAAGCTTGACCGCTATGACACATAAAGGACCGCTGTTGATCAATATGAATGCTCGTGGTTCTTATAAAAAATCGATTTTTCATCTTGAGAAAGTGCTAGCCGCTGGAGATAAAGGATTAGATCTTTCTATCAATGGACCTCTTTCTCTCAATGATTCAGAAACAAAATTGAACGTTAAGGGAACAATACCTCTTGCTTTTATTGATTTATTGTTAGCTAAGCGTGGTGCACATATAACGGGTATAGCAAGCATTGATACAATTATAAAGGGAACATTATCACAGCCACAATTGATGGGAAATTTTTCTATAGCCAATGGTAATTTTTTTGATTCAAAAACAAATTTAGGATTGAACAATGTAACAATTGAAGGCAAACTAAATGGTGACCATATTCTTATAGAGAAAGCGTTGGCTTTTTCGTCCGAGGGAGGAAATCTATCCGCTTCAGGCCGTATTTCTAATGGCCTACAACCAGATTTGGTGTTTCACCTCAATCATGCCAATTATAATGATGGTTCTATGATTCTTGCAACATTGTCAGGAAAAATGACAATGACGGGTCATTTTTTGGATAACCTTGTTATTGGTGGTGATATCGTAGTTGAAAAAGCTGAAGTTTTGGTTCCTGATCATTTTCAAAACGCGAAATTTCTTGATATTAAAAATAAGAATTTAACAAAATCAATTAAAAAAACACTTGAACGTGCTGAAGTTAAAAGCTCTAGTCAAAGCCGTGGCGTCTCTCAAGAATCTTCCTCTGTTGTGCTATCAAATATGCAAATTAGTGCGCAAAATCAATTTTTTGTACGTGGACGAGGGTTAGACACAGAACTGGGAGGACGCATCAACATAGCAGGTCCATTGAATGATGTTCATCCTGTTGGGGAATTTCAGATGATTCGTGGGCGTTTTGATATTCTTTCCCAGCGTCTTAATTTCGAACAGGGACAAGCGAGTTTCAGTGGTAATCTTAATCCTACCGTTTATTTTGTGGCAAACAAGGAGAGTGGTGATATTCGCGTCACTGTTACGGTAAGTGGAACAATTGATGACATTGATGTTCATTTTTCTTCACAACCTAATTTGCCGCAAGATGAGGTTTTAGCGCGTTTAATTTTTAATCGCTCTTTGAGCGAATTATCACCGTTTCAGATTGCACAGCTTGCAGCTGCGGCGGCTGATCTTGCTGGTGCTTCTAATACCTCCTTATTGAACACTCTACGGTCTAAAATTGGTCTTGATGATCTTGATGTTGTCGTTGATGAGAAAGGCAAGACAGGCTTACGCGTTGGTCGCTATATACACAACAACATTTATTTAGGCTTTGAAGCTGGATCTGATGGAATGACAAAAGGAACAATCAATTTAGATATTTCCCGTCACCTCAAAGCTAAAGGTGCTATAGGAAATGAAAAGAATTCTAGTGTTGGCTTATTTTATGAAAAAGACTATTAGAGAGTGAAGCTCTGAAGTCCAATTACTCAGTTTTTATACTTTATTCTCTAAGTCATAGGAAACCTGAGGAGTAAACCAAAAATTCCATAAAAGAAAAAGCTTTTTATCGAATTATAAGAAAACACGTTTGAGGTATTTTATTTTTTTAACACGTTTTCTAAGGAGAAATCATCTCTCACGGAGACGCAGCATGTCATTGTATTATTGATTTGTGTATTTTTTACATTTACTAGTTGTTTTAATCTCATCTCATGATGTTACTTATGCATGAAGAGGAGAATGCAAAATCTATTGGGCACCACTATTTATTTTCACGCTTATAAAATATAAGCTAACACCATTATTTTATTTGTTAGCCTCCAACGTTACAACTGCTTCTACATTGAGAAAAGTCATGAGAGTCATATTCATTTTTTTCCTAAACGTTTTTTATCTGCTTTTTGATTCTCTTGTAACTTACAAGCAAATCGATTTTTTTGATTTTGAATGCAAGAATTTGCAATGAGAGGATCTTACGGTCTTGGTGTTCTCATTCAAGAAAAAAAGGATCTATTATAAATCACAATATGTTTTCTTATTTAAGCGATAAGGCATCATAGGTAGTTCTATAGCTCTTTTCTTATTTTAACATTTCTTCTCATGCTAAGCTTATCTCATAACTTGCACTATAATCTATAACGAACGATAAAGGGATGAATGCCGAAAAAAGGTGTTGATCATCACAGTTTCATGACTATAATTATTAGCAAGTTCTTTTCTTGATGTGAGCCTCCTTTTCGAAAATTAGTTAGAATGTTTATGGGGTATTGGCTTTCGCTCTTTTAGATAAAAGAAAACCTAATCATTGAACCTTTATTTTAAAATGAGATGAATTCTTTTAACAAAGCGGTAGACAAGATTTTTATTTTTCACGTGAATCCTAAAAACTTTTTAAACAAATCCTAAACTTTTACAAGTTGCTCCTATTAATGCGATACTTTTCCAGAATAACCTTCTCGCTCTTTATGAGGGAATGTGATCCGCGCTCCATTTTTTATATCATCTTATTGCGATGTATAGACATCTAGGATGTTTGCTTTTCGAATTGGATGTGATGAAGTTTTTTGTAAAAACCATTTTCCTTTTCCAGTAATTCTTTTTGGGTACCTTGTTCAACGAGTTTTCCATTTTGTATGACAGCGATTTTATCGGCGCGAGTGATCGTTGAAAGGCGATGAGCGATGATGATGGTCGTGCGCCCTTTGGTGAGATGATGAAGGGCTTCATTAATTTGAGCTTCAGTCTGTGAGTCTAAAGCGCTTGTTGCTTCATCAAAAATCAGAATTTCACCATCATGAAGCATTGCTCTAGCGATAGCGAGTCGTTGTTTTTGTCCCCCTGAAAGATTACAACCATTATCGCCTATCTGCGTATCGTAACCATTAGGGAGCTCCATAATAAAGTCATGAGCATTTGCTGTTTTTGCTGCTGTAATAATATCATCATCACTCGCTCCTTCTTTTCCAAGCCCAATATTATATTTAACGCTTCCTTGAAAGAGGAAAGTATCCTGCCCCACATAAGATATTAGGTTTCGAAGAGAACGGAAAGTCGTATAACGGATGTCTTGATCGTTGATCAATATACGTCCCTGTGTGGGATCATAAAGACGCATAATTAAATTAATAAGAGTTGATTTTCCTGTTCCGGAAGGTCCTACTAATGCGGTCATTTTCCTAGGTTCTATTTCTAGATTGATGTTTTTCAACACCGTTTTGTTCTCTGTATATGCAAAAGAAACATTTTCAAAACGGATGCCCCCTTGTTTTTTATCCAGATCTTTAGCTTCTTTATGTTCTACAATCGTGAGAGGATGATCGAGTAATTCGTACATTGTACGGATATTAACCAAGCCACCTTCGATTTTGACACGTATATTTGCCAATCTTTTTGCTGGTTCGTAAGCAAGAAGCAGAGCGACAATAAAGGACATGAATTCACCTTGAACACCTGCTCGTTGGGTGGCAAGATAGCCAGAAAAGCAAATAATACCCGCAATAGCAACACCAGCAAGTGTTTCCATAATCGGATTTGTAATAGCTTGAAGCGTTGCAATAGTGTTTGCTTGTTTTTCAACATTACAAATGGCTTTTTCCATCCGTTTTTTCATGAGTTCTTCTAATGAGAAAGCCTTGATAACTCGAATACCAATAGAACTTTCTTGCACAAATTTGATAATTTCACCAATTGAAATGAGTTCTTTTTCCACAAGGCTACGAACATGTTTTAAAGCCATGCGGACTCCTAAAAAAGCTAGTGGTCCCACTATTAAAGTAATGGCGATCAAAATAAAATTTTGAATCAACATGACAAGTAACAGGCCAATAACCGAAAGCAAATCACGTACAAAAGTTGTGATAATTATATCAGTGATATTACGTATAGCTATCGCGTTATGGGTTACGTGGACAAGAAGAGTAGATGAAGTGTTCTTGTGATAAAAAGAGATTCCCTGTTCCATAAGGCGTGCGTAAATTTTGCGCCGCTGTTCAGCAACGATGCTGTTACCTGCTTTACTCAAAAAGTAAGTTTGGGAAAAAGTCGCCACTCCTTTGACAATAAAAATGAAAGCAATGATACTAGAAATCAAAACAATCATACTAAAATTTTGCGCATCAATAATGGAGTTGACAACGTCACGCATAATCCATGCGCTAGCTGCAGTTGTAAAGGCAATAATGATCATAGAAAAAATAGCTGCGCTATACCAACGCGCATGCTTATGGAAATTTTCTCGCAAAAGACGAATAATAAGATGTTTATCAGAAGTAGAAATCTTTTTTTTGATCATGAAGCGCTTCTATATTTTATTGTTATTTTATGCAAGATTGAAGCACTCTTATTAAAGATATTTAATCTTTAATATAAAAACTAGTCTGTTAAATAAAAATTTTAACACATATTAGACACTCATTTAAAAGCATCACCACACTGCTCTGCGATGCTTTTAAATCATATCCGATGCATTCAACTTTAGATGATTTTCATTCTAGACATAATTCCAATGAAAATTATTTAGCAGCTATTACCATCATCATTTGACGTCCTTCGAGTTTTGGCTCAGATTCGATTTTGGCAATTTCACTTGTATCTTCTTTAACACGTTGAAGAAGCTTTAATCCAAGATCTTGGTGCGCCATTTCACGACCACGAAAACGCAAAGTAATCTTCACTTTATCGCCATTACCAATAAAGCGATGAATAGCTTTAAGTTTTACGACATAATCATGAACATCAACATTTGGGCGCATCTTAATCTCTTTGATTTCGATAACTTTTTGTTTTTTACGTGTTTCAGCCGCTTTTTTTTGGGTCTGATATTTCAATTTGCCCAAATCAATAATTTTACACACGGGCGGTTCCGCATTTGGTACGATTTCAACTAAATCAAGCCCTGCTTCTGCAGCCATAGCAAGTGCTTCTTGTATTGTAACGATTCCCTGGTGTTGTCCTTCATCATTGATAAGTTGGACGCGAGGCACCCTAATATCCTGATTTGAACGCGGCCCATCTTTCTGGGTAGGTGTCATTTTAAATGGTCTACGAATGGTTTATGCTCCTTAATTTTGATTTATCTACAACGTAATTTAATATACAATTACACACAGAAAGACAACAAGAATTCGTGTTTTTTTCATATTTGATTTATGACTTTAAGGTTTAATTTGGAAGTGAAAATTCTTCTTTTATTGGTAAAAGTGTTTTATAGAGGAAAAGGATGATGGAAAGTAATATTCCTTGTCAATTTTTTTCATTTGAAGACACTGCTCTTGCAGTACGGTATCGCAAAGGGCGTGGCTCTCTTGGTTTGGTTTGGCTTCCTGGTTATCAGTCTGATATGTTAGGAAGCAAAGCGGTGTTTGTTGATAGTTTTGCTCAGAAGAACAATCTGTCATGTTTACGTTTTGATTACTCTGGCCATGGAGAGTCGGGAGGTGATTTTTTTCAAGGAACGATTTCACGTTGGGTTAAAGAGAGTTTAGCCATTTTTGAAACCTATTGTGAGGGACCGCAAATTTTGATTGGTTCCTCTATGGGAGGGTGGATAGCTCTAAAGCTTGCTATGATGCTAGCACGAAAAAATAAAAGGCTTGCTAGTATGGTGTTAATTGCTCCAGCTCCTGATTTTACGCAAACATTGGTAGAACCAGCGTTAGGCCCAGAAGAATGGAAAATTTTGGAAGAAAAGGGGTATATTGAGCGACCTGCCGTTGGAGATGCGGAGCCGATGCCTTTTACAAAAGCGTTAATTGAAGATGGACGAGACAATTGTGTCATGAAGGGATGCATTGATGTTGGGTGTCCAGTCCATATTCTACAAGGGATGGAAGATGAGGATATACCTTATCAACATACTTTGACTTTACTAAATCATTTGCCATTACATGATGTAACATTGACCCTCGTTCGTGATGCAGATCATCGCTTTTCGCGTTCACAAGATTTGGATTTTCTGGAATCGGTACTGACGTCATTGATTGACCGAATTAATGGGAAAGAAGGATAAAATTCATTGATGATGGATATATAATGTATAACCGTTTATGAACAGCATTTTATTTTCTCTAGTCACGTTGTGCCTCTTTCATATCTAATTTATGATTTTAAGGTTTAATTTGGAAGTAGAAATTTTTCTTTTATGAGTAAAAGTGTTTTATAGAGGAAAAAAATGATGAATGGTGATATTCCTTACCAATTTTTTTCATTTGAAGACACTGCTCTTGCAGTACGGTATCGTAAAGGCGATGGGCCTCTTGGTTTGGTTTGGCTTCATGGCTATCTATCCGACATGTCAGGAGATAAACCGATGTTTGTTGATAGTTTTGCTCAGAAGAACAATCTGTCATGTTTACGTTTTGATTACTCTGGCCATGGAGAATCGGGGGGTGATTTTTTTCAAGGAACCATATCACGTTGGGTTAAAGAGAGTTTAGCGGTTTTTGAAACTTATTGTGAGGGGCCACAAATTCTGATTGGCAACTCTATGGGGGGATGGATCGCTCTAAAGCTTGCTATGATGTTAGCACAAAAAAATAAAAGGCTTGCTGGTATGGTCTTGATTGCACCAGCTCCTGATTTTACACAAACACTGATAGAATCAGGGTTGGGGCGAAAGGAGTGGAAAATTTTAGAAGAAACAGAGCATATTGAACGATCTGCAATTAGTTATACAGAACCAGTTCCCTTTACAAAAGTATTTATTGAAGATGGCAGAGACAACTGTGTCATGAAGGGATGCATTGATGTTGGATGTCCAATCCATATTTTACAAGGGATGGAAGATGTTGAAATACCCTATCAGCATACTTTGACTTTACTGAATCATTTGCCTTTCCATGATGTAACATTGACACTTGTTCGTGATGCAGATCATCGCTTTTCGCGTTCACAAGATTTGGATTGCCTTGAATCGGTACTGAAGTCATTGATTGACCGAATTAATAGGGAAGAAGGGTAAAATTCATTGATGATAAAGATATAATGTATGATCGTTTATGAACAGCATTTTATTTTTTCTGATCGCGTTGTGCCTTTACAGGTACGTGAACATAGGGGTGCACGCCGTCTCACATTGCGTGTCGATGCGAGCGGGCAGAGAATTTGTGTAACAACACCACCAGCGATAAGCCTTTGTTCAGTTCAAAGTTTTATTGAAAAGCACCGTTCTTGGATTGAAGCACGTCTTACGCGTGTAAAAATTTCTCATGAAAATTCTTATCTCAAAGAGGGGGCAACGGTTCCTTTATTAGGTGTTGCGCATACCATAAGGCATAAGGCAGGGCGTGGGGTAACGGAAATCATTGCAGGGGATGCGAGACAAGAACCTCAAATTATTGTTTATGGTCAATTAGAATATTTGCCAAGGCGTATTGCTGATATTTTAAAAAAACAGGCTGCTCTCACGATAACGCCATTGGTTACAGATTATGCGCACAAAGTAGAGCGTAAAGTGAAGTCAGTTTGTTATAAAGATACTAAAAGTCGTTGGGGATCTTGTTCGATAGACAGGCGCCTTTCTTTCTCTTGGCGTCTTATTATGGCACCAAAAGAAATTGTTGAATATGTCGTTGCACATGAAGTTGCTCACCTTATTGAGATGAATCATGGACCAAAATTTTGGGCTCTTTGTGAAAAACTTTGTCCAGAAAGTCAAAAATATCGCACTTGGTTGAAAGAAAATGGTCGTACGCTTCAAGCGATTAATTTTCATTCACATAAATTGGATGAGTTTGGAAATATAAAAAATTTTGAAGAGAATCCGGTTGATGGAACCTTTTATTGAGCTTTCCATTATGGAAGTGCTTCATCGTATGATGAGGGATTCATTGAAGCCTCAGCACGATAGTCTTCCCCTGCTTCGTTTGCTGAGTGCCTTCAATGTTTTTGCTTTATCTTTTGTATAATTCAGTTTAATACTCTTGGATAATTTTTAAGTTCAGATTGGGAAAGCGCTTATGCCTGTCCTTACAGATCCGCTTCAGCTCTTACAAGCACTTATTCGTTGTCCTTCTGTTACACCTCATGAAGCGGGCGTCTTATCAACTTTGGAGCAATTTTTACAGAAGATGGGGCTTCGTGTTGAACGCCCTGTTTTTGCAGATAAAAATACAGAAGATGTTGAAAATCTTTATGCAAAGATTGGAAGAAGCGGGCCACATCTTATGTTTGCTGGTCATACTGATGTTGTATCACCAGGCGCGTTGGAAAATTGGACGCACCCTCCTTTTGAAGCTGTCATAGATCAGGGAAAACTATACGGGCGAGGCGCTGTTGATATGAAAGGCGGGATTGCTTGTTTTGTGGCGGCATTGGCTCGAGTCCTTGAGAAACAGTCTCTTAAAGGAACAGTAAGTCTTCTGATTACTGGTGATGAAGAAGGTCCAGCAATTAACGGTACGGTTAAACTTCTCAAGTGGGCAGAACAAAAAGGTGAAAAATGGACTGCAGCGCTTGTGGGAGAACCGACAAGCGTAAAAACTGTTGGTGATGTGATAAAGATTGGCCGCCGAGGATCAATTTCTGGTATCATTACCGTTAAAGGGCGCCAAGGGCATGTTGCATTTCCCGAGCGAGCAGCCAATCCATTACCTTTAGTTGGTAAGCTTATTCAAGCATTGACACAAACTGCTTTAGATAAGGGGACAAAAAATTTTCAACCAAGTAATTTGGAATTGACAACGATTGATACAGGTAATTGTGTAGCGAATGTTATTCCAGCACAAGCAACAGTTCGTTTTAATATACGCTATAATGATCTCTGGACAAAAGAAACACTTATGACAGAAATTGAAAAGCGCCTTACTTCAGTACAATCAAACAACAATTGTAATCAATACCCCTCCTATCAGCTTGAATGGATTCCAAGTTTGGGAGATGTTTTTTTGACCCAAAATGATAAACTCGTTAAAACTTTATCAAATGCTATTAAAAGTATAACAGGGAGTCTACCAGAATGTTCAACTTCGGGGGGAACTTCAGACGCGCGATTTATTAAAGATTATTGCCCTGTGGTTGAATTCGGTTTGCCGGGGCAAACCATGCATATGGTGGATGAGTGTGTAACTCTTGAAGCGTTGGAAACTCTCACTTCTATTTATGAACAGTTCATTGTTGATTTTTTTGCGCAGATAAAGTGATTGTCTTTTAAAGAATCTGCCTTTTAAATTGAAACTCGTAAATACTATTCAATAAGTGATATAACAGCAGGTTAAAATCATAGGAATTCTAGTTTGCCAATTGGCTAATAATATGGTCAAGAAGGATGTGTCCTTTGCTTGTCACTTTTAAGCGCTGGTTTCCTGACATTTCTATAAGTCCTTGTTGTTGTAAATCGATAAGCTTTTCCATTGGTAAGCTCTTGGGGTTTAAGGTTTCATAACGCGAAAGATCTAAACCTTCGCAAAGACGCAAGCCCATGAGGAGCATTTCATTTGCTTGTTGTAAAGGGGTCAATTGTTCTGTCTCAATACAGCCATGTCCAGTAGTTTCTACCAATTCAAGCCAATGTTCGGGATATTTCTCATTTATTGTGACATAACGTTTACAATTTACAATTTCAGAGGGAGGCACTTTTGAAGAGGCAGAGGAGTGATCCGGTGCCTGTTCAATAAAGCGTCCATGGGCTCCTGGACCAAAGCCTGCATATTCATGATAACGCCAATAGAGAAGATTGTGTGCTGATTCGGCACCGGGAATTGCATGATTTGAGATCTCATAGGCTGGAAGTCCATGTGTAGCAGTGATTTCTTGGGTAAGATGATACAGGTCTGCTGCAAGTTCTGAAGCGGGGAGAATAAGTCTTCCTGCAGCATGAAGCCGTTTAAAAGCGGTTCCATCCTCGATAGTGAGTTGGTAAAGAGAAAGATGATCCGCTGCCAAATCAAGCGCTTGAAACAGTTCACATTTCCATTGTTCTAATGTTTGTTCAGGGCGGGCATAAATGAGATCAAAGGATAAACGTGGAAAGATTTCTCGCGCTAAAGCAATAGCGTGAAGAGCCTGCTTCACATCATGAAGACGACCAAGTTGTCGCAATGCTTTGTCATTGAGTGCTTGTACCCCTAGAGATAAGCGGTTAACACCTGCTGCACGATATCCACGAAAACGTTCTGCTTCCACACTTGATGGATTGGCTTCCAGTGTGATTTCAACTTTATCATCGATCGTCCATTTTCTTGCAAGTGCTTGCAATAAGGCATCCACGGTTTGAGGTGTCATAAGAGAAGGTGTGCCGCCACCAATAAAAATACTGGTAACATGCCGTGGACCTATTTTATGATATTGCGTTTCTATTTCGCGTTCAAAGGCGGTTACAAAGCGTGGTTGATCAACACCATGGACACGCACATGTGAATTAAAATCACAATAAGGACATTTAGTTGCGCAAAAGGGCCAATGAATATAAATGCCAAAAAATTCATTCATGAGAGTGACAAAAGGTTTTCTGCTAATAGTTTAAAAGCACGTGCACGATGCGAGAGAGGGGCTTTATCATTGAGTTTCCAGCCATGTTTTTGCTCCGTTGACATTTCTCCAAAGGTATTTTCATACCCATCTGGTAAAAAAATAGGATCAAAACCAAAACCTTTATCTCCACGTGGTGGCCAAAGAAATGTGCCTTCAACATTGCCTTGGAAATAGTCCGCATAGCCATCAGGCCATGCAATGCAAACGACCGATATAAATCGACATTTTCGTTGGCTTTTTTCAAGCGCTCCAATTTTTTGGAGTTCATCTTCTATTTTTTGCATAGCTTTTGAAAAATTACGTACACCATCGGGTTGAAGAGCGAGGTCAGCTGTATAAACACCTGGTGCGCCACCCAATGCATCTACTTCCAAGCCTGAATCATCAGAGAGAGCAGGAAGACCTGTCTTTTTTGCTGCTGCAAAGGCTTTGATATAGGCATTTTCTTCAAAGGTTGTTCCTGTTTCTTTTGGTTCTGGCAATCCGAGCTCTTGTGCTGATTGTATCGTTAGTCCGAAGGGGGTAACCAAAGTGGCAATTTCATGCAATTTTCCAGGGTTATGTGTCGCAATGACAAGTTTTTTGGCTGCTACTATGCTTCTCATAGACATTTTTCTCCAGAAATAAAAGGGGAGCTCATTTTGTGCTAAAAACCTAAAAATCAGCTTAAATACTCAGTATATATACATTTTGCTGGATTTTATGCGATACGTTTTTTGTTTATTCATTGATATTTCATTTAGATGAAAATCTTTCGTATTGTACGGAAACATTAATTGAAAAGACTTATAGTATGGCTCTTTGTTTGATGATAGCATTTTTTATGATAAAAGATACACTAGGCTTTTGTACTACTTTGGACTATTTGACCAAACCTTGGCAAAACTTATATAAGAGAGAAGTGTTTTTGAAGTAGTGAAACAATTGTGATGAAATATAAACCTATTGACGATGAACTAAAATATCTTGATGAGCGTTCGCGTGATATTTTTCGTCATATTGTTGAAGCTTATCTTAATGATGGAGAGCCTGTAGGATCACGAAATCTTTCGCGTCTTTTACAACAAACTTTATCTCCTGCGACGATTCGCAATGTGATGAGTGATCTTGAGCATCTTGGTTTGATTTATGCACCTCATGTCTCTGCGGGACGAATGCCAACACAATCAGGATTACGATTTTTTGTTGATGCATTTATGGAAGCAGGTGATTTGCCAAACGAAGAGCGGGAAAGTATTGAAACGCAAGTCAAGGAGGCTGGTCATGCACAATCAGTTGAACATTTTCTCATCCAAGCAAGCCGAGTTCTTTCAGATCTTTCACGTGGAGCAGGGCTTGTTCTCGCAACAAAATATGAAGGAACATTGAAGCATATTGAATTTGTACGCCTTGATAGAGAACACGCTCTTGCTGTTTTAGTGACTCAACAAGGTGAGGTTGAAAATCGTATTGTGCATTTACCAGAAGGGGTTACTCATGCACAATTGACAGAAGCAACGAACTTCCTTAATGCTCATATTCAGGGACTCACATTGAGTGAAGCTAAGGGAGAGATCGCACGTTTGTGCTCAGAAACACGAGCTGCGCTCGACCATTTATCTCATCATCTTGTTGAAACGGGGTTAGCTCTTTGGGGAGGAGAAGACGCCGATCATAAAATACATCTTATTGTTCGCGGGCGTAGTAATTTGCTTGAAGATGTGAAAGCAGAAGAAGATTTAGAGCGGTTAAGACATCTGTTTGATGATCTTGAAACGCGTGAGAGTATGGCGCAGCTTCTCGATTTAACGGATGAAGGTTCTGGGGTTCGCATTTTTATTGGTTCAGAAAATAAGTTGTTTTCGCTTTCTGGTTCTTCTTTAGTGGTTGCACCTTATCGCGACTCAAAACAAAGAGTCATTGGTGCTTTAGGAGTTATTGGGCCCACAAGGCTTAATTATGCGAGGATTGTACCCATGGTTGATTATACGGCTCAACTTATATCACAACTGTTGCGTTAAAATGACTAGGTGGAATATTTGTACTCTAAACGCTTATTCTCTTTAAGATGCGTAAATACCTCTTGATTTTTGTCTGTAAAATTTCGATATCGGGAATAATAAATCTTATGAAGGAATGGAATTTCTATGTCTGATGAAAAAAACAAATTTACTGACGCTTCATTTGAAAATTGCGATTTGAAGAACCCTGCTGATCGTGATGTGCTCAAACAAGCAGCTGATGCATTTTTAAAAACGCATGATACAGAAGCTCACGCAGAGGTTGAAGAGGAAAAAGAGGAGTTTATCGATCCTTTGGTTGCTTTGCAGGATGAAAACAAAGAGTTGAAAGATCAGCTTTTGCGTCTTGCTGCAGATATGGAAAATCTTCGACGTCGTACTGCGCGTGATGTAGCGGATGCAAAGGCTTATTCGATTGCTAGTTTCGCACGTGATATGTTATCTGTTTCTGATAATCTTAATCGGGCTTTGGAGGCTATACCAGAAGGGGCAAAGGAGAATGATGCTGGTTTGAAAACGTTAGCTGAGGGCGTGGAAATGACTGAGCGTGCAATGATAGCAGCGTTAGAGCGTCATGGTGTGAAGAAGATTCATCCAGAAGGGCAAAAGTTTGACCCTCACTTTCATCAAGCAATGTTTGAGATCTCTAACTCTGATGTTCCAGATAATACCGTTCAGCAAGTTGTTCAGGCAGGTTACGTTATTGGTGAACGTGTTTTGCGTCCGGCTATAGTGGGTGTGGCCAAAGGAGGAGCGAAAGAAATTTCTGTCGAGTCTGATTCAGCTTAAAACATATCAATAATAGTACTACCGACGCAGAAATATTAGTGTTACACACAACCCGAACTCGTGAAGCATTGTATAGGAGAGGGCGGTAAAGGGTGTTTAAAACACCCTTTTATTTTTGAAGTGACCAGCTTTTTTTCACAATATACGGGGTATCGCTTGAAGGGGATGGCGATAACAATAAAGCAAAGTGATCAACCTCAAAAGAAGGAACTGAAAAATCACCTCGAGAGGAAAGATAGGGAGGGAGGTCTTCAGGTTTAATATCGAGCAATCGCGCAAGAGTAATATGTGGAGTAAATTGTTTTTCATCAGGTGTTAACTTCAAGCTGCTTCGAATGGATTGCATTTTTTCGTGTAAAAGGTTGAGAGTTACACAAGGCTCAATACGAACAACGAGAGAATGGGGAGCATTTTCTGAACCAAAAATTTCAAAACCTCTTGGTTGTAGCACAAAAGGAGGGAGTTTTATTGTGTTAAAGGCACGAATCAGCGCATCTGCTATGGAGCTCTCAACTTCGCCAAAAAAAGATAAAGTGATATGAAAATTTTGTGGGTTAATCCACTGTGCATTCGGTAAGCCATTTTGCAGTGATATGAGCGCTTCTGTTGTTTGTTGAGGAATCTGAAGAGCACTAAAAAGACGTTGCATGGTGTATCTCCTTACAATAAAAAATGTTACCCACCGCAAGCATAACGTTGGATTGAGAAAATAAGGCTATGATGGTGGGAAAGAATGTCTAAAAAATGTTTACAATAATAATAAATCGGATTCGTAGATCCATATTAGCCTGAAGAAAATGATTAAGAAGTCAACAAAATCCATATTTGCATGCCTTTTTTCATAAAGGATTCAATGAAAGAGCGTTGTGTTTTCATTATCAAACAGTTTAAAAAGAAGAAAATTAAGAGAAGCCTAATTGTTAAGAACATTTTTCCACTAGCTTAAAAGGTTTAAAATTTAGCATATTGAGTAAAGGGTGAATGTTTCTCTTTTTTGTAATTTAATGATACATTTTACATATGATAATAATCATTCAAAGTAGTTAAATATTGTTGGAAAAGAATACGAATACAAATATTGTGTACAACAAAATTGTTACAAGCTACACTTATGATGACCATAATATTGATCTATAATAAATGTGAACTTTAGTATTTTGAAGAGAAAAATAAGTAAGCCAAGCAATAAAATGATGGAAAAGAGTTTCTTATCTCGGGGATAATCATCATACTTTTTGGGGTAAGAAATTTTAGTTTTCTTCGCCAAATTTATTGTTTACCAGCTTTTCAAGAGCATTGAGAGCATCCGTTGCTTCTGGTCCTGAAACGCGAATGGTGAGGTTGCAACCGGATGAAGCAGCTAACATCATCAGTCCCATAATTGATGAACCGCCAACGATTTTGCCATCTTTTTCAACTTCAACAACGGCATTAAAATTGTCAACAGTTTGGACAAATTTTGCCGAAGCACGCGCATGTAACCCAC
The DNA here is from genome assembly GCF_055796165.1 of Bartonella sp. EBT8. NCBI lineage: Bacteria > Pseudomonadati > Pseudomonadota > Alphaproteobacteria > Hyphomicrobiales > Bartonellaceae > Bartonella > Bartonella sp. EBT8. The sequence goes on from NZ_JBTTDJ010000001.1 coordinate 314,073, forward strand.
GTTTATTACAAATATTGAGATGACGACTTAGTTGAGAGGGGAGAGGGTTTTTGGAAAGCATCAGTGTTTAATTATCCGCTATAAAATTATACTGGTACATTAATATATTTACGCCCCGCTTCTTGTGCTATTCTTAAAGCTTCTGATAATGAAATATCAGGACATTGTCGAATCGAAATAAGTTTAATGAGCATAGGCAAATTAACTCCTGCAATCATTTCAACACGTCCCTTTTCAATAGCAGGAATAGCCATATTTGAGGGTGTTGCACCGAACACATCTGTTAATATAATCACGCCATGGTTTGTATCTGTAGAGGAAATTGCGGCTATAATATCACTTCGGCGCTGATCTAGGTCATCATCGGGATAGACACATATTGTTGCAAATTTTTCTTGCGTTCCAACAACATGTTCTACAGCATGTAGAAATTCGACAGCTAGCTCACCGTGCGTTATAAGCACGAGTCCAATCATTTACACAAACTCCTGTTAACGACTAAAGATCCAACCATATTGGCATGAAATACATTTTACAAGGCTTTGTCCTGCTGCCAAGAAAAATTTGCAAAAAAAAGGCAAAAATAATAATTTTTTCTTATTTTAAAAAAATTAGACAGATTTACACCATATTTTTCTAAAAAAGAATGCTTCAATAGCCTGACAAATAGCTGTGCAATCGGCTTCGTGAAGACTTGGAAGTTTTAGAAGAGGAATATGTAGATTGGCAAATTGAAAAGTCTGCTTTGTGGAAAAGCGTTCATATTCAGGTCCTAGAAGAATAACGCAATCAATAGCTGTTTGTTTTTGAAATTCTATCGCATAAAGGCCAGCGCCGCGTATTTCAATCCCTCCCTGCAAACCTTCAGGAGTGTGTCCATAAAGTTTTCCATTTTCCACGCCGAGTATTGTATAATCATCACTGATAAGTTTTGCTTCACGCTTTGACCACTCAGCGCGGTCGAGCAAAGAAAGAGTGAGGGTTGATTTTCCTGAGCCCGATGGACCTATAATTAATAACCCCTTTCCTCCCAGTTGAAGGCAATTGGCGTGTAATATTTCATTTTTTGTTTTCATACCTTTTGATTTGGATAAAATATTTATTTAGCTAAGGGAAGCATAATAATAAAACGTGCACCAGTTTTATTCTTTTCGGGGTTAGAATCATTAATATTTTCAGCTGTAATTGTTCCATTGTGAGCTTCGATAATTTGCCGACTAATAGAAAGTCCGAGTCCTGAGTTTTGCCCAAAAGTGTCTTCGTTTGGTCGATCCGTATAGAAACGTTCAAAAATACGTTCAATCTTCTCTGAACGAATACCAGGGCCATTGTCTTCAATAGTTAAAAGAAGGGTTGAAGCATGACTTTTCATAATTATAGAAATTTTACCACTATCGTGAGGTATAAAGGAACGCGCGTTTTCAATGAGATTGGAAATAACTTGTCCTAAACGGAGTTCATGTCCCCACACAAGATAGGCTTTTCCATAAGGACGTGGGATGATTTTAAGGCTTATATTAATGACTTGCGTATTACGATATACTTCCTGAACAGCATGAACAAGACTTTCCAAAAGCAATGTCATATCAACGATCTGTGCAGTTTCTCGAGCAAGCTCTGCATCTAACCGAGAGGCGTCAGAAATATCAGTAATTAAACGGTCAAGACGGCGTACATCATGTTGAATAATTTCAAGTAATTGTTCCTGTGTTTCTTCATTTTTAGCGAGAGGGAGCGTTTCAACAGCACTCCGCAGTGAGGTAAGCGGATTTTTTAATTCGTGACTTACATCGGCTGCAAAACGTTCGATGGCTTCAATACGCATATAAAGGGCATTGGTCATATTACGAATAGAGGCTGAAAGATGACCAATTTCATCTTCACGCATTGAAAAATCAGGGATTTCTACACGCTTGTTATTTCCATTACGCACACGGTTGGCAGACGCAGATAATTTGCTTAAGGGATGTGCAATGGTGTGGGCTAAAAAGAGGGAAAGTACAAAAAGCACGCTACTTACAACGGCAAAGACTTTAACGATAACCAGTCTTTCACCCTTTACAATATCATCAATATCTGAATTGACAGTTGAAAGAAGAAGCGCACCTACCACTGTACGATAGCGGTGAACAGGCACAGCAACAGAAACAATTAATTTACCTTGTCTGTTGCGCCGTTTGGCGGTAGTAAGAGTTCCATTTAATGCTCGGTATAATTCAGGGTGAGTGATATCACTATTTTTTTCTTGCTCTTGATCAATCGCAAATCCTTTTCCATAAAAGATATTTAAAAACCATGAAGAGAAGCGTTCCCACATGTTTTGTTCAGTTTTGAGTGGGGGTAAATCATAGCTAAAAACTTCACCACTAGAATAAAGAACACGCGAATCAAGAAGTAAAGTAGCATCACGATCATAAATACGTGCCCTTGTCGTTTTGGGTGTGATGAGATATCGTAACAGAAGGGCAACACGTTCAGAATTAATAGGAAAGTCCCAAGAGTCTGTTGATTGAGGTGCGGGTGTAATACTTTCTCCAGCCTGTAATTCTAAAAGCTTTTTAGGTTCAATAAAAATAGAATCCGTATCTACCGTTGCAGAAGCAGCAATGGCTCCAGCGATGAGTTTTCCTTGGGTACATAAACTTTTGATTTGTGCTTCAATCAAACCATCACGAAATTGATTAAGGTATAAAATTCCTGTCACCAGAACGGCAAGGGCAGCAATATTTAATATAACAATGCGACGTGTAAGACTGGAAAAAAGCAACTGTTTTAGAAGACGTCGTCCCCGAAGGTACAAATAAACAAACAGAGAAGACAGTGTTGCTCTAGTGTTTGGTGTTGTTTTTTGCAAACTTTCCAGTTGAGTATTTTTTGTCATCGATTTGATCGCCGTTTAGACTTATGCGACAAAAGAGTTTTATACTTCGTGGAAACGATAGCCTACACCATAAAGTGTTTCAATCATTGCAAAATCATCATCCACTTGTTTAAACTTTTTACGCAGACGTTTAATGTGACTATCGATGGTGCGATCATCTACATAGACTTGATCACTATAAGCAGCATCCATCAAAGCATCACGACTTTTTACAACTCCTGGTCTTTGTGCTAAAGTCTGTAGAATCAAAAATTCTGTAACTGTCAAGGTAACAGGTTTATCCTTCCATGTACAGGTATGACGCTCTTGATCCATCACCAGATCTCCGCGTTTAAGAGAAGAGGTAGAAGAAGCTCCTGTTGCAAGCGGTTGGTTACGTGCACTGGAACGACGCAAAATAGCTTTTACGCGCTCAATGAGAAGACGTTGAGAGAAGGGTTTGGTAATAAAATCGTCCGCACCCATTTTAAGACCAAACAGCTCATCAATTTCATCGTCTTTAGAGGTAAGAAAAATAACTGGAATGTCAGATTTTTGACGCAATCGACGCAAAAGCTCCATTCCATCCATACGAGGCATTTTAATATCAAAAATCGCTAAATGTGGTGGATGGAGTGTTAAACCTTTGAGTGCAGATGCTCCATCTGTATAGCTTTCAACTCGATAGCCTTCTGTCTCAAGCGCAAAAGATAAAGATGTCAAAATATTGCGGTCATCATCAACAAGTACAATCGTTTGTGTGATTGTTGGTGTATCTTTCATGGCTTCTTAGACCTTTCTATTGCTGCAGTAGCAAACTACCCACGCTATTTATATGGGAGTTCACATTTTTTTTGCAAAACAAATATGATACAAATTGTAGCAGGGTAAAGAACCTTTCATCATTATGATAAAAGCTTGTTTTGCTTTCATAATTTTATAATGTTTTTGTGTGTGTTAGGATCCATTTTTTTGAAAGAAAATTTTTATACAAATGTTTTTTATCAAATTTGTTATTGTCTTATGTCCCATAATTAAACAGATTTGTTTTTAATTGTTGAAGTTTAGAAAATCCACCTATTTGTTTTAAAAGCAAAGAGGTGTGAAGCTGTATATACAAAAATTTTCTTGACAGGATAAGGAGGACATAATGGGATTTTTTAATTTTATAAAAACAGTTGGTGAAAAGTTAGGTATTGGGGATCATGAACCAGAAGAAAAAGATTTTAAAGCTGCCTTTGATAATTTTCAACTTAATACAGATAAAGTAAATATTCAGGTTGAAAACGGTAAAGCTATTTTAAGCGGTGAGGTTCCAGATAGGGAAACATTTGAGAAAGCACTTTTGGTTGTTGGTAATTCACAGGGTATCTCTTCTGTTGATCTTGACCAATTAAAGATTGCGAATACCGCATCAGTGAAAGCTTCTCGCTTTTATGAGGTGAAGTCTGGTGATAATCTTTGGAAAATTGCGGAAGAAGTTTATGGAAAAGGGCAAGGGGATAAAAATACATTTATTTTTGAAGCAAATAAGCCAATGCTAAAATCTCCTGATAAAATTTATCCTGGGCAAGTTTTACGCATTCCTGAAATTGACAGAACTTAATTCAAAGAGAGGATTAAGTTATTTTACTCCTTTACAGTATTTTAACGAGAGTATTTTTTACGACGTCGCGTAAAAAATTAAGGAGCGTGAAGAGAGCTTTCACGCTTCTAATTATCTTGTGTTTCATTATGCGTTAAACGCTAATGAAAGAGCTTAGCGCGTAGAATCTCTTTTGGAAGGTGACTTATCATTCAGAGCATTTACGGAAAATTCAATGTCAATAGTTCCGGCTTTTTCAAAGGTCAATTTTGCGCCAATTTTATCTCCTGGCTTGAATGGTTGTGAAAGCCCCATGAACATAATATGATCACCACCGGGTTTAAGGGAGACCTCACCATCGCCCGGAATTTCAACACCATTGTGCATTTTTTCCATGTGCATAATATCATTAACAACAGCCATGGAGTGGATTTCTGTTGTCTGTACTCCATTTGTCGAAACAGAAACCAAACGATCAGGAGTATCGCTGTGATTAATGATATAGAGATAACCGCTGCTTATTTTTATACCTTTAGGTGTTGCCCGCGCCCAAGGATGAAGGATTTCTATCTCTCCAATCTTATATTGTTGAGCAGTTGCAGGTAGGGCTACAAAAGCAAAGAAAAAAGCCCACATGACATTTTTGAGTGGGTATTGTGCAAGAGTTGAATTCTTACACGTGAGATCCCTTATTCTTCCGACAATAGATATTACCATTGATTTACCCTCCTTAATGAGATTTACTTTTATCTATTTTTAGAGAGTTTTTATTCAAAATAAAAGAGAATTGCTCGAGTTATACGAATTTGAATGTAAGAAAGAAGGGATAAGATTCGTGGCTTTAAAGGAAGGCGATGAATTTAAGGTAATAGTGCGCTTAAAAGCAAAGTGGAATCCTTAATATATTTGCAGATTTAATATGTAGATAAAAAGAAGGTTATGTTAGATGTATTAAAAGTATGGTATCCTAAAAAGAATATTGAATCACTCACTGAACGGCTAGAAGTAAAGTTGTTGGTTGAGGGTAGATTAGCAGAACTCCTTACAAATTATGCATTTAGTACGATAAGGTTTCATTCTATAAAGAAACATTGCATCTTTGGTCTCATAAAGAGAGAGCGGTTATTATAGAGGTTTGGCTATGGAAGGCCATGATTGTCGTATAAATCATTTGCGTCTGAGCAATATTTAAAAAATTTTCTCTATGAGAAATAAAAGGGAAAGATCTATTATTATCTTTTATTTTTTCAAGTGCTATTAAAGTGATATATTTATGAGCATTAGTTTAAGTAAGACATACTAAAAAGTCTGTCTTACTTAAATAAAGGTATTTGCACGTCATTAAAATGCTTATTTTTAGAGAAAAATTTTATTTTAAGAATGTTTCTCTCATTATTCCCTTGTAGCGATAAGAGCCTGTTCTTATATACGGAGCAGAAAGGCTGTTGCGACTTGCAGTTTATTGTTTGTGTAACTTTAAAGTGAGGTGCGAGCTTTTAAGTTTTATGAGGAGCTGTCTTAGAAAGATGCTTGATGAAGGTTGAGGTAGCTTGCTGAATGGAGATTATAATATGGCAAAAGTAATTGGTATTGATTTGGGGACGACAAACTCTTGTGTCGCTGTTATGGATGGTAAAAATGCAAAGGTTATTGAGAATTCAGAAGGAGCCCGTACAACACCTTCTGTTGTTGCCTTTACAGATGGTGGAGAGCGACTTGTTGGGCAACCTGCTAAACGGCAAGCGGTTACGAATCCTGAAGGGACGGTTTTTGCAGTTAAACGCTTAATTGGCCGTCGTTTTGATGACCCCATGGTTGAAAAAGATAAAGCACTTGTGCCTTATAAAATTGTTAAAGGCGATAATGGTGATGCTTGGGTGGAAGAAGGGGGTAAAAAATATTCTCCATCACAAATTTCAGCGATGATTTTACAAAAGATGAAAGAAACCGCAGAGTCTTATCTTGGTGAAAAAGTTGAGCAAGCGGTTATTACTGTTCCTGCGTATTTCAATGATGCACAACGTCAAGCTACCAAAGATGCAGGTAAAATTGCAGGGCTTGAAGTTTTGCGGATCATCAATGAGCCAACAGCTGCTGCTTTAGCCTATGGTTTGGATAAAAAAGACGGCAAAACTATTGCTGTTTACGATCTTGGTGGCGGTACATTTGATATTTCTGTGCTTGAAATCGGAGACGGTGTTTTTGAAGTTAAGTCGACCAATGGAGACACTTTTTTAGGTGGTGAAGATTTTGATATGCGCCTCGTTGGTTATTTTGCCGATGAATTCAAGAAAGAACAAGGGATTGATCTAAAAAATGATAAATTAGCGTTGCAGCGTTTAAAAGAAGCAGCAGAAAAAGCAAAAATTGAGCTTTCTTCTTCACAACAAACAGAAATTAATTTGCCATTTATCACCGCGGATCAATCTGGTCCAAAACATTTAACGATGAAATTGACGAGGGCAAAATTTGAATCCCTAGTTGATGATCTGGTTCAGCGGACTATCGAGCCTTGTAAAGCTGCATTAAAAGATGCCGGATTAAAAGCGGGTGAAATTGACGAAGTTGTTTTAGTCGGCGGCATGACACGTATGCCAAAGATACAAGAAGTTGTGCAAAAATTTTTCGGCAAGGATCCACATAAAGGTGTTAATCCCGATGAAGTTGTAGCAATGGGAGCGGCTATCCAAGGTGGGGTATTGCAGGGTGATGTGAAAGATGTTTTGCTCTTGGATGTAACGCCTTTATCCTTGGGGATTGAAACGTTGGGTGGGGTCTTTACACGACTTATTGAACGCAATACCACTATCCCAACTAAAAAGTCACAGGTTTTTTCGACAGCTGATGATAATCAAAATGCAGTGACTATACGTGTTTTCCAAGGTGAACGGGAAATGGCTAATGATAATAAATTATTAGCTCAATTTGATCTTGTTGGTATTCCACCAGCACCACGTGGTATACCTCAGATTGAAGTTACTTTTGATATTGATGCAAATGGTATTGTCAATGTTTCGGCTAAAGATAAAGGAACTGGTAAAGAACATCAAATTCGTATTCAAGCATCAGGTGGTTTAAGTGACGCTGACATCGAAAAAATGGTAAAAGATGCAGAAGAACACGCCGCTGAGGATAAAAAGCGCCGTGAAGGTGTAGAAGCTAAAAATCAAGCTGAAGCTCTTATCCATTCAACTGAGAAATCGCTGAAGGAATATGGTGATAAGGTATCAGCTGAAGATAAAGAACAGATTGAAACTGCAATATCTGATTTAAAATCTGTGCTTGAGAGCACTGACACTGAAGAAGTGACAGCAAAAATGCAAAAACTAGCAGAAGTGAGTATGAAGCTTGGGCAGGCTATGTATGAAGCTTCGCAAGCAGCAACAGATAAAACTGAAACTGATACAAAAGATGATGATGTTGTTGATGCTGATTTTGAAGAAATTAATGATAAGAAGAAGTAATGTAGGCAAATGTGGTGACCTCTTGATAAACCCGGCCTTTGAAATATAAGGTTGGGCTTTATCATTTGGGATGAGTTGCAACTTTTTTGCTAAAAATATAAATTAAAAGCAAATATTATCCACGAAGATGGATGACAGGAAATTATCAGGAATACATGATGAAAGTAGATTATTATGAAATTCTTGGCGTAACTCGCGAATGTGATGATAAAAAATTAAAATCTGCTTTTCGTAAGTTGGCAATGCAATATCATCCTGATCGCAACGCAGGGGATAAAGAAGCAGAGCGGAAATTTAAAGAAATTGGCGAAGCTTATGAAGTTCTGAAAGATCCTCAAAAGCGTGCTGCTTATGATCGATTTGGTCATGCAGCTTTTGAAAACAGTGGCCGAGAGGGAGCAAATCCCTTTAGTGGTTTTGCTGCGGGTGGTGGGTTCTCGGATATTTTTGAAGATTTTTTTGGTGAAATTATGGGGGGCATGCACCGTAAACGCAATGATGGCCGCGAGCGTGGTGCAGATCTGAGTTATAATATGGAAGTGACCTTGGAAGAGGCCTTTTCAGGAAAAACCGCACAAATTAATATCCCTAGTTCGGTTACTTGTGATGTTTGTGAAGGAACAGGCGCGAAAAAGGGCTCTAAGCCACAAGTTTGTGGAACATGTCATGGAGCAGGTCGTGTGCGTGCCGCACAAGGTTTTTTTTCTGTAGAACGAACATGTCCTTCATGTCATGGGCGTGGTGAAACTATTACGGATCCATGTCCAAAATGTCAGGGGACGAGACGGGTAGAGAAAAAACGTTCATTGAGTGTGAATGTTCCCGCTGGCATTGAAGATGGTACACGTATTCGTCTTTCTGGTGAAGGAGATGCTGGTATTCGTGGTGGTCCTAGCGGTGATCTTTATATTTTTCTTTCTATTAAACCGCATGAGTTTTTTCAGCGAGAAGGGGCGGATCTTCATTGTCGTGTTCCTATTTCGATGGTAACAGCTGCTTTAGGGGGTCAATTTGAGGTTTCCGACCTTGATGGTGTTAAAACGCGTGTTAAAGTTCCAGAAGGGACACAAAATGGGCGTCAGTTCCGCCTTAAAGGAAAAGGAATGCCCATGTTGCGTCGTCAACAAGTAAGGGGAGATCTTTATATTCATATCACTATTGAAACACCGCAAAAATTAACACAAGAGCAACGCGAATTATTGCAAAAATTTGAGAAGCTTTCAAATCATGAAAATTCACCACAATCGCACGGTTTTTTTTCACGCATGAAAGAATTTTTTGAAAATATCTCGGGGCAAAACTAATAAATATGCATGATAGTTTTGGGAAAGATGAGCATTTTTTCTTTCTTGAAGAAAGTAGGTTTGGATATTTTTAAGATGCTTTCCTGTTGTTATCTGCATATGGCTTCTGCTACTAGAACCATGATGAACAGAAGAGACAATTGAATGATTTTACAGCTCTCTTCAGGGAATTTCTTATGATTTTAGGGTTAAAAACTGTATTATGCTACAGATTTTCTGGTGTAATGTTTGGAATAAGCTGATATTATCATTTGCTTGTTAGCTTCCACTATTGCTCTTACATTGAGATGTATCATAAGAAACTTTTTAGTGCTTTTTAAACTGTTTTATCTACATACCTATACCATTTGTAATCTGTAAATGAATAGTTGTTATTGATTCATCATAAAAAGGAGTTAGAAATGGAGGGGATATTCTTGTATGAGAAGTTTTTATTTCTGTTGAAAATGGTGAATTATCATTATAAATCAAGGTATTATTTTTTCCATAACATCTATAGTGATGGATCATAGAGTTGATATTTCTTGCTTTCAATTCCTAGAAAAAGATGCACTTTTAGATCTAAATAATTGACTGAAATAGGATATATCTACGACCGGATTATTTCTTATTTAGCTATATTAATTTCTCTACTATAAAAATTCTTTATTTTCATTTCATAAAATCAGTGATTGTATATATTTATATTCATTGTTAAAGATTCATGGGGTAAAATCAGCGAGTTGATTGTACGGCGTGGTTTTGAAATTATTCTGAATTCTGTTTCCAAATTTTATATATAAGGTCATCAAGCAATAACATTTTGCATGCCCATTTTGTTTTTTAGAGGATAATTCTTTTTAAGAAAGCTGTTTTGTCCCATTTCATTATGAATTCTGTGGTAATTGAAAGGAAAATGAACGTTTTTCAGGGTGGATGGATAGAGTAAAACTTGTTTTAAATTTTTTCACTTTTCTAAATTCCATTAAGAGTAAGTAAAAAGTGATGAGGAGGCTTTTTGATGGATGATGTTGAAAGCGATGTTGCGGATATTTTTGAAAAAAAAGCAGCATTTTTATCGTCTGCTCTACCTTATATGCAAAAATATGAAAATGAAACAGTGGTTGTAAAATATGGCGGTCACGCTATGGGTGATGCTACTTTGGGTCAGGCGTTCGCGCGTGATATTGCTTTATTAAAGCAATCAGGAATTAACCCCGTTGTTGTTCATGGTGGGGGACCTCAAATTGCTGAAATTTTGATGAAAATGGGGATTGAATCACGGTTTGAAAACGGTTTACGCGTAACCGATGAGCGTATCGTTGAAGTGGTTGAAATGGTTTTGGCAGGTTCCATAAACAAGGAAATTGTTGCTCTTATTAATGCTGAAGGTGAATGGGCAATAGGATTATGTGGCAAGGATGGCAATATGGTTTTTGCCGAAAAGGCGTATAAAACTGTCATTGATCCCGATTCACATATTGAGCGTGTTTTAGACTTGGGATTTGTTGGTGAACCTGTTGAAGTTGATCGCACATTGTTGGATCTTTTAGCATGTTCTGAAATGATACCAGTTCTTGCTCCTGTAGCTCCAGGTCGTGATGGCAAAACCTATAATATCAATGCTGATATTTTTGCTGGAGCTATTGCCGGTGCATTAGAAGCCAAGCGCCTTTTATTTCTCACCGATGTTCCTGGTGTCTTGGATAAACACGGTAATCTTTTAAAAGAATTGACAATTTCTGAAGCTGAAAAGTTCATCAGAGATGGAACGATTTCAGGGGGGATGATTCCAAAAGTAGAAACTTGTATAAAGGCTCTCCAAAATGGAGTAGAAGGTGTTGTCATTTTAAACGGCAAAACCCCCCATTCTGTCTTGCTAGAACTATTTACTAAACAAGGGGTTGGAACACTTATTGTTTCATAAGGTAGAGGGAAGAATTGAAGGGAAAGACCTTTTATGATTAATATAAAACAGTTGAAAAATTCTTTATTGAGCAAGCCAGAATTAGCCTTATTTGCTGCGACAATATTGTGGGGTATTACATTTTTAGTGACTCAAATTGCCGTACGCTATAGCGGTCCTCTCTTCTTTGTTGGATTTCGCTTTATTATTGCATCATTGATCTGTGGGGCAATTTTTGGGCGCTCTATGAAGGATATAACTGTTTATGAAGTTTTTGCGGGAATGGCTATTGGTTTAGGGATGTTTTTGGGTTACGCTTTACAAGCTACAGGGCTCCAAACGATTATGAGTAGTCAGTCGGCTTTTATCACGGCGCTTTATGTTCCGATGGTTCCAATATTGCAATGGATTGCTTTTAAAAAGCCGCCCCGTTTAGCCTGTTGGGTTGGTATTATTTTTGCTTTTATTGGTCTTGTCCTTATTTCTGGACAAAATCCAGGAAGTTTTGATTTTTCAAAAGGTGAAATTTTAACTTTGTTAGGTGCTTTAGCAATTGCTGGAGAAATTATACTCATTGGAATTTTTGCCAACAAAGTTGATAGTCGACGCGTAACGATTATACAGTTATTTTTTAGTGGTCTGTTTTCATTTTTTTGTATGCCTTTAATGGGGGAAAGTGTTCCTGAATTTTCATGGATATGGCTGAGTATCGGTGCTGGATTGGCATTGATGAGTGCTATCATTCAATTGGCAATGAATTGGGCACAAAAATCTATTTCGCCTACGCGTGCAACACTTATTTATGCAGGTGAACCGGTATGGGCTGGTATTGTTGGGCGTTTAGCTGGTGAGCTTTTATCCCCTTTAGCTTTATTAGGAGGAGCGCTCATCCTGATTGGAATCGTCGTGGCTGAATTACAACCTTCACAATGGCGTAAAAAAGATAAAGTGATTAAAAAAATTGATTAATTTTTCCTCTCTCTTGTTATGATTTTATTTTATGATGTTTTTATTTTTATTTTTTTATCAAAATAAGGGAGATTCTCTTTTTTACTTTTAAGAAAGAAGAGAAAAAGAATCTTTTAGAAATATATTTTCTTATTGTTTACGAATTGAAAGAGCACTTTGTGAGAATTGTAATCACAAGTCTAACTCTCTATGCATTTCTCACATTATAGAGGTATATGAGTGATTAGAACCAACAAATATGAAAAAGGTAAGAGTATTTAAATGCTTTCAGCTATTTATAGAAAGTTTAGCAAACGAAAGCTTTATTTTTTAGATTATGAAGTGTTGTGTTTTGAGAAGTTTTTTTTATTTATATTCTTTTAAAATGTTTTCGAAGAGGTGCAATTGGTTTTTGCCTTTTGTGCTATTCTTTGCTAAATCGCCCTTATGACAGTAGATCGTAATTATATCCGTAATTTTTCCATCGTGGCGCATATTGATCACGGAAAGTCGACCTTGGCTGATCGTTTGATTCAAATGACAGGAGGACTTGAGATTCGTGAGATGAAAGAGCAAGTGCTCGATTCCATGGATATTGAACGCGAACGTGGGATTACCATTAAGGCCCAGACGGTTCGTTTGCACTATAAAGCAAAGGATGGTGAAACCTATATTTTAAACCTTATTGATACGCCGGGACATGTGGATTTTGCTTATGAAGTTTCGCGGTCACTCGCAGCTTGTGAAGGTTCGTTACTGGTCGTAGATGCGAGCCAAGGGGTAGAAGCACAAACATTAGCGAATGTTTATCAAGCTATTGATAATTCTCATGAATTGGTCGTTGTACTCAATAAAGTTGATCTTCCAGCAGCAGAACCCGAGCGGGTTAAAGAACAAATTGAGGATGTAATTGGCATCGATACTTCTCAAGCCGTAGAAATATCTGCGAAAACAGGTTTGGGTGTTCCTGATGTTTTGGAAGCAATTGTTACACAATTGCCCTCTCCGCGGACTGGTGATGTTCACAAGCCTTTAAAGGCAATGTTGGTTGACAGTTGGTATGATAGTTACCTTGGCGTTATCGTTTTGGTGCGAGTTATTGATGGTGTTTTGAAAAAAGGACAAACCATTCGTATGATGGGGACGGGAGCGAAATATCCAGTTGAACGGGTGGGAGTCTTTACTCCCAAAATGATTCAGATGGATGAATTAGGTCCTGGAGAAATTGGCTTTATAACGGCCTCTATTAAAGAGGTTGCGGATACACGGGTTGGTGACACCATTACAGAAGAGCGCCGTCCTTGTGAAGAGGCTTTGCCGGGTTTTAAGCCGGCGCAACCGGTTGTCTTTTGTGGACTTTTTCCCATTGATGCCGCCGATTTTGATGATTTACGTGCAGCGATGGGTAAATTGCGTTTAAATGATGCGAGTTTTTCCTTTGAAATGGAAACATCAGCGGCTTTAGGATTTGGCTTCCGTTGTGGCTTTTTAGGGCTTCTTCATCTCGAGATTATTCAAGAGCGATTAGAGCGTGAGTTTAATTTAAATTTAATTGCGACAGCACCTTCTGTTGTTTATCGCATGAATATGAATGATGGTTCTGTTAAAGAATTGCATAATCCAGCCGATATGCCTGATATTGTTAAAATTTCTTCCATCGAAGAACCGTGGATTCGGGCTACAATCATGACTCCTGATAACTATCTTGGTTCAATTTTAGAACTTTGCCAAGAACGGCGTGGGGTACAGGTTAGTTTGTCCTATGTTGGAACACGTGCTATGGTTACATACGATTTGCCGTTGAACGAAGTGGTGTTTGATTTTTACGATCGTTTAAAATCAATCTCGAAGGGATATGCTTCTTTTGATTATCAAATGAAGGATTATGCAGAGGGCGATTTGGTTAAAATGTCTATTTTGGTAAATGGAGAGCCTATAGATGCATTGTCGATGCTTGTGCATCGCACTATTGCAGAAAAGCGTGGGCGTTCGTTGTGCGAAAAACTGAAAGACCTTATTCCTCAGCACATGTTTCAGATTCCGATTCAAGCAGCGATAGGTGGTAAAATTATTGCCCGTGAGACAATTCGTGCGTTGCGTAAAGATGTAACGGCTAAATGTTATGGTGGAGATGTGACTCGTAAGCGCAAACTTTTAGAAAAGCAAAAAGAGGGGAAAAAGCGGATGCGCCAATTCGGAAAAGTAGAAATCCCCCAATCAGCTTTTATTCAAGCGCTCAAAATGAGTAAATAATGAAAAAATGCATTCCTCTTCATTGATTACACTTTTGTATTTCGCTGTTTTGTTAAAGTTTTGAGGAATATTTTTTAATCACGTAAAAGATCATTAATAGACGTTTTTTCTCGTGTTTTTTGATCAACACGTTTTACTATGACAGCGCAATAAAGATTCGGACCTGCTTCACCGTTTGGGAGTGGTTTTCCCGGAAGAGAACCTGGAACAACGACAGAGTAAGCTGGTACTTCACCGATAAAAATTTCACCTGTTGTACGATCAATAATTTTCGTCGATTTTCCAATAAAGACTCCCATTCCTAAAACAGCACCTTCACGGATAATACAGCCTTCAACGATTTCAGATCGTGCACCGATAAAACAATGATCTTCAATAATCGTTGGGTTTGCTTGCAGTGGTTCCAAAACACCTCCAATACCAACGCCACCAGAAAGGTGAACATGTTTGCCAATTTGTGCGCAAGATCCAACAGTTGTCCACGTGTCCACCATTGTCCCTTCATCGACAAAGGCACCAAGATTGACAAAGGATGGCATCAAGATGACATTGGAAGCAATATAGGCAGAATGACGGACAATTGCTCCAGGAACACAACGAAAATCAGCTTTTTTAAAGTCGGCTTCTTGCCAACCAGAAAATTTTGAAGGGACTTTATCCCACCAATATGTTTCATTTATTCCACCGGCAATAAGGTGCATAGGATTAAGCCGAAAAGAGAGAAGAACAGCTTTTTTTAACCACTGGTGTACATACCATTGCCCATTTTCTTGACGCTGAGCAACACGGATCTCCCCTTTATCGAGAAGGTTTAATGCATAATCGACACTCTCGCGGATTTCACCTTTTGTCATGGTATTAATAGAATTGCGCTCTTCAAATGCTTTTTCAATAACCATTTCAAGTTGTGTAAGATGAGTCATGATCGCGGTTCCATTAAATAAGTTGAAAGCTTCAAGATTTATTGTCTATGACCTACGCCAAGAAATGTTTTCAGTCAATAAAACGATGAAGAAATAGGAAAGATGCATGAAAAAAGGCTATAAAGAAAAACGAAAAGAAGAAAAAAACAGTTGGTGTTCATTTCTTCATGTGAAGGATGCTCTACAACAGGTCAATAAAGTCTTTAATTCAACGCAAATGTGTTCACCGACTTATCGTTTGGCTTATCTTGACCAAGAGTTTATGATGCGTCCTGAACTACGTTCACAACGTATTGGTCTTGAATTTTTAAAGCCAGAAATAATACTCCAAGAATGTGATATTCAATCAACCGTTGTTTTATTTGGTGGTGCACGTATTCCTGAACCTGGGCAAGAAGCATGGGCAGCAAAAAATGAAACGCAAAAGGAGAATTTGCATGCTATGGCACATTATTACAATGAGGCAAGGGAATTTGCACGTTTGTGCTCATGCTATTCTGCTACGACCGAGTATCGTGAATTTGTGGTTGTCACAGGGGGAGGTCCAGGAGTAATGGAAGCAGGAAATCGCGGCGCTTTTGATGTTGGTGCACCAACAATTGGTTTGAATGTTGTGTTACCCCATGAACAATCACCTAATTCTTATGTGACTCCGCATTTATGTTTTAATTTTCATTATTTAGGGATGCGCAAAATGCATTTTTTAATGCGTGCAAAGGCATTAGCTGTTTTCCCTGGCGGATTTGGGACTATGGATGAGCTGTTTGAGACGCTGACTTTAATGCAAACGGGACGGATGAAAAAGGTTCCAATTTTGTTATTTGGAAAAGAATTTTGGAACAATGTGATTAATTTTGATTATTTATCTGCGCAAGGTACAATTTCTCCTTCAGATCTCACACTTATAACATTTGTTGATACAGCAGTGGAAGCTTTTGAAAAAATCCGTTCCTTTTATAAGCTTTCTTAGCCACTTTTAGAAAAATGCTTTTTACAGGGGAGTTAGTAGTCAACTTTTGTCAAATAGAGTCCTGAAGGAGGCGCGACGACACCACAACGTGTGCGATCTTTAGCATGAAGAGCTGCTTCAAGGTCGCTTACTGTCCAGCGTCCAATGCCAACTTCCATAAGACTTCCTGCAAATGAACGAATTTGATGATGAAGAAAAGAGCGGGCTTGCGCATAGAGGAAAATTTCTTCTCCTTCCCTTTGAACATCGAGGCGTTCAAGCGTGCGAATAGGACTTTTGGCTTGACAATGCGCTGAGCGGAAAGTGGTAAAATCATGACGTCCTACAAGTTTCTGTGCAGCTTCATGCATAGCTTCAGCATCGAGGGGTTTTGGCAGCCACCACACGCGTTTGGCGTTTAGAGCTGGTGGAGAGCGGCGATTGAGAATTTTAAAAAGATAATGGCGTCTGATAGCAGAAAATCGCGCATCAAAGCTATCAGGAACGTTTTGTACATTCAAGACAGAAATATTTTCCTTCTGTTTTTGTAAATGGGCATTGAGTGCATCGCGTACAGTATGCGTGTGCCAGTTTTTTTCAAAATCAACATGTGCGACTTGTCCGGTAGCGTGGACACCTGCATCAGTTCGACCCGCTGTCGTAATGGTTACTTGTTGTCCAGAGAAGTAAAAAATAGCCTGCTCGAGGGCACTTTGTATGGTACGAAGCTCTGCTTGGCGTTGCCAACCAGCATAATTTGAGCCATCATATTCAAGGGTGAGTTTAAAACGGGGCATCTTAAAAAACAGCAGAAATATGAGCGCCTCGCAAAAATGTTGCGCTATCAAGAATTTTACCACCAGATTTTTGCAGATGGGTTATTTCAAGACGCCCGTGTCCACAATGGATAATCAAAGAATCTGGTTCTACCCGACCAATTTCAAGAGAAGTTCCTGTTGTTAAACGACTCCCAAGAATTTTTACGCGTTCTTCTTTGTCCCCAATCTTCATGTTGCACCAACAACCAGGAAAGGGAGAGAGTGCGCGGATCTGTCTATGAATAAGTTCTGCAGGCTTTGTCCAATCAATGCGAGTTTCTTCTTTTTTGATTTTAGAGGCATAGGTTATATTTTCCCCTGATTGTGGGGTGAGTATAAGCTGTCCTTTTTCAAGAACTGATAGAGTCTCTACCATAAGTTTTGCGCCTATGCGTGAAAGTTTATTTGAAAGTTCAAAGCTTGTCATATTATCGGTGATAGGGATGGAGTGAGAAAGAGCGATAGGCCCAGTGTCAAGTCCTTCATCCATTTTCATAATCATCATCCCCGTTTCCTTATCACCAGCCATAATTGCTCGCTGAATAGGTGCAGCGCCACGCCAACGTGGTAACAGTGAAGCATGGGCATTAAAACAACCAAAACGGGGGGTTTCAAGAATAGCTTTCGGTAGGAGGAGTCCATAGGCAACAACAACAGCAGCGTCAACAGAAAGTGCTGCAAATTGGGCTTGTTGTTCGGCTGTTTTAAGTGTTTGAGGTGTGAATACAGGAATGGATCTCTCTTGTGCTGCATTTTGAACAGGTGAGGGAACAAGTTTAAGACCGCGACGCCCTGCAGGACGAGGGGGCTGGCTATAAACAGCAACAACATCATGACCAGCATCCAACAAAGCCTGTAAAATGGGAACGGAAAAATCAGGTGTTCCCATAAAACTTAATCGTAATGCCATTACAAAAGTGCTTCCTCTGTATTGTTTTCTTTTGCGCGTTTTTTAAATTTCCGTATTACCATATCACGTTTAAGCTTCGAAATATGGTCAATAAAAAGACATCCATTTAAGTGATCAATTTCATGCTGTAAACAAGTAGCGAGGAGATCATCTGCTTCAATTTCCGTTTGCTTTCCTTCGCGATCTTGATAGCGGACACACAAGCGTTTGGGACGTTCAACTTCTGCATAATATTCAGGAATGGAAAGGCAACCCTCTTTATAAACATTTCGTTCATCTGAAAGCCATAAAATTTCAGGATTTATAATAACAAGTGGATTTTTTGAGGTTTCATTTCCAGAGATATCTATAACCAACATACGGAGCGGTATGCCAATCTGAATAGCGGCAAGACCAACGCCTTTAGCATGATACATAGTTTCCAACATATCATCAGCAAGCTTTTGGAGAGCTGAATCGATATGCTCGACGGGCTTGGACACTTCCCGTAAAATCGGATCCGGTAAAGTAACTAAAGATTTAATTGGCATAAGTGTAAATTAATCAATGGTTTGTTTTGGGTCAATATAAAATAACAGATTCTTGTACTTTTTTACAGTGAGAACGTTATATTACCTTTTATGGTTGATTCGTTTTCTTCTTTTATGTTCTTTAGTGCTTCTTTTGCCCAATGGATGATTTTACTTTTATTTGTAATTGTTTGCTTAGCTTTTTGTCTGTTGATAAATTCTTCTCGAAAAAAGGCACTTTTGGAAAGTGAACTTGCTGAACGTGCTCGTGAGGCACAAATGCAGATGGATACATTGTTGAAAACACAGGCTGAAATGCAAGGTCGAATGCAGACGATGGCAGAAATTTTTGGTCAAAGACAAGCCGAATTAAATAAATCTATCAGTGAGCAACTCAATGGAATGACCACCAATTTGGGTCAAACTCTTCAGGTCCAGACCAAATCTACCTATGAAAATTTAAATCGTTTACAAGAGCGCTTAGCAGTGATTGATGCGGCACAAAATAATATTCAATCGCTTACAGGACAAGTTGTTCAGTTACAGGCTATTTTAAACAATAAGCAAACGCGTGGTACTTTTGGTCAGGGGAGGATGGAAGCAATTATTGCTGATGCTCTACCAGCGAATGCCTATGTCTTTCAAGCCGTTCTTTCCAATGGAAAACGCCCAGATTGTCTCATTCATATGCCTAATAAGGCACCTTCTCTTGTTGTTGATGCTAAATTTCCTTTGGAAGCTTGGAATGCGATGCGTAAAGCAGCCTCAGCTCAAGAGCGTCAGGAGGCCGAACGCCAATTTCGCACTGATATGGAAGTACATATTCGCGACATTGCGCAGAAATATTTAATTCCTGGAGAAACACATGATACTGCTTTTCTCTTTGTGCCATCAGAGTCGATTTTTGCAACAATTTATGAAGATTTTGAGCCATTGGTACAAAAAGCCAATCGTTCACATGTGATTATTGTATCGCCATCTTTGTTGATGTTATCTGTTCAGGTTGTACAAACCATAATGAAAGATGCGCGAATGCGTGAACAAGCGCATTTGATTCAATCGGAAGTGGTAAAATTAATGGAAGATTTTGGACGAATGGATACACGTGTTCGTGCTTTACAGAAACATTTTTCCAAAGCAGGTGAAGATATAGACTCAATTTTAATATCATCTTCCAAAATTATGAAACGGGCTAATCGTATTGAAACTTTTGAATTAAAAGAAAAAGATTCAAAGCCAATACAAATGACTGCTCCTGTTCAGTCGCAAAAATTGTGTTTGGTTGATGAGGAATGAATTAATCTTTTCAATGTCATAAGACTTCTTCATTGATTGGTAATAATTTTTTTGTACCTATAGCTCGTTTTATTTCCCAATGAGAGGAATAGAAAATATGCGACACCTTTTGTTTTTAGGAGCATTGGTGTTTTTGCTGGGGGGATGTGCAACAAGCCGCCCCCTGTATACAAACAATGCATGTGCTATTTTGGCACAGAAAAATGGTTTTTTTGATAATTGGGGGAAAGCTGCTAAACGTGCAGAAATGCGCTACGGAATTCCTATGTCTACTATTCTTGCAACCATTAAGATGGAATCAAATTTTCGTCACAATGCACGCCCGCCACGCACAAAGCTTTTTGGTTTTATTCCATGGAAGCGCCGGTCGACAGCGTATGGCTATTCACAAGCACTTGATAGCACTTGGGCGATGTATCAGCGTTCTGGAGGGAGATCTTTTGCGCGACGGACCAATTTTGCAGATGCTGCTGATTTTGTTGCCTGGTATCATCGTCAAACTATTCAACGCAATAGTGTGAGATTTAATGATGCCTATAGTCTTTATTTAAATTATCATATGGGTCATGGTGCTTATGCGCGCAGTGGAGGTTATGTTTCTACAGCACTTGCACAAGCGGCACAGCGTATGGCAAATCTCTCTCGAAGTTATGAACAGCAATTAAGGACATGTGGATGGCGTTAGAAAAGAATATTCTAAGTTAAAGATTGGCATCGTTTTAAAATGAATACGCATACAGGGGTGCCTATAATGCCTATAAGGAAATATGGTTTTTGGGGTTACATTGGAGATATTGAAGGATTTTGAGCCTTTGAATATATTTGAGAATATTCTGGAGAAGATTTTTTTTAAGATCTTTGTTAAAGAAAGGAGCAATATTAAGAAGTAAAAAGTTCAGTATAAAAGCTAAATTAAAATATCGCAAAGAGCACCGCTCAGTAAAGATTTTTCTCAGCAAAATTATACCTTGTATGAAAAAGAAGATACAGATACCGTTTGCTTAAAAAATTGATGCTATGGTAAGTGGAAGAGTGCAAAGTTAAGCGCAACGGTACTTTTTGAAAAGAGTGATGCTGTTGAAATTGAAAAAATTTTCTTTCAATTTATGTATAAAAAACTCATTACCGTACTCTATTGAGCATGACCGACTAAGAGAGTTTATGAAGAGACTTCAGCTGCTTTTCATAAAACAGGTTAATGTAGAGTTACAAGTTGCAATTCATGCTCATTCGCACCCGCAAGAGCAAGAGAACGCTCATCAGATAAAATGATCGGATAACCCGTTTCAGCAAAGAGAGCCCATATTGTAATACCTGGGGTCATTGGTGGAAGATCTGGAAATTTTTTTGCCAGATCATCTGTACAAACCCTTTTTAAATAAGCAATCTGCCCCGCATCAAAATGGGTAGTATCTTGCAACAACAAGTTCTGTTTGTGTTCTCCCATTTCATTCTTCCTTTACGCTTTAATTTGTACTACTCATTCTCACTGACTCCGATTGGAATCTGCTTTGTTTGTTTTTTTAATTTTGGTTGGTGTAGGTTAATTGATAAGAGACCATTTTTCAACTCGGCATTTGTAACATGCATTCCCTCTGCGAGAACAAAAGTACGTTGGAATTGCCGTGCCGCTATACCGTGATATAAATATTGATGGTTTTGATTATCTGTTTGCTTACCGTGAATGATTAATTGATTGTCGTCGAGCAAGATATTAAGATTATCAACTTTAAATCCAGCAACAGCCAGAGTTATACGTATATGATTTGCGTCATCGTTTTTGTTTAAACGTTCAATATTATAGGCTGGATAAGTTTCATCAGCTTTACCAATACGTCGCAACGTTTTTTCTATCGTTTCAAATCCTAAAAGAAAGGGATTGGAGAAAGGCGTCACATGTGTCATTGTGAATTTCCTCTTCAAAGCGGCTTTACTTGACCAAACTCTATAAAAAGTGTTTGCTGCATCCCTCTCATATGGCGAGTGTGGGTGATAACTTCAAGAGAAGAAGATGAGAGAGTTCAATGATTCAAAGAACAAGTAAATTGTCAAGGGTGCAAAAATCTTCTGAAATTTCTGAAATATTGTACGAGGAAGAAGAAATTGAAGAAATTTTTCGCCGTTTTTCTGTTCAACGCCCAATACCTAAGAGTGATCTTATCTACACCAATGCTTTTACGCTTTTGGTTGCAGTTATTCTTTCGGCTCAAGCTACAGATAAGAGTGTTAATAAAGCAACAAAAGAATTATTTCATCTTGCTGATCAACCAGAAAAAATGATTGCATTGGGAGAAGAGGAGATTGCACGTCATATTCGTACCATTGGTCTTTGGCGTGCAAAAGCGCGTAATGTTTATGCACTGTGCCGTTTTTTAATTGATCAATATGATGGCCAAGTGCCTAATAGTCGTGAAGCACTTATGACTCTTCCTGGAGTGGGGCGTAAAACGGCCAATGTTGTTTTAAATGTCGCTTTTGGTTATCCTACGCTAGCAGTAGATACGCATATTTTTCGCCTTGGAAACCGCCTCGGTTTAGCGCCTGGCAAAACACCAGATATTGTTGAAGAAAGGTTGTTAAAAATTATACCAGTGTATTATCTTCGTCATGCGCATCATTGGCTCATTTTACATGGACGTTATATTTGCCAAGCGCGTAAAGCACACTGTAGGCAATGCATTATTGCTGATCTGTGTAAAGCCGTAATCAAAACAAATGCCATTCCAGCACCTTTGGTTGAAGTTCAAGGAAACGGTGCTCCGATTTTTTTTTGATATACTCTTGCTATTTTGTCTATACTAGCTTATGAAAATGCTGTTGAAACCGCCCGGCAGGGCATGCCGTGGCTGTTTAAATGCTTTTTCAGGCGTTGGTCCGCTTGAAGAAATAAATTCACTTGAATGAATAAAATGTATGGAGTAGCAAAATGCCCAAGATGAAGACCAAGTCATCCGCTAAGAAGCGGTTTAAAATCACTGCGTCAGGCAAAGTTAAAGTAGCAGCTGCAGGGAAGCGCCATGGCATGATTAAGCGTTCGAATAAATTTATTC
Organism: Bartonella sp. EBT8; assembly: GCF_055796165.1. NCBI lineage: Bacteria > Pseudomonadati > Pseudomonadota > Alphaproteobacteria > Hyphomicrobiales > Bartonellaceae > Bartonella > Bartonella sp. EBT8. The sequence continues at coordinate 336,827 of NZ_JBTTDJ010000001.1, forward strand.
GTGATGCACGTGGAACGATGGTTTTATGCGAACAAGATGCTCAGAAAGTTGTTCAGTATTATTTGCCAAATGGTTTATAGACCTTACGCTTTTGATTTTTAGGAGAATATTACATGGCACGTGTAAAAAGAGGTGTGACAGCACACGCTAAACATAAAAAAGTTCTTAAACAGGCTGAAGGTTTTTACGGTCGGCGTAAAAATACTATTCGTGCAGCAAAGGCAGCCGTTGATCGTTCAAAACAATACGCGTATCGTGATCGCAAAAATAGAAAACGGACTTTCCGCGCTTTGTGGATTCAGAGAATTAATGCAGCTGTTCGAGCAGAAGGTTTAACATATGGACGCTTTATTGATGGTTTATCAAAAGCGGGTATTGAGGTTGATCGTAAGGTTCTTTCGGATATAGCAATTCATGAGCAAGCAGCATTTTCTGCTTTAGTCGCTTCCGCAAAGAAGGCTTTGGAATATTTGAAAAATACAACACCTAATGCTTTTGAAGGCGCTGTCAAATAAGCCAGTCGTGTTCTCTTAAAGCATTCATTTATTCGGGATCCCGTACTGGTTATTACGAGTGCGGGTTTTTTTCTATTAAAAAAATAGGCAGAAAATATGAGCGACATTGAGCGTTTGGAACAAGAGATTTGTTCAGCTTTAGAAGCAGCTGGTGATGAACAAGCTCTTGAAGCAGTGCGTATTGCGGCGTTAGGCAAAAAAGGCAGTATTTCTGAAAGATTAAAAGCATTAGGAACAATGGATGCTAGAGAACGCCATAAAGTTGGCCCCGTTCTTAATGGATTAAAAAATCGCGTTTTAGAATTATGGGCACAAAAGCGTGAGCTTCTTAAACGCCAAGTAATGGATGCACGTCTTTCTAGTGAAACAGTTGATATTACTTTGCCTGTGCGTTCTTCACCTATAGAACGAGGGCGCATTCATCCTATTTCACAAGTGATTGAAGAACTTATAGCCATTTATATGAAGATGGGCTTTTCTGTTGCAGAGGGGCCAGATATTGAAACAGATTATTATAATTTTACAGCATTGAATTTTCCTGAAGGTCATCCAGCCCGCGAAATGCATGATACCTTCTTTTTTGATGTTGATAAAACGGGAGAGCGGAAATTATTACGTACCCATACATCACCTGTACAAATTCGTACGATGGAAAAGCAAAAAGCACCGATCCGTATCATTATTCCTGGAAAAACGTACCGCATGGATTCGGATGCAACGCATTCACCAATGTTTCATCAGGTAGAAGGTCTTGTCATTGATAAAACTTCCACCATTGCACATATGATGTGGCTTCATGAGACCTTTTGTAAAGCATTTTTTGAAGTTCCTTCTGTAAAGATGCGCTTTCGTCCTTCTTTTTTTCCTTTTACTGAACCGTCTATGGAAGTTGATATTCAATGTAATCGTTCTGGTTCAGAAGTACGTTTTGGGGAGGGAGAGGATTGGTTAGAAATCTTAGGATGTGGAATGGTACATCCTCATGTATTGAAAAATGTTGGTTTTGACCCTGATGAGTACCAAGGTTTTGCTTGGGGAATGGGCATTGATCGCATTGCCATGTTGAAGTACGGTATGCCGGATTTACGGGCTTTTTTTGATGCTGATCTACGCTGGATAGATCATTATGGCTTTCGCTGCTTTGATATGCCTGCTTTTTCCTCTGGTTTAAGAAATGTGTGATCTTATCATAGCTTTGATATGAGGTTTTAAAATGAAATTTACATTGTCGTGGGTAAAAGATCACTTAGAGACAAAGGCGTCTTTAGATGAAATTTGTGATAAACTAACGGCTATAGGCCTTGAGGTTGATAGTGTTGATGACCGTTCTTCTTTGAAAGGTTTTGTCATTGCAAAAGTTTTAACGGCAATAAAACATCCTGATGCAGATAAACTCCAGATTTTGTCTGTTGATGTGGGGTCTGGTACGCCTGTACAAGTTGTTTGCGGGGCACCCAATGCACGTGCTGGACTTGTTGGTGTTCTTGCATTTCCAGGCACTTATGTCCCTGGACTTGCTGTAACATTATCTGTAGGAAAAATCCGCGGAATTGAGAGTTTTGGGATGATGTGTTCACAAGCAGAGCTTGAATTATCAAGTGAACACGATGGCATTATCGAACTTCCAGAAAATGCACCTATTGGAATGTCATTTGCGGCTTATGCAGGTTTAGATGATCCAATCATTGATATTGGTTTAACACCTAATCGTTCTGATTGCACAGGTGTTTATGGTATTGCGCGTGACCTTGCGGCGACCGGAATTGGACAGTTAAAAGAGTTATCCTTGCCACAGTTTGATACTTTTTTTGAAACACTCCTTGATGTTTCTTTAGATTTTCCGCAAGATTCATCATTATGTTTAGGTTTTGCTTGGCGTGAAGTGTGCAATGTTCAAAATGGTGCATCGCCACAATGGATGCAACAGCGTTTGAATGCAATTGGTTTAAGACCGATTAATGCACTGGTTGATATGACCAATTATATCAGTTTTGATCTTGGTCGTCCACTTCATGTTTTTGATGCAGATAAGATTAAAGGCCATTTGCGTATACGTCTTGGTCGTGAGGGTGAACAGCTTCAGGCACTTAACGGAAAAGTCTATAATTTGAGTGTTAAAGATTGTGTGATTGCCGATGATGAGGGGGTTGTATCGATTGCTGGTATTATGGGTGGTGAAAGAACGAGCTGTGATGAAACGACACGTCGCGTTATTATTGAATCAGCTCTTTGGGATGCACAAAGCATTGCGCAAACAGGTCGCACATTAGGACTGATTAGTGATGCCCGCTATCGGTTTGAACGGGGTGTTGATCCAGCTTTTATGGAAAAAGGGCTTGAGGTTGCAACAGAATTGGTCTTACGTCTTTGTGGTGGTGAAGGTTCAAAAGCGAGAATTATTGGTTATCAGCCCCCAGAAGTCAAACAAATCGCTTTTCCCTTTTCTGAAATTAAACGTTTAACAAATTTACAAATAGAGCGTGAAAAAGTCCTTACTATTTTAACAAAGCTTGGGTTTTGCATTGAAGGGGAAGGAGATGTGGTAACGGTTAAAGTACCAACATGGCGCCCTGATATTGTCGGTAAAGCGGATTTAGTTGAAGAGGTAATGAGAATTTATGGGTTAGATAAAATTGAGCCCATTCCGTTAGAAGATTTCGTAGAAGAAAAAAATCAAGGTTTAACATGTTCGCAACTTCGTTCACGTCTTACTCGTTTGGCTTTGGCACATCGTGGTATGAAGGAGGCTGTGACGTGGTCTTTTATTTCTGAAAAACAGGCGCTTGCTTTTGGAGGGGGGCAAATACAGCTTAAATTGGTCAATCCTATTTCTCCTGATATGTCTGTCATGCGTCCTTCGCTTTTACCTGGTTTGCTTGTAGCAGCACAGCGAAATGCTGATCGTGGTTTTTCAGATCTTGCTTTGTTTGAAGTTTCGAACATTTATGAAGGTGATACACCTGATAAACAACAGCGCGTTGCTGGTGGGATTCGCCGTGGAACAGAGCGATTTGAAGGGGCGGGACGCTTTTGGAGTGGTAATGCAAAAGCCGTTAATGTTTTTGATGCAAAAGCAGATGCATTGGCTGTTTTGGAAGCATGCGGTATGGATATTGAGAAGGTACAGATTGAGATTGGAGCACCCGATTGGTATCATCCTGGTCGTTCAGGGGTTATGAAACTTGGATCAAAGATTATTCTTGGTTTTTTTGGTATTTTTCATCCTGCTACATTAGAAAAATTAGATGTTAATGGTCCTTTATGTGGTTTTGAGGTTTTTCTTGATCGGATTCCAGAATCAAAGAAAAAGGCTATAAAAAGTCGTTCTCCTTTGAAACTGTCGCCTTTTCAAATGGTGCGACGTGATTTTGCATTTGTAGTTGATAAAACGGTTGCGGCCTCTCTCATTGTTCGCGCTGTAGGTGGAGTAGATAAAAAACTAATCCATTCAGTGCAGATTTTTGATGTTTTTGAAGACTTAAACCTTGGCGAGGATAAAAAATCTGTGGCGATAGAAGTTGCTATTCAACCCATTGAACGGACTTTAACTGATGAAGATTTAGAAGAGCTTACTTTGAAAATAGTAGAAAATGTCACCAAAGCAACGGGTGCATCTCTGCGTTGTTGAGTATCTTTCTTTTTTATCGGATTATTTTATAAAGTGGGAGTACTTTTGAGTGCTCCCTTATTTTTTGCATTAAAAGATCTATAAGAATTCTTGAAAAAGGGGCTTCTACATCAAAGCCATTTTCTCTTTCAATCATCAGTTTTTTTAACAAGAAAGAATATTTCTAAACATTTTTAAAAGTTATTTTTTGGCAGAATCCTTCATTGCAAATGTAAAAAATAACTGTTATTGCTAGATAGTAATGCAAATCATTAGCAATAAAAGTTATGAAAGAGAGAAGATTAATGAACGTAAGAACGTTTTTTACCATAATTTGGGGGAGTGTTATTTTTCTCACTCCTAATTTAGCTTTATGTGCTGGTAAATTTAAAGCAGTGACAACCTTCACTATTATTGCTGATATGGCACGGAATGTAGCAGGTGATGCCGCTGATGTTGAATCAATCACCAAACCAGGTGCTGAAATTCATGAATATCAACCGACACCTCGCGACTTAATGCGCGCACAAGGAGCAAATCTTATCTTATGGAATGGATTAGAATTGGAGCTTTGGTTTGAGAAATTTTTTCAAAATATTAAAGATGTTCCAAGTGCTGTTGTTTCTGAAGGTGTTGTACCGATTAAAATTGGTGAGGGACCTTTCAGTGGTAAGCCTAATCCTCATGCATGGATGTCGCCAACTTCAGCTTTGATTTACGTTGATAATATTCGTGATGCTTTTGTAAAATACGATCCTGAGCATGCTGCTATTTATAAAGAAAATGCCGAAACTTATAAACAAAAGATTCGTGCCACAATTGATCCAATTAGGGCTGAATTGGCAGCAGTACCACAAGACAAACGTTGGCTTGTCACGAGTGAAGGAGCATTTAGTTATTTGGCACGTGATTTTGATCTGAAAGAACTTTATTTATGGCCAATTAATGCTGATCAGCAAGGGACACCACAGCAAGTTAAGCACGTTATTGATATGGTTCGCAAATACAATATTCAAGCAGTTTTCTCTGAAAGCACTATTTCTCCTGCGCCTGCTAAACAGGTTGCGAGAGAAACAGGGGCTAAATATGGTGGTGTTCTTTATGTTGATTCTTTGAGTGAAAAAAATGGTGAGGTCCCAACCTATATTGATTTATTACGTGTCACGAGTGGGCGGATTAGCAATGCCTTATTAGATGGAGTAAAAGGCCAATGACAGGATCTGGAATATTTGCTCAAGGGGTAACAGTAACTTATCGTAATGGGCACACAGCTTTGCGCGAAGTAAACTTTGACAGCCCAACAGGTTCTATTACGGCACTGGTTGGCGTTAATGGGTCAGGCAAATCAACGTTATTTAAAGCTATTATGGGGTTTGTGCGACCATCAAAAGGAAAAATTCGCATGTTTGGTTTGCCCGTTGACATGGCTTTAAAGCAAAATTTTATTGCTTATGTTCCTCAGAGTGAGGATGTTGATTGGAATTTTCCTGTTCTCGTCGAAGATGTTGTTTTGATGGGACGATATGGACATATGAATTTTTTTCGTTATGCACGGGCACGAGATTATGAAGCTGTCCGTGTTGCATTAGAACGCGTTGATATGTTGGCATTTGCCAAACGTCAAATTGGCGAACTTTCTGGTGGGCAGAAAAAGCGCGTTTTTCTGGCACGTGCTCTTGCACAGCAAGCAAAAGCTATTTTATTAGATGAGCCATTTACAGGAGTCGATGTCACAACAGAAGATAAAATCATTGCTTTATTACAAGACCTCCGTAAAGAAGGAGCTGTGATATTGGTTTCTACCCATAATTTGGGTTCTGTTCGTGAGTTTTGTGATCATACAGTTTTAATAAAGGGAACGGTTTTGGCTTCGGGGTTAACTGAAACTGTCTTTACAAAAGAAAATCTTGAAAAAACTTTTGGTGGATCTTTGCACCATCATATTTTTGATCTTCAAAGTACAAAAAAAAATGATGTTTTTGCAGGGAGTAAACAGCCTCTCGTTCTTGAGAATACTCAAAATATGGAGCATGTTGCATGATTTCTTGGTTGCTTGAACCACTGAGCTATCAATATATGGTTAATGCGATGTGGGTTTCGGGATTAGTGGGGTGTGTTTGTGCCTTTCTTTCTGCTTTTTTGATGTTGAAAGGGTGGTCCTTGATTGGTGATGCCCTTTCCCATTCGATTGTTCCTGGTGTAGCAGGAGCTTATCTTTTAGGATTACCTTTTTCACTTGGAGCTTTTTTTTCTGGTGGGCTTGCCGCAGCAGCAATGCTCTTTTTTAACCACCGTACGAAGCTAAAAGAAGATACCATTATTGGTCTGATTTTTTCTTCCTTTTTTGCTTTTGGATTGTTCCTCAAATCATTAAAACCAATGGCTGTTAATATTGATACGATTGTTTTGGGAAATATTTTAGCAGTGAGTTCATCAGATATTATACAATTGGCTTTTATTGGTTTTCTTTCTTTGTTTATATTGCTTTTGAAATGGAAAGATCTCCTTGTTTCTTTGTTTGATGAAACGCATGCACGTGCCATTGGGTTAAACGTAAAGTTTTTAAAGATTCTCTTTTTCACGCTCCTTGCCGCTTGTACCGTTGCTGCTATGCAAACTGTTGGAGCATTTTTGGTCATCTGTCTTGTTGTGACGCCTGGAGCAACAGCTTATCTTTTAAGTGATCGTTTTGTGAACGTTTTGGTTATTGCAGTTATGATCGGGACATTTACAAGCATATTGGGTGTTTATGTGAGTTATTTTTTAAATGCGCAAACGGGTGGTGTTGTTGTTCTATTCCAAGCATTTTTATTTATGGTAGCTTTTATTTTTGCTCCCAAACACGGGTTTATTGCTGCGCGCTTACGGATAAAAGCGGCACAAAAAGGAATGATATTATCATGATTGATCAGTTACTCCTTCCTTTTCAGTTTTCTTTTATGCTTAAGGGTATGCTCATTGTTTTGATCCTTTCTGTCCCAATGGCGATGCTTTCTTGTTTTCTTATTTTAAAAGGATGGGCGCTTTTGGGTGATGCAATTTCCCATGCGGTTTTTCCCGGTGTTGTGGTTGGTTATATGGCAACACCGTGGGTGATAACATTTTTGACTTCTTTACCATTTGCTTGGTTTCAGCATGTACGTCCAGAAAATGTTACAATGACTTTAATTACTTGCGGTGCTTTTGTCGCGGGTATGATTTGTTCTATTCTGACGGGTTTTTTGGGAAGCAATAGCCGCATCAAACAGGATACAGTGATGGGTGTTGTTTTTTCCTCTATGTTTGGTTTGGGGCTTGTTTTGGCAACGGCTATTTATAGTAGCTTAGATCTGAATCATATTCTCTTTGGCAATCTCTTGGGTGTTAATTGGCTTGATATTACACAGACGGCGATAATTTCTGCTATTGTTACCGGTATTCTAGGAGCGAAGTGGCGTGACTTTATGCTGTATATTTTTGATTCAGTTCAAGGGCGTGCAATGGGGTTACGAATATCGCTGCTCCACTATACTCTTTTAACAATGATTTCTCTTACTATTGTTGCGGCTTTGAAAGCTGTTGGAATTGTTCTGGTTATTTCTTTATTGATAGCACCAGGAGCGATTGCTTATCTTATCACAAAACGATTTTCTTTTATGTTGGTAATCGCTACACTTGTTGCAGCTTTCTCTGGTTTTTTAGGAATTTATTTAAGCTTATTTATTGGCTCTGATTCTGCTTCCACAATTGTATTGATTTTAACACTTATTTTTATCACTATTTTTATGTCACTTTTCTTTCGTCGAACTACAATTCAGGAAATCTAAGTACGACAAAATTTATGCATGGTAGACATGCATTTTTGTATATTGTCTGTCATGCTAGTTTTAACTAGAAGGCGAGGTGCTAGAACGTTTTCCTCCTAATGTCTAGCAGATGAATGCAGTCTGTATTCTCCCCCAAACACTGCATTTATAATTAAAAGGCTGCATTGATTTATTCTGCAGCCTTTTTATTTTTATCTTTTCTGAATTTTTTTCTGATTTCTTGAAAATTTTGCAATGATCATCATATTGCATGAGCTATTTTATGCTTTAGCGGAGGTTATCATAGCAAATATGCTTACAAATAAAGATGTATAGGAGTTATGCCCTAGAGCATTGAGAAGCAAAAAAGTATATACAATAGTTTTGCACAAAGGAACAAAGTATTAAAAGATGAAGAAAAATTTTAAAATATCTAACTCTTTGCGCATTTGCATTTTTATATTAGGGTGGGTTATGGTTATATTAGGTGTCATTGGTATCCTATTACCTGTTATGCCAACCGTACCTTTTTTATTAGTTGCTTCATGGTGTTTTGCTCGTTCATCGCCACGTTTTCATTGTTGGTTGAACAATCACCGTATATTCGGGCCTCCTCTTAAGCAATGGGAAGAAAAAGGCGCGATTTCGACATTTGTTAAAGTTTTTGCAGTGGTGAGTATGGTTGGTGGTTTTTTATCTTTTTTAGTGATGGTGCATCCTGCTTTGTGGTTTGCTCTACTCGTTGCTGCTATTTTGCTGTTTATTGCCGTTTATATTGTGACACGTCCATCGTCATAATGACAGAAACAGGACTTAGGAACCAAACGTTTCTTTCTCTTTAGTTGATTTATGGGAACCAGAGATAAAGATTTTTTTCTCAAAGTTTAAAAATCACGTATCGCTATAAAGAATATACAAAACAATGAGCTTTTTAAAAATGATTTATTCGGTAGAATGATGCGTTTGTGAAGACAATTTTATGAGTAGAGAAAATGGTGTACTGTCATCCCAATGTTTATAAAGCTACTTTGAGGAGCTACAACATATTGATTTACGATGATAATTCACTGTTTTGCATGTTGCCATTGCTACACCTATGGGTAATCTACGAAGCTAAGCATCTCGTGCAACACGAGATGCTTTCTTTATCAAGAGCCTTTATCTTTCTTTACTACTTTCAATCAACAGAGCATGAAAGAGCCCAGTATGTCCTCTTTTTCAGATGCGGGTCAATCAAATGACAGTCCTTCCCAAATCCCAAAGCACGAAGAACGGGATAATGTATTAGATCAACCGAATATCTGTCTTCTCTAATTTTAAAGAATCCTCTCGCCTGAGGAGTAATAATTTCTGCAAGAAGTTGTTTCTCGTTCTCTCCATGCTTCTTACCTTGACTATTAGCTTGTTTTACAAGTTTTTCCGCTATCAGTATCCCACAGCCTCGCGCACTAGCTGTCATTGGAGATAATACTGAAGAAAAGATAGAAAACACTACCGCAGTTAAAATAATATGTTTCATGAGATAAATTTCCTAATAACAAACAAATTTACAAATGCGTTTGCTCTGAAATTAAGGCAAATACACATTATGGCCACATGAAATGCACGTTTTGGTTATAATTGTCAATAAATAAATTATAGTTTTTTGTTTCTCAGATTCAGCCATTAGATTAATATGTTAACCTTTACCATTGTAAGGAGTTTTTGATGAAAAAAGAATATCTACCATCGTACAAACTATTTAGAGCAGCATGGTATTTTTATGGATAATAAAATTTTTATGCTATTGTTTCATACAAATGGGTTTATGATTAAGTCTTTACGGGTCTAGCAACACGTTTTTCGTTCCCAAAGAAATTGAGATACCGTTGTATTTCTTTAGGATCACCGATAGTTTTTTCAGGATTATCTGAGAGTTTTATGGCTGGCTTGCCATTGGCATGTATGACTTTGCAGACAAGGGAAAGAGAATCAAAAGTTGCAATTTCTTGCGGTGCACATCCTGAGAAGTCATTTGTAAGGTCTGTTCCCCATCCAAAACTCATACGCACCTTACCATAGAAGTGATGGTAGGTTTTTTCAATTGTATCGACATCAAGTGCATCAGAAAAAATCAGTAATTTTTCACGTGGATCTTTTCCTTTTTCTTTCCACCATTGTATAATGCGTTCGCCACCCTCAATAGGTGGAGCACTGTCAGGTCTAAAACCTGTCCAATCTGCTACCCAATCTGGAGCATTGCGTAAAAACGCTTCTGTACCAAAGGTATCAGGCAAAACAATGAGAAGATTTCCACCATAATAACGGCTCCAATCTTGCAGAACTTTATAAGGTGCTTTGCACAATTCATTATCATTCTTGGCGAGGGCGGCAATGACCATGGGCAATTCATGTGCATTGGTACCAAGAGCTTCTAAATCTGTATCCATGGCAAGAAGAACGTTGGAAGTTCCAGTAAAAGAATCGCCAATTCCTTCTTTTAATGCCTCAACACACCAGCGTTGCCATAAGAAAGAATGACGACGCCTTGTGCCAAAGTCGGATATTTTAATATCAGGCAATTTTTTAAGACGTTCAACTTTATCCCACATTTTTGCTTTAGCACGTGCATAAAGCACATCAAGAGCAAAACGATCTAAGTTTTTCATAGCAGCACGTGAACGTAATTCACTGATAATAGCAAGAGCAGGAATTTCCCACATAGAGCTATGGGCCCAAGAACCATGAAAATGGAGAATATATTGACCATCTTTACGGGTTAGTTCATATTCTGGTAGTTGAAAGTTTTCAAGCCAATGAAGAAAATCTGGTTCGAAAATTTGTCTACGTCCATAAAATGTATTACCAGCAAGCCAGATCATTTCTTTTTTTGTAAAACGCAAACTAAGGGCATGATCAAGTTGGGCGCGCAATTCACCTTCATCAATATCATCGACAAGATGGATTGTTTTAGAACGGTTTATGAGAGAGAAGGTAACATTGACATTAGGATAAAGCCCCCAAATCATCTGTACCATAAGAAGTTTATAAAAATCCGTATCCAGAAGCGAGCGAATAATGGGATCAAGTTTCCAAGTATGATCATAAACGCGTCTAGCAATATCTGGGTGATTCATAATCCTGTTTCTTTCAGTCTCATAAAATCTAAAATTACTGTCTACCAACACGATCAATATAGAGGATGAAGAGACTATAACAACTCTAAGGTTTTGGGCAAGAATAAAAAGTGTTTTACCTTTTTCGTTTTTTTAAAATTTAACGGTGCGTATAATTTTGTGTTTTCCGGTTTTTTGTAACGGTATACCTGCATAAACATCAGTATATTTTTTATCATCAACACTGAGTATATTTTCAGCCCCCCATTTGACTTTAATGGTATAAACAGCGTCATACAATTTCATTTTTGCTTCATATTCAGGCCAGGAGGAAGGTAAATTTGGATGTAAAAACAATTGATGATCTTGACGCTTAATTCCAAGAATGGCTTGTATTGCAGCATGATAAAACAAACCTGCTGAGCCTGTATACCATGTCCAACCACCTTGTCCACGACGTGGTTCAATAGCGTAAATATCTGCGGCTATAACATAAGGTTCAACACGGTAAATTTCAGGATTTTTTCCGTGGTTAATAGGGTTTATCATAGAAAATAAAGCATAAGCTTTATCACTTTCCCCCATTTCAGCAAGCGCTAAGATGCTCCAAATGGCACCGTGCGTATATTGACCACCATTTTCTCGAATTCCTGGTGGATAACCTTTTATATAGCCAGGTTCAAGGATACTTTTATCAAAAGGAGGCCAGAAAAGGTGTATAAGACCACCTTTTTCATCAGACAGCTGCTCAAGCATTGATGTCATTGCTTTTTTTTGACGCTTAAGTGATGCCATTTGAGAAATGACAGCCCAAGATTGAGCAATGGTATCAATTTGGCATTCATCATTTATCTTGGAACCAAGAGGGGTTCCATCATCAAAATAACCACGTCGATACCAAGCACCATCCCAACCATTTTTTTCTAGGGATTTTTTCAAATGTTTAAGAGATGCACTCCATGTTTGCATATGACTGCTGTCACCACGGTTTTTGGCAATGGGGATAAATGCTTGTAATGTAGTGCCAAGAAACCAGCCAAGCCAAGTGCTTTCGCCTTTTCCTTTAATACCAACCAAATTCAGACCATCATTCCAATCCCCACCTAGAATAAGTGGAAGCCCATGTTGTCCACAGCGTTTGATGGCAAGATCTAAAGCTAAAGCACAATGTTCATAAAGTGTTGCGACCTTTGAGGATTGTAAAGGCTGAAAATAAGCATCATGTTGTTCAGCAGTTAAAGGAGCGCCTTCAATGAAAGCAATTGGGGTATCAAGAAACTCGTAGTCACCAGTCGTATTGACATAAAGAGCTGTTCCATATGCAAGCCAAACAATATCATCAGAAATGCGTGTGCGAACACCAGCATTGGTGTCTGGTAACCACCAATGCTGTACATCACCTTCGGGAAATTGACGCGCTGCGGCGTTTAACAATTGTTCACGTGCCAGTTGTGGTTTCAGCAATAATAAAGATAAACTATCTTGCAATTGATCACGAAAGCCAAATGCACCACTCGCTTGATAAAAAGCTGTACGCGCTAGCATGCGACATGCATAGGTCTGATAAGGGAGCCAATGATTGACCATAATATCAAAGGATGGATCAGGTGTTGTTACTTGAAGAGGAGAAACGAAATCATTCCATTGTTGTTTTTGTTGTGTTAAGAGGTTTGTGAAATGATTTGTGCGCACTTGATCTAGGAGTTTTTCAGCCTCTTGCCTGTTTTCAGCACTGCCAAGATAAAAGATTATTTCTTTTGTTTGTCCTGGTAACAGATCAATATCGTAGGCTAATGCTGAGCAAGGATCACATCGTGCTTCAATTTTATTTGAAAGGGCATGAGCCTTGCGGATTGCATGAGGATGCGTAACAGTTCCTGTTGAACCAATAAATTCAGTGCGATCGGTCGTGGTGCTGGTTGGCATTTCTGATGCTGATAAAAATGCTGTTTGTTGAGATTTTTCAATGTGATAGGGATTTTGAATAAAATGTGCACCACGTTTGGGATCATAAGAGGGTAGTATAAAAGGTGCATATTTGGTACGAACATTTCCTAAAACCCATTCAACATAGTTATAGAGGCGTAAACTACGCAATTTTTTTCCTTCATTTTTAAGAATGAGGCGTGAAAGGCGAACAGGTTTTTCTTGATCGAGCGTATGAGTCAGTTCTAACGCAATCTCTGAATGTGTAGATTTAAATGTTGAAAATCCAAAACCATGACAAGCTTCATAAACAACATCTTCATTGCATTCAACGGCAGAAATTGGTGAGAAACGTTTTAAGGACGAGCGATCTACAAGATAAAGTGCCTCTCCTGGGCGGTTAGAAACAGGATCATTTGCCCAAGGAGTTAATTGATAATCGCGACTATTGTGAGCCCAAGTAAAGAGTGTGCCTTCAGAAGAGACATGGAAGCCAAAGCTGTGGTTAGCAATGACATTAATCCATGGATGCGGTGTCGTTGTATGCCCATGAAGACGGATGACATAATGATTGTCATGATTAAAGCCACCGTAACCATTCCAATACTTTAGATCTTTGCCATTCGTAGCAAGAGGCAAGACTTTTTTGGGGCCAATAAGACCAAGAGAAGTAAAGAGATTTTGTTCAGTTGGTGTTGTTATTTGCTTTCTTTTATCACATTTGCTATCATTGAATTTATTATTGAATTCTTGATTGCTATTGCGTACACCCAGATCAGAATCAATATTTTCTATACGTTTGAGTTGTTCAGACAAAGATCCATTTTGCGCATGAAGGATAATACGGGCTGATGCAAGAAGTGTTTTGAAACTTTGTTCATTCATTTGATCACGCCGAAGGGTAAAAATATGTTGGCGTTTATCGGTTTCAATGGTGTTGTGTCGGTAAGATTCGCATACCCATTCAATAGCGTGTTGCGTATCCTGTACATAGGAAAAGGCTTGCTCATTTAAAATAACAAGATCAACAATGAGTCCACGTATACGCCAATATTCATGGGCTTTAAGGAGTTCGCGAAGGACAGTTATATCCGTCCCATTATCTAATCTTAGAAGGCAGATGGGAATATCTCCTGAAATGGACATTGGCCAAAGATCAGACTGTTTGCCGAGAGTTTTTGCTAGTATTTCAGGAGAAAGACGCCATGTGTGGTCTGGATAGATAAGAGGCGTTGCGTATTTTTGATAAGTAATAGCTTCTTTAAGGCTGATGCCACGCTGGTATAGCGAGACTTGTGAGCGTGTCCATGCCATTGAAAACTCTCGTTGAAATACATTAGATTGTTGATAATGTTTAATATAATTATCCAGTTTTTCTTTCGTATGAGCAGCGAAAGTCCAAAAAATGAGTTCAACTTTTTCATAGGCAGGAATTTTTACACGGCAGCGAAGTGAGATGATTGGATCAAGGACGCAGCCTTGACTGTTGCTAAAACGAGCATTTTGATCAAACGCAGCAGGTCGATGAATGGAGCGGCCCCGACCAATAAACAGAGAACGATCAGTTTCAGCTTCTGTTTCTTGGATACTCTTCGTGATATCGCTAACAAAATGGGCGATATGAATTTCAGGCTCATGAGGCGAGCGTTTGCGCCTTTTGGCAAAAATTGTTTTTCCTCCCTCAGCTATTTCTGTTTCTATAAACATACGTGAAAAAACAGGATGAGCGCAGTCTGCTTCCATGGTTGCGAGCGCTAGTTCACCATAGGAGGTAACTTCAATGAAACGATCTTTGTTGGTCGTATTTATCAGCTGGAGACGTCGTCCTTCACCATCATTCTCGGATGTAACAAGACATTCAAGCCTTGATTTTACGCCATCAACCATTTTCATATAGTCAGCTTTTTCGTCTGTAAAAATGCTGATTGCTTCTTCTTCAACAACGCGTGTTGGCTCACCGGTAACAGACCACCAACGTCCACTATGCATATCACGTAGAAAAAATAAGAGTCCCTGTTGATCTTCTGTTGCATCAGGCATAAAGCGCGTAATTGCGTAATCATGCCAACGGCTGTAACCTGAACCATTGGCTGTCAACATTGTAGAATAAAAGCCATTGGATAAGAGTAAAGTTGCACGAGGTTTGAGAAGTGGGTTTGTAATAGTACGGGTAGGAGCGTTATCAAATTCTTGAGAGTTGTTGCGGATGGGATTGGCAACTTTTGTGTGAATGACGGGAATTTGATAGGGGGCTCTTTCGTGGAGTAAAAATTGTGTTGCTTCAATGACTGGATCATGATGAAAACGATTGCGCATGCGCCCATCAAAAATGACATTGTTAATAGCAAGAATTGACATGCCATGATGGTGCGCATAATAATTACGTACAATGGCGTATTTTTCTCCTGTCGGGACACGTGAAGGCGTAAAATCAACGGAGTCGTAATAACCATATGTTCCTAAAGCTCCAAGATCACGGAGTCGCTTTAAATTTTTTATGGCATGTTTTGGCATATATTGTGCTGCTAAAAGGCTTGCGTAAGGAGCAATAACTGCATTGCGTGATAAACCACGTTTGAGTCCAAGAGTTGGGTCCCCAAAACTGGCATATTGGTAATTCATTAAATGATCGCGAGCATTAAATGCGGCTTCTGAAATACCCCATGGCAATCTTCTTTCATAACCATATTGTATTTGATGACGAATAATTAATCTATTTGTTTGATCTAGGATCGAACCTTTGGGTTCGTGCATAATGAGAGATGGCATCAGATATTCGAACATGGATCCAGACCATGATAATAACGCACCTTTCCAACCAATTGGGATGAGTAATCGACCAAGATGAAACCAATGTTTGAATTTGATATCACCTTTTGCGATGGCGAAAAGGCTTGAGAGACGAGCTTCTGAAGCCAAAAGATCATAACATCCTTCATCAAGTTTATTTTCCTGAACACTGTAGCCAATGGACAAAAGTTGCCGTTCAGGTTGTTCTAAAAAACCAAATTCCATATTAAAGGCTATTTGTCGTGCACTTATAGCTAAAATATTTAATTTTTGACGTATTTTTTCTATATCATAATCCCTAGTATTATCATCATGATGAACTTGGCAGTTTTCTAGGAGGCATTTAGCCCAACAGTGTGCGCGGGCAGATTCTACAGTTTGAATTTTTTGATCAAGGTCTTCTATTAAGGACTGAAGAGCACGGGCTTTAAGTGAAAGGTTTGTGATATGAGCAGTGGTTGCTTCTGATTTTTCTATGAAAGCACTAATGGAGTGATAAAGATTAGCGATGTGCTCTTCGATTTGTTGGCGTAAGGGATATAAATTGGGTTGATTATCCGGAATTTCTTTCATAGTTTCTTCAAGAAGAGCATGAATATCCCATAGACCTTCTCGATCGCCTTGAAAAAAAACATGAGGTTTTTCAGCCCATTCACTTAAGGCTGAAGAAAGTGTTACCAAATGGCCGGCGAGATTTCCTGAATCAACGGTTGATATATAAGTTGGCAAGAGAGGTTTGAGTGTATCCGTTGCGTACCAATTGTAGAGGTGTCCACGGAATTTTTCCATTTTTGCAAGAGAGCTTAATGTAGCTTCAATGCGTGTAATTGTTTCTTCAAAGCTAATCCAACCAAAATCACGTGCAGCAATAACAGAAAGAAGATAAACACCAATATTGGTAGGAGATGTGCGTTGAGCAACAAGAGGTTCTGGATCTTCTTGAAAATTATCAGGTGGCAAATAATTGCTTTGTGCATTGACGAAGGTTGCATAATAAAACCATGTACGTCGTGCAATAGAGCGTAGTATTTTTTTATCTTCGGAAGAGATATCAAGGGTATCTTGAAATGTTGAAGGTTGGCTGACAAACCAAGCAATTAAGGGCGAAAAAAACCATGCAAGTCCAAAAGGCAAAGCAATAAAGCTTGCAAAACTCTTAAAAAAAAGAGGGAATGCAACGGCAAGAATACCAATAAGTGATGCTGGCCACATTGTAAGGATATAAAAGCTTAGACTGTTGGGAATTGATTTTGTTGCAGCGAAGGTTTTCCATTCAAGCAGATGTTGTTTTGAAATCATTATGCGATAGAGTGTGCGAAGAATAGCATCAGTCATAAAATAAGCTGAATGGGCAAGAAATGTAATTTTAAGAAATATATTTGCACCCGTAAGGATAATTTTTTTCAAAATTAATTGAAAATATCCGCGTAAAGAATGATCAAGAGTGGATGGAACAAGAGTTTGTAATATGTTTAAAATTGGTGAGATAAAGGGACTAATGAGCAAGAATATTTGCCAGATGATTGCGCTTTTTAATGGTAAAAGAGACCACCCTGTAATGGTTGCGATCATCCACAGAAGTGGTGTGAGAGAACGACGCAAATTATCCTGCATTTTCCAACGTGTCGTAGAACTGATTTTATGAGGGAAAATGAGATAAGGCAAGAGTTGCCAATCACCACGAATCCAACGGTGATGACGCATAACATCAATATTGTAGGAGGTTGGATAATCTTCAATTACTTCTACATTACTTATCAATGCCGTACGTGCATATCCTCCCTCTAAGAGATCGTGACTAAGAACGGTATTTTCTTTAATTTTTCCTTCAAGCGCGTGTTGAAATGCATCAATATTATAAAGACCTTTACCAATGAAACTTCCTTCTCCCAAAAGATCTTGATAAGTATCAGAAACAGCAAAGACATAAGGGTCAAGTCCACGGTTGGTAGAAAAAACACGTTGCAGAATTGATGTTGCTTTTCCTGTTGTAAGGGAAGGTGTAATACGAGGTTGCAAAACACTATAACCTTTCACAACGTTTCCATTGTGTGGATCGAAAATTGGCTGGTTGAGTGGATGGTTAAGTTTTCCAACGAGTTTTGTAACACTTTCAGGGGTGAGACGTGTGTCTGAATCCAGTGTCATAACAAAACGGCAATCCATGGGTAGAAGTGGATTTGGGGGATAGAAGCTTGTATTTTTATCGCCTCTTAACAACAGATTGAGTTCATGAAGCTTGCCACGTTTTCGTTCCCATCCCATCCAGCATTTTTCGCTGGTATTATAAAGACGCCGACGGTGTAAAAGAAAAAAGAGGGGGATGTCATCACGATGATAACGGCGATTGAGTTTATCAATTTTTTTTTGTGCATAATGCAGCAGGTCAAGATCATCTTGCGTTTGTTCGAAGGAAGCGTCACCCCAATCCGTTACGAGGGCAAAATGAATGGCTCCTTTCGGGTTAGTAAGATAGTGCACTTCGAGATTACGCACTTGTTCATCAATATCATCACGTGATGTAATGAGGGTAGGTACGACGACTATTGTGCGCGCATGTTCAGGAATACCTGCTTTATATTCGTAACCAATGAGTTGTTTTGATGGAATAACCCATGAAACAACAGTGTTAAAGAGGGCAAAAGCTGCATCCATAGCAGGAAAAAGTGCTAATCCAGTAAAGAAAATAGACATCCATGGAGCTATGCCAGATTTCTGGAACAGAAAATAAATTGTAAGCAAAAAAGTGAAGGTTAAAAAAGAGACAGGAATTGCAATAGTTTTTATTTGTAAAGAAGAAAAAACTCGTGCCCATTTTATGAGCAGAGGAGGCGTGTAACCACAAGCTTTTTCAAAAGTATAACGTCCATCGTCGACAAGATACCAACCAACAGAGGAAAGACTATGATGAAAGGATTCTTTAGAAGAAGAGTGTGCCATTTCCACAGCTTTGCGTGCAACTTCTAGTTCACTAAGAGGCGAAAGACGTGCAATTTTTTCGATGACTTGTCGATAGATATTGCGTGAGTGAGAATCAATTTCAGAAAAATCACTATTTTCACGCAAAATAGAGTCCACGGAACTGACAGTCTCAAACCATATTGTCCAGTCAACATCATCAATGGCTTTAAGGGAACGAACAATATTGCCCATAGTTACACCATCTGCTGCTTGGCGGGTATGTTCATCAGCTGTTACAGTTTCTAAGTTACTACTTCGACTCTGTAATTGCTTTTCAAGCCAATTTAATGCGTTTGTTGAATCGACAGATGCGCTCCGTAAACGGTAGAATAAATGCGTTGAAAAGGTTGAATCTACAGTGCATGGTTCATACTGCATTAAAAGAGCATGTAATTTTGTTATATTATCTGCGAGGGAAATTTTATCGGCTGCTTTATGAGCAAGAAGGCGCATCGACCGAGTTTGTTCAATACGCTGTGAGAGACGACAAACATTTTCAATTAACAGCATTTGTATGATAGAAGGGAGTGCCCATAATTCACCGATTTTAAGGGTACAAATCTCTTGAAACCCATTGATCATAGCTGTGAGTGTTTTTTGTGAAAATCCACTATCTGTATGAGCAATATAAAGCCAAGCTAAAGCAAAGATACGTGGTATGCTTATATTTTGTTTATAAGCGGGGAGTTGTTTGATGAATGATTTAGAGAGGCTACGACGGAGTTTTTGTATAGTTTTGTCAATTGTATAATGATTATCAATGAGCCATTGAGCAGATGGAGCAATGGTTTCATCATTCCAAGCAGCAATATCGCTGGTCTGAAAGGCATGGAAAATAAGTTTGCCATTTTCTTTCAATCTTCTGTAAAAATTATTTTCTCCTTTATATTCAGGAAGTAATATTTCTTTTTTAGAGGCGATATCATGACCTAATTTATACAATTCATCTTGCGATTTATAAGTTGAGCGAAGAGGAGAATTGCTTTTAATAAGATGACCGGTTTCAATTTTTTTAGAAAAGAAATAATTCATGAAAGATATTGTACGTGCCATAATATTTTATTGCTATTCAATTACGTGGTTTTTTTACATTTAATAATCTTTGAGCACTTTATCTTAATAATAATTAGTTTATAAGAAAAAATAAAATTTCTATTTCTCTTCTAAGATTATTTATAATTTTTGATGAGATAATTGAAGAAGTGAGCAAACAATTTCTTAAAAAAAAAGGTCGCTAGAATGATAAGCGACCTTAGTTTTGACAATTTTTTAATAACTAAACATTAATCTTGCTCTTGTTTTTTCAAAGCTGCACCGAGAATATCACCAAGAGAAGCGCCTGAGTCTGTAGAACCATACTGTGCAACAGCCTCTTTCTCTTCTGCAATTTCTAAAGCTTTTATAGACACTGAAAGTTTACGTGTTTTTTTATCAAATGCGGTGATACGAGCATCAATTCTTTGACCAATTGAAAAACGTTCAGGGCGTTGCTCGTCACGATCACGAGCCAAGTCAGCACGGCGAATAGTTGTTTCAAGATTGTGGTCAATCAATTTTACATCAATATCGTTCTCATTCACTGCAATAACTTCACATGTTACGACAGCCCCTTTGCGTAGTTCCCCAGCGGCAGCAGCTTCTCCAACTTTATCGCTAGAAAGTTGCTTAATTCCAAGAGAGATACGCTCTTTTTCAACGTCAACATCAAGAACCACGGCTTTAACAACATCACCTTTATTGTAAGTATCAATGACCTGTTCACCCGGACGATTCCAATCAAGATCGGAAAGATGAACCATGCCATCAACATCGCCTTCAAGTCCAATGAAGAGACCAAATTCTGTTTTGTTTTTGACCTCTCCTTCAATTTGTGAATTGACAGGAAATTTATTAGCAAAAGCGATCCACGGATTTTCAAATGTTTGCTTTAAGCCAAGAGAAATACGTCGTTTAGAAGGATCGATTTCAAGAACAACGACTTCTACTTCTTGTGATGTAGAGAGAAGTTTTCCTGGATGAACATTTTTCTTTGTCCAACTCATCTCGGAAACGTGGATCAGTCCTTCGATTCCTGGTTCTATTTCGACAAAACCACCGTAATCGGTAATATTTGTAACAGCACCAGTAATTTTTGTACCAACGGGATATCGAGCGCTGATAGTTTCCCAAGGATCACTTTCAAGCTGTTTCATGCCAAGAGAGATACGGTGTGTATCTTGATTGATACGAATAATTTGAACTTTAATAGTTTGTCCAATTGTGAGGACTTCAGAAGGGTGGTTAACACGGCGCCAAGCCATATCTGTAACATGTAAGAGTCCATCAATTCCACCAAGATCAACAAAGGCACCATAATCAGTGATATTTTTAACGACACCTTCAACGATTTGGTTTTCTTCAAGATTTTGTACAATTTCTGAACGCTGCTCAGCACGGCTTTCCTCTAAGACAGTACGACGTGAAACAACAATATTACCACGACGACGATCCATCTTTAAAATTTCAAAGGACTGTGAATTGTGCATGAGAGGGGAAACATCACGAATGGGGCGAATATCGACTTGGCTGCGAGGCAAGAAAGCAACAGCACCATCAAGATCGACTGTAAACCCTCCTTTAACTTGGCTGAAGATAATCCCATCAACGCGTGTACCAGCATTGAATTTTTCTTCTAAACGAATCCAGCTTTCTTCGCGCCGTGCTTTTTCACGTGAGAGAACAGCTTCACCCATCGCATTTTCAATGCGTTCAATATAAACTTCAACTTCATCGCCAACTTTTAAAGAACCATCTTTTCCTTTAGCTCCAAATTCTTTGAGTGGAATGCGTCCTTCGACTTTAAGTCCAGCATCAATAATGGCCATGTCTTTTTCGATTGCAATGACATGACCTTTAACAACGGATCCTTCGGTAAGATCATTGGTTTGAAAGGATTCTGTTAAAAGGGCTTCAAAATCCGCTGTTGTAGGATTGTATTGTGACATAAGAACTCCTGATACATACCTTAGATTTAAAAGGTATAAGCGCTAGGTTAGTGTTAACATAGGGTAACTTCATGCCTTTTTTCTTAATATTTCTTAAATATAAGAAGAAAAATTAGCGCTAGGCTGAAAATCACCTTGACGATTTCATCCAATTATACGCTCTTTTATGATTGGATCAATAAAAGCGCATGCAATTGCAAATGTTGCTTCTATACTCAATTCTGATGTATCAAGCAAGTGGGCGTCTTTTGCGGGTTTTAGCGGACTTTGTTTGCGCATTGTATCACGGTTGTCGCGTTGTTCAAGCTGAGCGAGGATTTCATGATAATCTGCGTGCATGCCTTTTTTTAAAATTTCCTGATAGCGGCGTTTTGCACGTGTTTGAACATTAGCGAGAACGTAAAATTTAATATCAGCATCGGGACACACGACAGTGCCAATATCACGCCCATCAAGCACACTGCCGGGCATAATTTTAGCAAAATGACGTTGCTTGGCAACGAGAATTTCCCGTACAGCAGGGATGAGTGCTATTTTTGAAGCGGCTTCACCAAGTTCATGGGAAGAGAGGAGAGTTGGATTTAAAGTATTAAAATCAAGTTCTATGGCACAGGTAAGAGCACTTTTTTCATTATCGAGAGTCAGTTTTCGTTGTAAAAGTGCAAAAGCAACACCGCGATAAGTGAGACCAGTATCGAGATGTTGAAGGTGATAATGAGCAGCAATTTTTCGTGCTAATGTCCCTTTTCCTGAGGCCGCTGGTCCATCAATTGCAATAACAAAAGGTTTCAAGAGATTTTTCCCCCAAGTTGTTTTATAAAAGGGATAAATTCTGGAAAACTTGTAGCGATCATTCGTTTATCATCGATCGTAACAGATTTTTCTGATATGAGCCCAAAGATTAGAAAACACATAGCAATTCGATGATCAAGATATGTGGTAACATTTCCACCACCCAGTCCTTTTTCAGAGCCTTTTCCATGAACAATGAGAAAATCTCTCCCTTCTTCACATTCTACATGATTAATTTTGAGCCCTTGAGCAAGTGCGGACAAACGATCTGATTCTTTAACACGCAATTCTTCAATGCCTAGCATAACTGTTTTGCCTTCCGCAAAGGCTGCTGCTACCGCTAAAGCTGGATATTCATCAATCATTGAAGGGACTCGTTCTTTGGGTACAGTGACACCTTTTAGTCTTGAGGATATGACTCGCAAATCAGCAACATTTTCTCCTCCTGTTTGGCGTTGGTTCAAAAGCTCAATTTGAGCGCCCATTTCCCATAATGTTTCGATAAGTCCTATTCGAGAAGGGTTTATAAGAACATTTTCAATGATGATATCAGAATTTTCTACAAGAAGGGCAGCGATCAGTGGAAAAGCGGCAGAAGAGGGATCCCCAGGAATATCAATCGCTTGTCCAGTAAGATGTGTTTGGCCATTGAGATGAATAAAGCGTGTCCCTTGAGCATTTGTTTCTATCTCAAGTTCAGCACCAAACGCTTTTAGCATTTTTTCCGTATGATCACGTGTGGGAATCTGTTCAATAACAGTTGTGGTGCCAGCGGTATTAAGTCCAGCAAGAAGGATTGCTGATTTAACTTGGGCAGAAGCCATTGGAATAGGATAGCGAATCGGGTTAGCCGTTTTGGGTCCATAAAGCGTTATAGGAAGATGGTCGCCTTTAGTTGCTTCAATTTCAACACCCATTAAACGGAGGGGATCGAGAATACGTCCCATTGGGCGTTTGGAAAGAGAGGCATCCCCGATAAAAGTTGTTTTCATATGATAAGGACCAACCATTCCCATAACGAGGCGAACACCTGTTCCAGCATTGCCAAAATCTAAAGGGTTTTGTGCAGTTAAAAGGCAACCATTTCCTGTTCCTCGTATGATCCAGAGATCATTTTTCTTTTGAATGCAAGCGCCCATAGCTTGCATAGCCTTAGCTGTATTGAGAACGTCATCGCTTTCTAGCAATCCGTGGATATATGTTTCACCACTTGCTAATCCTCCTAATATAAGGGATCTATGGGAGATTGATTTATCTCCTGGTATTTTAATTTTACCAGAGAGATTGGTAGATTTGTAGGCGGTTATAGGTATTGCTTTTTGCATAGAAATTCTATTTAATTTTATCTAAATTTGACTGAATTAAGCATCTTTTAGCACATGCTTTGACAGGCGTCATGAGAAAATCTATGTAGAACGAGGTATTTATCTTTGACAAAGACATTATTTTTCGATTAAGGACCATAAAATTTATTTTAATGGAATTATAGTTAATCAAGAGGGATGGTTCATGGCAAAACAAGAACTTGGAACGAAGCGTACCGATCCAGAAACAGGAAAAAAGTTTTATGATCTTAATCGCGACCCTATTGTATCACCTTATACAGGAATTTCTTACCCGCGCTCTTATTTTGAGGTTGTGGCAGCTGAAGCAAGTAGTGAAGAAGAAGTTGATGCAGAAGAGCTTGATACAGCGCTTGAAAAGTCTGCCTTTATGCTTCTCGAAGAGGATGATGACGATTCTAAAGATGATGATCTTCCTGATTTGGAAGATAGTGATGTGGATCTCGGCGATGACGATGATGCGTTTTTATCTCACGATGAAGACGACAATGATGATGACGTTACTGGTATTATCGGAGGCGGTGTTTCTAACGATGACGATCTTTAAGAGAAGTTAAAAGGGTATTCTTTTTCTTGAATACAAATTCTTCTTGATCTTCGATTTTTCTCGTTCTAGAAAACCCCTCTTAAAGGTGTTTTATCCTTTTTGAAGAGGGTCTATCTTTAATGTGGGGCTATAGCTCAGCTGGGAGAGCGCTTGCATGGCATGCAAGAGGTCAGCGGTTCGATCCCGCTTAGCTCCACCAAAAAGAGACTAATTTTTGTTAGAAAAGCGTCGTCATTTATAACAGGATTTTGCATATTTTAAGAGGATCGATGGTCGTTGGTGCTATTTTTTCCTTGTAATTTTTTAGTGATTCTTGAAGAATGTTTGTTTGCGATTGTTGGTCGTGTTTTTTATTATTTATAGAGCTTTCCTGTAATAAAAACGAAAAAGAAGTGAGTGATATTCATCTGATGCATAAAAAGCACGTTGTTTATCATTGATGATACCCTTCGTAAAAAGTAACAGTGGTAAAATCTTTAGAAAAAGCTTGATGAGATTATGAAAAGTGCTGTCGAATGGGGTTTTATGAATAACTTCGAATTTTGTGGTTTAAATGTCTCAAAAGAGGTATTTTTCTCTTTCTCATGCACCAGCTCTTGTATTTAAGGTTGGCTTGCAGCACAACATAGAAAATGGAATTATTTGAGGGGAAAAAATAATGCCTTCTTACCGTTCAAGAATATCAACTCATGGGCGCAATATGGCAGGGGCCCGCGGTCTTTGGCGTGCAACGGGGATGAAAGATACCGATTTTGGTAAACCCATTATTGCCATTGCGAATTCTTTTACACAATTTGTACCAGGACATGTCCATTTAAAAGATCTCGGGCAGCTTGTAGCTCACGAAATAGCTGTTGCTGGTGGTGTTGCGAAAGAGTTTAACACAATTGCTGTAGATGATGGAATTGCTATGGGGCATGATGGGATGCTTTATTCCTTACCTTCGCGTGAAATTATTGCTGATTCTGTTGAATATATGGTCAATGCTCATTGTGCTGATGCGCTTGTCTGTATTTCCAATTGTGACAAAATTACACCTGGTATGTTAATGGCTTCTTTGCGGTTGAATATTCCAACAATTTTCGTTTCAGGCGGCCCTATGGAAGCAGGTAAGATTAAATGGAAAGGTCAAAATCTTACTGTTGATTTAGTTGATGCAATGATTGCTGCGGCTTCAGAGTATAATTCAGAAGAAGAAGTTGCGGAAATAGAACGCGCTGCTTGTCCTACATGTGGCTCTTGTTCAGGAATGTTTACAGCCAATTCTATGAATTGTTTGACCGAAGCATTAGGGCTTTCTCTTCCTGGAAACGGGTCAATGTTAGCGACCCATGCAGACAGACGGATGCTTTTTGAAGAAGCTGGACGACAGATTGTTGCGCTGGTCAAGCGTTACTATGAAAAGGACGATGAGACAGTTTTGCCGCGTTCTATTGCTTCACGCAAGGCTTTTGAAAATGCAATGACTGTAGATATTTCTATGGGAGGATCAACCAATACTGTCTTACATCTTTTGGCTGCGGCGCAAGAAGGTGAGGTCAATTTTACCATGACAGATATTGATCGCCTTTCGCGTCGTATCCCTGTTTTATGCAAGGTTGCTCCTGCTGTTGCCAATGTGCATATGGAGGACGTTCATCGTGCTGGTGGTATTATGGGGCTTTTAGGAGAATTGGATGCCGCGGGACTCATTGATACATCTACGTATACAGTTCATGCGAAAACAATGAAAGAAGCTCTTGGACACTGGGATGTGAAGCAATCACATGAGGCAGCTGTTCATGAATTTTATCGTGCAGCTCCAGGAGGCGTTCCAACTCAAACAGCTTTTAGTCAATTTTGTCGCTATGATACCCTCGATCTGGATCGTAAAAATGGTGTGATTCGGGAGTGTGAACATGCTTATTCGCAAGATGGAGGATTGGCAGTCCTTTATGGAAACCTTGCAGAAGATGGCTGTATTGTAAAAACAGCAGGTGTTGATCAGTCGATTTTAACTTTTAAAGGCCCAGCAAGGATTTTTGAGAGCCAAGATTCAGCTGTTGCGGCAATCTTGAACGATAAAATTCAATCAGGTGATATTGTTTTAATCCGTTATGAAGGTCCACGTGGTGGACCTGGGATGCAAGAAATGCTCTATCCAACAAGCTATCTCAAATCTAAAGGATTAGGAAAAGTTTGTGCGCTTATAACAGATGGTCGTTTTTCAGGGGGAAGTTCAGGGCTTTCTATTGGGCATATTTCACCAGAAGCGGCTGAAGGAGGAGCAATTGCTTTGGTGGAAGAGGGGGATATTATAGAAATAGATATTCCTAATCGTACCATTAATATGTTGGTTGATGATGTTGAGATGGTGCATCGTCGTGCTAAAATGGAAGCGAAAGGAAAAACAGCTTGGCAACCCATTGAAGAGCGTAAACGTAAGGTCTCAAAGGCTCTCAAAGCTTATGCAGCAATGACAACTTCAGCTGCTAAAGGAGCGGTTCGTAGCATTTGACTATGGTAAAATTCATCTTGTGAAAGAGAGTTTTTTAGAGATTTGTGCATCTCTTGGGGGATATTGCAAGCAGGCTACTCAATGAGCTTGATGGAGTATTTCAAGCCATTGTGACTATGATTTGAAAATCGCACCGGAGATTGTTTCTTTTCATATAAGAGATTGAATCTTAAGAAAGATTACGCGCAGGCTTTTCCTCTCTATACATTCCTCTGATCAATATACATTGCGCTAAAAAGCAGTAATAATATGAAGAAATAATTCACTTCGTATCAAGAGGGATCATGAAAAAGCACATCACTTAATTTCGTCATAAGGGATGATTTTTTTCAAGTTGTTTGAGGTGATAGAGTGCCTCTAAAGCTTGTTTAGGAGAGAGTTCATCGGGATGGATATTTTTTAAAGCTTCATGAAGTACAGAATATTTATTTGTTTTGTCATTTACGGGAGATGTCGCTTTAAGGGAAAAGAGTGGAAGATCATCAATTAATTTATGTCCTTTTCCAGCCATTTCACCTTGTTCTAATTGATGAAGTACATCCGTAGCACGTGTAATAACTGCTTCGGGAAGTCCAGCTAGTTTTGCGACTTGTACGCCATAGGATCTATCAGCAGCTCCTTTTGTAACTTCATGAAGAAAAACCACATCACCCTCCCAATTTTTTACTTTCATTGTTACATTATGGAGGCGATCCAGTTTCTGGGTAAGAGCTGTCATTTCATGAAAATGCGTAGCAAGAATAGCACGACAGTGATTAACCTCATGAAGATATTCAACAGCGGCCCAAGCAATAGAAAGCCCATCAAAAGTTGATGTGCCTCGTCCGATTTCATCCAGGATAACAAGGGAATGACTACTAGCATGATTAAGAATCGTTGCTGTTTCAACCATTTCCATCATAAAAGTTGAACGTCCGCGTGCAAGATCATCAGAGGCACCAACACGACTAAACAAGCGATCGACAACGCCAATATGAGCTGTCGTAGCCGGAACAAAAGAACCCATTTGTGCCATAATAGCAATAAGAGCATTTTGCCGCAAAAAGGTTGATTTTCCCCCCATATTAGGACCTGTCAAAAGCCAAATTGCTGCATATTGATGATTTTCTTGCACAGAAAGATCACAGTTATTAGCAACAAATGGTTCTGCTGCTTGTTTCCGTAATGCTTGTTCTACGACAGGATGGCGCCCTGCTGTAATATGAAAGGTAAGAGATTGATCAATTTTAGGACGACAATATCCTTGTTCTTCAGCAAGATGTGCTAACGCAACGGTGACATCTAAAACAGCAAGTGCTTCAGAGGCTTTACGGATGAAATCAACTTGTTCGGTAATTTCATGAACAAGAGTCTCAAAAATTTCCAATTCGAGTGTGAGTGCATGGTTTGCGGCATGAGCAATACGGCTTTCAAGGTCAGCAAGTTCTGTTGTGGTAAAGCGCATAGCATTTGCCATTGTTTGCCTATGGATAAAACGGGCTTTAGCTTGAGGGCTATTTGTGAGAGCAGACGCTTGTACATTAGTGACTTCAATGAAATAACCTAGAATATTGTTATGCTTTATTTTGAGTGTCTTAATATCTGTTTCTTGAGCATATTGTGCTTGAAGTTCAGCAATAACGCGGCGAGATTCATCGCGCAGAGCGCGCATTTCATCAAGCTCTTTATGGTATTGAGGGCGAATAAAACCACCATCACGTTTAAGGAGAGGAAGGTCATCCGCTAACGCTTGTTCTAGATGAAAATGTAAAGCAGTAGGTACATTTGAAAAAGTCTGTTGTACATCACTTATTTCCTGAGGAAGCAATTCATTGTTAAAAAGCTGATGAAGTTCACGAATAATTTCAAAGCCACGTTGGATTGTAGCCATATCACGGGGACCGCCTCTGCCAAGAGCCAACCGAGAAACTGCGCGTGGCATATCTGGTCCCCCTTTTAAAATCAGCTTTATGGCTTCTGCAAGGGATGGGTTGCGTAGAAAAAAGTCAATTGAATCAAGACGTTTATCAATAGCCGCCGGTGTAGTGAGAGGCGCAATGAGACGATCGACGAGAAGGCGTGATCCTCCTCCTGTTACGGTACGATCAATAGCTTTTAATAAACTACCATCACGTTGACCGGATGTTGTTCGAATAAGCTCAAGATTCATTCTGGTTGCTGCATCAATGAAAAGGGTAGCACTTTCATTTTGCCGTTCGGGGCGCATGAGAGGAGGGCGATGTGTGATTTGCGTTTTTTCAATATAACGAATGGCAGCAGCGATTGCGGAAAGTTCGGGGCGTGAATAATCGGCAACGCCTTCAAGGGTTGAGAGTTTAAAATAACTGCAAATATCCCGTTCAGCGGTAACTACATCAAAGAGACTAATGGGTTGAGGTGAAATGATGCGACCGAGAACATCAAAAAGCGATTTGTAGGATTTATCATGAAAGAAAGAATCAGCGACAATAATTTCCTGTGGATCTACGCGCATAATATCTGCCAAAAGCTTTTCATTGCGGCTTTCTGTTACACGAAATATGCCTGTTGAGATATCAATCCAAGAAAGGGCAAATTCCTCTCCGTCGCTAGTTTTTATACGGGCAAGTGTCATCAGGTAATTTGCGCGCGTTGGATCGAGGAGCTTTTCTTCTGTTATGGTTCCAGGTGTGACAAGACGAACAACATCGCGCTGAACAACCGATTTTGATCCACGTTTTTTGGCTTCTGCAGGATCTTCTGTTTGTTCACAAACAGCAACACGATAGCCGCAGGCAATAAGTCTTTGCAAATAATCATCAGCAGTATGAACGGGAACACCACACATAGGAATATCTTCACCTAAATGTTTTCCGCGTGTTGTGAGTGTAATACCTAATGCTTGGGCGGCTTCAACTGCATCATTAAAAAATAATTCATAAAAATCACCCATTCTATAAAAGAGAAGAGAGTCATTATTAACTGCTTTGATTTCTATATATTGCTCCATCATAGGTGTGAGGCGCTGTTGAGGAAGAGCAGATGAGGGGGTAGACTGTGGAATTAAATTATTTTTATGATCGTTTTTTTTATCCATTTTTATGCGCCTGTTTCCTTCAAGTGAGGCTTTGACACCCTTTTTTGTTTACTTCAATGTTTATCTTCATTATCCCTAAATTGAAACACAGACCGGCTCTGTTAAAGAAAGCATAACGGTTTATAACATAGGAATCAAATTTTAAAATCGGGTAATTACGCACATTATAGAGCAGAATTTACACTGTTTTTGGAAAGCTAAATGAAATGAAAAAAAGTGATCAGGATCAGAAAATACCTCAAACGATTTACAGTGCTAGTGAGAGGGAAGCCCTTGATTTTCATAGTCGTGGTCGGCCTGGAAAGCTTGAAATTGTTGCAACAAAGTCTATGGCAACACAGCATGATTTAGCACTTGCTTATTCACCAGGTGTTGCTGTTCCCGTTAAAGCGATTGCTGAAAATCCAGCATTGGCTTATGACTATACAGCAAAGGGCAATCTTGTTGCTGTTATATCCAATGGAACAGCGATCTTAGGTTTGGGCAATTTAGGGGCACTTGCATCTAAGCCGGTGATGGAAGGCAAAGCAGTCCTTTTTAAGCGCTTTGCGGATATTGATTCAATCGATCTGGAAATTGATACAAACGATACGGAAAGTTTTATCAATCTGGTGCGTCATTTGGAACCTTCTTTTGGTGGCATCAATCTTGAAGATATTAAAGCGCCCGAATGTTTTATAATTGAAAGTCGCTTACGTGAGATCATGAATATTCCTGTTTTTCATGATGATCAACACGGTACGGCAATCATTGTCGCTGCTGGTGTCATTAATGCATTGTATTTAACGGGGCGCGATATGCAAAATACGCGGTTAGTTTGTAATGGCGCTGGTTCTGCCGGAATTGCTTGCATTGAATTGATTAAGGCAATGGGGTTTCGTTCTGAAAATATCATATTATGTGATACGAAGGGTGTTGTCTATGAAGGACGCACGGAGGGGATGAATCAGTGGAAATCTGCGCATGCGGTGCGAACGGATAAACGCACTCTTGCTGAAGCAATGGAAGGCGCTGATATGTTTTTCGGAGTTTCTGCTAAAGGGGCAATTACTCCTGAAATGGTAAAGTCTATGGCACCTCAACCAATTATTTTTGCTATGGCCAACCCAGATCCGGAAATTACACCGGAAGAGGTTATGCAAGTGCGTGATGATGCCATTGTAGCAACAGGCCGTTCCGATTATCCAAATCAGATTAACAATGTCCTTTGTTTTCCTTATATCTTTCGTGGTGCGCTTGATGTGCGTGCAACGGTCATCAATGAGGATATGAAAATTGCTGCGGCAAAGGCTCTTGCTCGTTTGGCTCATGAGGATGTACCTGACAGTGTTGCGGAAGCTTATCATGGAAAGCGCTTAAAATTTGGTCCGGATTATATCATTCCTGTTCCCTTTGATCCGCGTTTGTTTACCGTTGTTTCAATGGCGGTTGCAAAAGCGGCAATGGAAAGTGGTGTTGCACAAAAGCATATTGATGACTTAGAAGCTTATGAACGTGATTTAAATGCGAGACGTGATCCCATTTCCTCCATTATGCGTGGCGTTTACAATCATGTTCGTCAAGCGCCAAAACAAATTGTCTTTGCAGAGGGTGAAGAAGAGCAAGTAATGCGGGCTGCTGTTTCCTACGTTCACCAAAAACTAGGACAGGCGATTCTAATTGGTCGTGAAGAACAAGTGAAGGAAACGGCTGCTATTGCTGGGATTGATCTTGAACGTGAAGGTATTTCTGTTACGAATGCCAAGCTCTCTTGTCGCACCGATGCTTATGCAAATTATCTTTATAAAAAAATGCAACGTCAAGGCTGGCTGTTGCGTGATTGTCACCGTCGTATCAATAATGATCGCAATTATTTCGCTGCTTGCATGATAGCATTAGGTGATGCTGATGCGATGGTTACAGGAGTGACACGCAATTATGAAACAGCATTGATTGATATACGTCGTGTGATTGGTGAGAAACAAAAAGAACGTTTGATTGGTATCTCCATGGCTATTTGTCGTGGGCGCACTGTTTTTATTGCCGATACAGCTATTTATGAAAACCCCAACGCTGAAGAACTTGCTGATATAGCAGAACAAACAGCCTCTTTTGTTTGTGGATTAGGATATCAACCACGGGTAGCGTTTGTAGCATTTTCTACTTTTGGTTATATGAAAGGACAGATTACACAACATATTCAAGATGCCGTTCATATTTTACATGAACGCAAAGTTAGCTTTGAATTTGATGGAGAAATGAGTGCTGATGTGGCACTTAATTCGAAATTGATGCAGCAATATCCTTTTATGGGATTAAAAGACCCTGCTAATATTTTAGTGATGCCAGGATACCATGCATCTTCTATTGCGAGCAAAATGTTACAAGAGCTTGGTGAAGCAACAATTATTGGTCCTATTTTGATTGGATTAGAAAAGTCTGTCCAAATTGTACCGTTTAGTGGAAGCGATACCGATGTTGTTAATATTGCAATGCTAGCCGCTTATCATGCGAAAAAATTGTAAAAAAGAAAGGCCTCTGATATTTCAGGGCCTTTTTGAAAATAAAAAATAATCCTTTAAGAGGGGTGTCTCTCACTTTGATTGTCTTTTTGTTCTTCAGCAAGTCGTTTTTGGAACAGAGCAGCAAAATCAATTGGGTCAATCCATAAAGGCGGAAAACCACCATTTTGCGTGGCGTCAGAGATAATTTGCCGAGCAAATGGAAATAAAAGACGAGGACATTCAATAAAAACGAGAGGCATCACATGTTCTTGTGGAATATTTTCAATATGGAAAACGCCACCGTAAATGAGTTCTACATGAAACAATGTTTCAGTGTCATCATTCGCTTTGACAGAGAGGGTTAAGATGACATCATAATTATCATCACCAATCGGGTTGGCGTTAACATTAATGTTGATATCGATTTGTGGTGCCTTTTCACGTAGACGCAGTGAGCGAGGAGCACTTGGATTTTCGAATGATAAATCTTTTAAATATTGAGTTAATACAGCAAAAACGGGCTCTCCACCGTTATTGTTTATTTCACTTTCGGCCATATTAGCAACCTCTCATCATTATTGTGTATATTTCTGTTTTGGATCTAAAGATCAAGCTGGTTAACACGCTTCGCAAAAGGTTGCAAGGAACCCTCTGTCTTGTCTTGATTGTTTTTTAGGTCGCTTGTAGATTTTTTGGGTATTTTAATGATTATCATCACCTTTACGCCATGGAGAATCTGTGGAATTATGGACTTGATAGTCTTCTTCGTTAAGATCAATTATTTTTTCAGATGTATTTTGAGCGTTGGTCTTGTGCTTAGGATGGGAATTCATTTTTTTGCTAAGGGATGATAAAAAACGCCAAACAACAGAACGGACTGGTTTAATAAGCAGTAATATTCCCAAAAGATCACTTACAAAACCTGGCAGAATAAGTAAAATTGCGCCAAGAATGATGAAAACATCATCAACCATATAATTTTTTAATGTTTGCCCTTGGATAAATTCACGTTGTATGTTTTTTAAAAGGCTAAATCCTTGAATTCTCAACAAAATAATTCCTGCTATTGTTGTGAGAACAACCAAACTTAAAGTTGCTAAAATTCCAATTTCTTTTCCAACAACGATAAAGCCGGCGATTTCAATCAAGAGAGCGCTGAGGAAGAGAACGATAAAAAAGCGAGGGTTTAAAGAGTAAGACTTTATCACACAAAAATTTCCTTCCCAAGTTTTGTGATAGAAAACGACAGAGCTATTTTTGTATAAACACGAAGGAATAAAGGCTATGAAAATGCATGAGAGGCTATAAAAATATTTAAATAGTAGATTCCTTATTTTACATCTTTATTTATAAATGATATTGACTGCAATGTTTATTACAGATCATCTTAGATTTGGAGATTAACAGCGCCCATGGAATTTGACGTTATACTTGTCATAGCTCTTGTTATTATGGTTGTCGTTTTTGTACAACTACGTAATGTATTAGGAAAACGGATTGGTTTTGAAAAGCCTCCCTTCGACCCCTATTCACGTCATTCTAAAAAACAGATTGAATCAGAAACGACAGACCATGTTGTTTCGTTCCCTCATCAGGATAATTCACAAAAGAGCGATTTTAATGAAATTGATGCGATTTCACCAGAGGGAAGTGCACTGAATAAAGGTTTACGCGCACTTCGTCAGAGCGATCCTCAGTTTTCTCCTCAATTTTTTATAAAAGGTGCTCAAGTTGCTTATGAAATGATTGTAACAGCTTTTGCTAAAGGGGATTGTGATCAGCTTAAGAAATTACTTTCTCAGAATGTTTTTGAGAGCTTTAGTGCTGCTATTGAGCAACGCGAAAAAAACAATGAAAAAGTCGAGTTTACTTTTGTTGGAATTAATAAAATTGAGTTTGTCGCAGCAGAAATGCAAGAAAAGGAACAATTTTTAACTGTACGAATTATTAGCGAAATGATTTCTGTAACCTATAATGAGCAGGGAGAGCGTATAGATGGTGATCCTGATGCGATTGTAGAAATTAGGGATATTTGGACTTTTGTTCGCAATAGCCTATCGTCAGATCCAAATTGGAAACTTTTTGCAACAGAAGATGAAAATTAAAATCTCTTTGGTTCATAAGGTCGTAGAAAGAAGCTTTAGAAGAGATTGAAGATTGAAATGCCCACGAATGCATGGAGAGAGAAGAAGGATTTATTAACTTCAAAAGATCGTCTTCTATGGGAGAGTGTTTGTCGTACAATAGTTCCTCTTCATGATAAACTCCATTTTTCTATCGAAAAAAATATTACAAATATCGATCATAAAAAACAGCATGGACCATCAATCCTTTCATTATCTCAGGGAAAACAGCAGAAACCAACAGTGGTTAAAAGAGAAAAGATGGCGATTGCCAAAGCACATAAGGTCCATTTCTTCGATCATGCTATTCATCGTAAAATTGCAAAAGGCCATTATCCACTTGAAGCTCGTCTTGATCTTCATGGTTGTATACAGGAAGAAGCGTATTTTTTCTTAAAAGAATTTCTACAATCATCTCAGCAACGTGGATTGCGTTATGTGCTTGTGATTACAGGGAAAGGTCGATCAGCCGGAAGTGATGGTGCTTTGTATAAATTTGTTCCTCATTGGTTATCAACATCAGCTTTTCGATATTATGTTCATGCATTTGAGCGTGCAGCTCATCAACATGGTGGTGGAGGTGCGCTTTATGTTTGGTTACGCCGTTTTGTGCCAAGCAAAGAGCTATGATGTTGTTCAGATTTTTTTCAAGTCAATATTGATTTTATCAGTTATAGTATTTTACAAGCTATATTTTTGGGAAAAGGTATGAGTGTAAAATTTTATTGTGAGGTCCGTACCATTACGTCTAACCTTTACAAATCGTGATTCTGCTGAAACTATTTTTTATAAGTTGATGATCGTTATCCAAAAAAATATTTGTTGAATGAAGTGATCTGTCTAAAGAATATCCAAAACATTCCATAATTTTTAAGATGTTCAAATTTTTCTTAAGCAATGAGATGTTTATTGACTGACTTTGTTCTTGATTATTGAGATTAGTATAATAGGTTTGGATTGGTGTATGACACAGACTAAGACTGTTATTATACGCTATCCCCATAGGGTTTTTGTTTTTGTATGAGGATAATCCATAAAATCCCCATTTTATTATTCATGATAATTGCTTTTCTTACAACGACATTTTTTGATTCTTAAATTAAGAGAACTCGAATAAAAAATATAACTTTATTCATGAATCTCATTCAATTTATAAAGATTATTTATATTTAAAATCAAGAACTTGATGCGCTTATAAAAGGCTTCAAAAACTTGATTGTGTTAAAAGATCCTTCTTGTTGATATGTTACGAGTAAAGGAGAGGTTTTTTCAGAGAGCAAGAAACATATCAACAAGAAGGATCTTTTTTATAAAATAAAAAGTACATGGCGTGTGTGTTAATTTGAATAAGGAGCGTGATTATGTAAGCAATGAATGAAAGAACTATTAATTCTAAGGGAACAAGATACACCATATATTCTAAAGATTGATGTTAGTTCTTTTTATGTTCCAGATGCGTCATTAAATTGATTTTAGCTGTAGCCAATATGTTCCTCTTTGTGAAGAATATTTGTTATGTTTTATTTTCAGAAAATTCTTGTGGTTTAAAACGATAAGTTGTTGAGCAAAACTCACATGTAACTGAAATATATTCATTTTTAACCATTTCATTACGTTCCTCAAGAGGAAAACCTTCCAGTATTTCTTTAATCTTTTCACGCGAACAAGAGCATTGATCGATGAGAGAAAAGGGATTAAAAACTCTAACACCTTGTTCATGGAAAAGACGAAACAACAGCCGTTTACTGCCAACTTGGGGATCTGTCAATTCTGCACTTTCAATGGTTGCTGTCAATGCTTTGGCTTCTTGCCATTGATTTTC
Organism: Bartonella sp. EBT8; assembly: GCF_055796165.1. Classification (NCBI taxonomy): domain Bacteria; kingdom Pseudomonadati; phylum Pseudomonadota; class Alphaproteobacteria; order Hyphomicrobiales; family Bartonellaceae; genus Bartonella; species Bartonella sp. EBT8. The sequence continues at coordinate 373,152 of NZ_JBTTDJ010000001.1, forward strand.
AAGTTGTGTGCGGGTTTTCGTTTCTTCTGGATTTTTATTTGGTTCATATATTTGATGATGAGACGATGCTTTGGGCAAGAGTTGAGTCAAAATTCCTCCTGCTCTCCAGTTTTTCTGTGGTTTTCCTTGTTGATCTCGGTTGATTAGTATAGCGACTGCTAAACGTATATCGGTGGGAATTTGTTCTGACTGATTAAAATAGGTATGGGAAGCTTCTTGTAAATTTGTTCCATCTAATGCCACTATTCCCTGATAAGGTTGCGTATGGGTGCCTTGGTAGATAGTGAAAGCTAAAGTCCCTTTTCCCAAAAGTGTTTCTGAAGATATTTGCTCATTGGCTATTGCTTGTTTTAACTTTTCTTTATCAAAACGCGCATAACCGCGGAGACTGGACGGAGGAGAGAAATCACACACCACCATATTAACCGGTCCATCGGAATGGGTCTGTAAAATAAATTTTCCCATAAGTTTTAGGGAGGTTCCAAGCAGAACGGTCAAAACTAAAGCTTCTGCGAGAAGATAAGAAACCGGTTCGGGATATTGGTGTCTTGTGAGAATAGAATTTAAAGTTTCTCCAATTTGTACAGCACGCCCACGAATATCAAGTTCTTCGACTTGAAAGGGAAGAACAGTATCATCTTCACTTGAATGGATATTATTGAGAGAGAATGTCTCTGTGGATTGTTCATGCATCATATCTTTGCCTTTTATATGATTTGTTTTGGTAGGCTATTGTGGAGAGAAAAATGGTTCTTGTAAGCACCAAAAAAGAATTGCTTTTTGGGCATGAAGGCGATTTTCAGCTTCATCAAAAACAACGGAATGCGCTCCATCTATTACAGCATCGACAACTTCTTCGCCACGATGAGCAGGAAGGCAATGCATGAAAAGGGCGTCAGGTTTAGCTCGTTTCATTAAAGCGTCGTTAACTTGATAAGGCTGAAAAATAGAATGACTGCGAGCACGAAATTCTTGTCCCATGGAAACCCATGTATCAGTCATAATACAGTCAGCATCTTTAGCTGCTTTTTGAGGATCGTTGGTCAGTGTAATATGCGCCCCTCGTTCACGTGCCCAGTTGACAAATTTTTCTTGTGGTTCATTGCCTTTGGGAGTAGCAATCCGTAGATGAAAATCAAAAAGAGCAGTGGCTTCGATCAAGGAATGAAGCACATTGTTACCATCTCCCATCCACGCAAATATTTTGTTCGCAACAGGCCCACGGTGTTCTTCATAAGTCAGTATATCTGCAAGAATTTGGCAAGGGTGTGTATCATCGGTAAGAGCATTGATAACAGGAATTTGTGCGTATTGTGCCAATTCGAGCATTCGGTCATGGCGTGTTGTTCGTAAGGTAACGATATCCACAAAACGCGATAAAACACGTGCTGTGTCAGCGATAGTTTCACTCTGACCAAGCTGCATCTCTGAACCGGTTAGCATGATTGTATCACCACCCAGTTGGCGCATGCTAATATCGAATGAAAGACGAGTTCGTGTGGACGGTTTTTCAAAAATCATTGCTAATGTTTTACCAATAAAAGGTTTTGCACCTTTCCCTGCTTTAAAGGATGCTTTAAGACTTTTCGCATAATCGATAAGAGTACGTGCTGTCTGAGGGGGTAAAACCGATAAATCGGTGAAATGGCGAAGAGCATTTGTCATGTTTATGGTACTTGCCTTTTTTTATTTGTTTGTGAAAGAGAAGCAATTGCTTTTTCAATACGATATAGGCTTTCGTCTACTTCTTCTTCTTTTATAATAAGGGGAGGTAATAAACGCACTACATTGTTGTTAGCAGCAACACCTAGAACATATTGCTTTTCTAAAGCAGTGACGACAACATTTGCAGGAACAACACATTGGATACCTAGCATAAGGCCAACACCTTGAATTGCGCAGATAATATCAGGATAGATATTGAGAATGTTTGAAAGTCCACTTTTTAGCTTATTGCCCATTTGCTGAACATGGGGAAGAAAATCTGGTTCTAATATGATATCAAGAACACTGTTTCCTACAGCCATCCCAAGAAGATTTCCGCCAAAAGTTGAGCCATGGGTTCCTGGTGTCATACTTTTTGCAGCTTGATCTGTTGCAAGACAAGCTCCCAACGGAAATCCACCACCAAGTCCTTTTGCGAGAGTAAGAATATCAGGTGTAATATCACTCCATTCATAAGCAAAAAGTTTTCCTGTTCGTCCAATCCCTGTTTGAACTTCATCCAGAATGAGTAACAGATTATTATCATCACAGATTTTGCGCAAAAACTTTAAAGTTTCGTGAGAGACTGTTCGTATTCCACCTTCGCCTTGAATAGGTTCAATCAGGATAGCAGCGGTATTCTTATTGATAGCGTTCCGCAAAGCATTTTCATCACAAAAAGGAATTTGAATAAATCCACCAGCTTTTGGTCCAAAGCCTTCAAGATATTTTTCGTGCCCAGTAGCGGCAAGCGTTGCAAGTGTGCGCCCATGAAATGCTCCTTCAAAAGTAATAATTTCAATGCGTGTTGGATGGCCAGAGGTATAATGTGCGTGACGAGCAGTTTTGAAGGCGCATTCAAGTGCTTCAGCACCAGAATTACAGAAAAAAACCTTATCAGCAAAACTGTTTGCACAAAGTCGTTTAGCAAGAGCCTCTTGTTCAGGTGATTGAAAAAGATTGGAAATATGCCAAAGTTTTTCAGCCTGTTTTTTGAGGGTCTCAACCAATTTTGGATGTGCATATCCTAATGCATTAACAGCGATGCCAGATGCCAAATCGAGATAACGCTCACCTTTATCGGAAATAAGCCATACACCCTCACCTTTTTTGAAATGCAAATTACGTCGAGCAAAGCATGTATAAAGTGACTGTATAACGCTATCGCCCATCATTATTTCCTTTATGTTCTACATTTTGCCATATAATAAACAAAACAACGACGCAAATAAAGCAGTGTTGTCGTTTTAGATACGGTGCAATCAGAGTTTCATTTTGGCAAAAAAAATAAAATTTTGTAAGAAGCATTTATTAGGGAAAAATCTTAAGTAAATATGAGGTTTTTTCTCTCTTTATTTGCAAGTTGGGGAAAACATTCTAAATAAACTCTTCAAGAGGGAAAGGTACTTGTCAGAGAGTTAGTGCCTATTGTAGTTTAAATCAGAAGTAAGGTTGTGTTTCAGTTTGTAAGTTCCATAGGTTGAGTAAATTTTTTTATGCTCGTGTTGGAGTATAAGATTTTTTATTTAAGCATTTGAAGATGCAACGAGATGCATCTCAATGAAGTGATCAGAATGGAGTGCTGATATGGGTTGGACATATGAACGTGTTGAACTTCTTAAGAAGTTTTGGAGTGAAGGGTTAAGTGCAAGTCAGATTGCAGCTCAGTTAGGTGGGGTTAGCAGGAATGCAGTGATCGGTAAAGTACACCGATTAAAGTTACCAGGACGCGGTAAGACAGCACCAGGCGGGGCCCGTGCACAAAAGGCACCTACTGATCCATCATCTCCGCGTATGCGTCGTACTCCATCAGCTGGATTGCCAAAAAATACTGCCTCTAGCAGTGTTGGCGTAACAGATTTAAAGGTGGAACGTGTAGCGGAAGCTGTAATAGAAACGGAGGTACCCTCACAATCAAATGTCGTTGTGCCTATATCACGCCAGCTTAATCTTTTACAATTGAGTGAAAATACATGTAGATGGCCAGTTGGAGATCCTTTATCATCAGATTTCCATTTTTGTGGTGCGGATTCTGGTGAAAATGGTCCTTATTGTGCTTTTCATGCCAAGATAGCATTTCAGCCAATCTCTGAAAGACGACGGATAAGAGTATAATATTGGCAATGTAACGAATATTATATTTATGCTTTCTCATTCAGTTGTTGTTTCAATCTATAATATTCTAGAAGAGAAAATTGCACAGGTGAGGATTTTAATCAAGAGGGAAACGCTTTCCTCAGGGGGATTCAAGTTTCATTTTTACACCTCATTGTGTAATTATGTATTAGTCATTTCCATCTTTATCATCTTGTTGAATTCAGCTTTGCGATTTTAAAGGTATCAACAGCGATATTTTTTAATAAGAGGGATTAGTAAAAATCTCATGTTTTTGTTTTTCATGTTCTTGAATAAAATTTCACCTTTTACAAAGAACGACAACTCACTTATTCATTTTCATACTTATGTTAAAAAATATCGTTTTTCCCTTTCAATTCGATCATTTATGTGTCGTGCGAAATTACATTAAGTACTATGATTTTTAAGCTTGTGAAGGGGGCAATCACAGTACTTTTATATTCTTTCTCAGCTTCCAATGTTATGCCTTCTTTTGTACTAAAAGAGTGCATAAGAAATATATTATTTTTTTCAAATAATTTTTATCATACATTTATCTTCTTTGTGGTATGCAAGTAAGCTTTGGAGGCTTCATTATAGGAGGAGTTGAAGCAAGGAAATTTAACTATTTTCTCTCCTCAAGAGGAGAAAGAAAACGAATTTTTTTATGAAGCAATGTATTGTTGTTAGAGAGCTCTTCTGTCATTATCGCTTTTTCAATTTCTGGCAGGATTTTTTTCTGATAAATTTGCCATGTTAAAGGACCAATATGTTTGGCAATAATAGTGCCTTCCTTATTCAAAAGAAAGGTCTCTGGTGGTCCATATACGCCCCAGTTAATGGCTATATGCCCTGAGGCATCAAAGCCAATGGCTTTAAAAGGATTACCAAAATTTCTCAGAAAGCGTTGTGCATTCTCTTTGCTATCCTTATAATTAATGCCAATAATATCAAAACGTTGATCTTGTGCAAGCTTCATGAGGAGTGCATGCTCTTCACGACAAGATAAGCACCAAGATCCCCAAAAATTGACCAATGTTACGTGTCCTTTAAATTGTTCTAAATTAAGAAGATGATTTTCCTTATCAAGAAGGGGAAGACTGGTTTTGGGGGCGGGTTTTGCAGATAATGTGTTGGGGAGAAGAGAAGTATCATTGGGATGTTTACTGCTCATAAAGTAAAAAAAAAGCATAATGAAAAGAAGAACAAACACAAATGGTCCAAAGAGACCAAATAAAACGAATAAAGATCCACTATTTTTAGGTTTTTGAGAGATGTTTTTCATTCTATTTTTCTTTTCGAAATAACTCTTTTTGGTTCAACTGTTTTAAGATTTTTTTTTGATCGTTACCTTTGTAGAGAATGTATCCAATAAAACATAAAAGAAAGATTGCAGAAAGCATATAGCTTAGAACCACAATTTGCTCATGGTGAAGGGTACCAAGAAACCCGTCAATTTTTTGAGAGAGACTCCCTAAAAGTCCATTATGAATATTGTTTAGGTTGAGCATGATGAAGAGTCCTTATGTTGTGCATGACGGGCTTTTTTAAACTGGAGTATTTGGATATGACGACGATTGATTTCGTTTCGCATAGCCATCAAATAGAGTAAAATAAACATCAAGCTGAAACAAAATATCATTGTTATGAGGGGCCATAACATAGCATGCTCGATTGTTGGTCCTCCTGAACGTAGAAGGGATGCTGATTGATGGAGTGTATTCCACCAGTTAACGGAAAATTTGATAATGGGGATATTCACGAGTCCAACGAGGGTGAGAATTGCTGTAGCGCGTGTAGCTTTTGTTTGGTTATCAAAAGCGCGAGCCAGCATGATAATGGCAAGGTAGATAAAAAGCAGAATTAAAACCGATGTGAGTCGTGCATCCCATACCCACCACGTTCCCCATGTCGGGCGTCCCCAAAGCGCACCTGTCATCAGAGCCAAAGCTGTAAAAATTGCTCCAATTGGCGCACCACATTTAAGCGTTACATCAGCAAGATGATGTTTCCAAATCAAGCTTTCTAAAGCAGCAATACTTATTATTATATAACAAACTGTAGAGAGCCACGCAAATGGCACATGGATATACATAATCTTGACGGTGATACCTTGCTGATAGTCATCAGGAGAATGCATAATCAGAATAAGCCCTAAGATAAGAAGACAGAATATTATACCAGTTAACCAAGGTAAAATGGCTCTGCTTATTTTCATAAAACGAGTTAAACTTGTAGGAAGCGTCCTCGTTTTATAGATGTGAGATGTTTCATTCATGAGGTTTATAATAGGCACAGTTTTACTGTGCGGCAATTCCTTTTACTATTCTGATAAAAGCTTGAACGTTATGGTTGTAATAAAACAGCTAAAAAGACTCAAAAGAAGTGAAAAAGCGATAAGAAGAGCCAAAGAAGTGAGAAAAGAAACATTTGGGTTTATTGGCGCTATAGCAGCTGAAACACCGAAAATCATAATTGGAATAATCCACGGTAAGATGATGATAAAAATGAGAAGAGTACTATGTAGCAATGACGTTGCAAGGGCTGCTCCTATAGCGCCGATAAAAATAATGGCTGGTGTTCCGCATAAGAGGGTAAGTATTGTTGTAAAAGTTATTGTAGCGTCTAAATGGAGCATGAATGCTAAAATAGGCGTAGCAAAAATAAGAGGAAACATTGTTCCTACCCAATGGGCAAGGCATTTAGTAAATATAATCAATGTGAAACTTTGTCTTTGTTCCGAGAGAATAAATTGGTCGAGAGTTCCATCATCGTGATCAGTCTGAAAAAGTTTATTCAGATTAAGAAGTCCTGCGAGAAGAGCTCCAAACCATAATATGCCTGGTCCTATTTGTGCAAGGACTTTAGGATCTGGTCCAATGGCGAAGGGCGTTATCAAAACAACAGCGATGAAAAACAAAAGCCCTGTTAACGAAGAGGCTTGTGGAGCTAAGGCTAATTTAAGATCATGCCAGAATAATGCTTTCATTTTCTTCTCTCTTGGGGAGGTAAGAATTCTTCCAGCGCGATTTTAAGGTTTTCTGGAATACCTAGGGGATGATGGGTTGCAGCGATAATCATACCTCCTTGATTGAGATGACGCTGAAAAATATTTGCAACAAGAATTTGAGCATGATTATCAATTCCTGATATTGGTTCATCTAAAATCCAAATAGGACGATGGGAGAGCAAAAGACGAGCAATGGCTACACGCCTTTTTTGCCCAGTTGATAAAACGTTGAAGGGTAAGTGTTGAAGATCAGAAAGACCGATCTCGGCAAGAGCTTCCTGCGGATAAAGCAAATGTTGTCCATAAAATGCTGACCAAAATTTTAGATTATCGATGACGGATAAAGAAGGCTTCATGGCATTTTGTGGACCAAGATAATGACATGCCGTCCCTACAGGATATGTTTGTTCATACTCTTTAAGAATAATGTTGCCCTCAGCAGCTTTAAGAAGACCAACTATGATTCGCAATAAGGTAGATTTTCCAACTCCGTTTGGGCCTGTAATTATCATAAGTTGCTTGGGGAATAAGCAAAAAGAAAGATTTTCGAACAGAATTTCTTGGTTTCTGTGAGCTGCTAAATCTTTACCTGATAATACCATGTAATTTCTTGCTTTGCTTTTATTTTTTAGAACATTGATTGCATCATAAGATAAAAAATTGCATTATCGCACAAAAAACACGTTTTTTATGCGATTATATCTAGAATAGTTCTAGAAATAGTTCTATAAGCTCTGTGTTACATTAATATCTGGTGTAGAATAGTTTTTGGCGCTGATTTCCGAATTTGCCTGTGGAAAGGCAAAGGGGGAAATGGATAGCGGAGGTGATTGCGTCTGCGCTCAGGCTGCGACCTTGATTCGTAGTTTGTGTTGTTCATTCCGGGAAATTGGATGGTTTGTAGTATGAGGGTGGACAGTCATGACTCAAATTGATAGCTTTAATTGCCGTAGAATTTTAGATGTTGAGGGCAAGCAATATATTTATTACAGTTTGATTGAAGCGGAAAAGAATGGGCTCGATGGTGTTTCTCATTTGCCGTTTTCAATGAAAGTCATTCTCGAAAATTTATTACGTTTTGAAGACGGGCGTTCGGTCAAAAAGGAAGATATTCTAAATGTTGCTAAGTGGTTAAGCGACAAAGGGAGTGCTGGTGCGGAAATTGCCTATCGTCCAGCGCGTGTTCTTATGCAAGATTTCACAGGTGTCCCTGCAGTTGTCGACCTTTCTGCGATGCGCGATGCCATGGTTAAACTTGGAGGGAGCGCTGAAAAAATCAATCCTCTCATTCCTGTTGATCTTGTCATCGACCATTCAATTATCGTTGATTATTTTGGCAATCCTATGGCCTTTAAAGAAAATGTTGAGTGTGAATATGAACGCAATGGTGAACGTTATCGTTTCCTTAAGTGGGGACAGCAAGCTTTTCAAAATTTTCGTGTTGTTCCTCCAGGAACGGGGATTTGCCATCAAGTTAATCTGGAATATTTAGCGCAATGTGTGTGGATGAAGAATGATGAGGCCCATCAGACAGTTTATCCTGATACCTGTGTAGGGACTGATTCGCATACAACTATGGTGAATGGTTTGGGTGTTTTGGGTTGGGGTGTTGGGGGTATTGAAGCAGAAGCAGCAATGTTAGGTCAGCCCATTTCTATGTTGTTACCTGAAGTGATAGGTTTCCGTTTAACAGGTAAACTTAAAGAAGGTGTGACTGCTACTGATTTAGTGTTGATGGTAACACAAATGCTACGCAAGAAGGGCGTGGTTGGTAAATTTGTTGAATTTTTTGGCCCAGGTCTGGAACACATGACACTTGCTGATCGGGCCACAATTGCAAATATGGCACCTGAATATGGCGCAACTTGTGGTTTTTTTCCAATTGACAAAGAAACGGTGCGTTATCTCAATATGACAGGGCGTGATGAAAGTCGGATTGCTCTAGTAGAAGCTTATTCCAAAGCACAAGGGATGTGGCATGATGAAGCAGTAGCCAATCCCGTTTTTAGTGATACAATTGAACTCGATATGGAAAGTGTTGTGCCTTCTATGGCCGGTCCTAAACGTCCTGAAGGACGTATTGCATTAGAAAATGTTGGACAGGGTTTTGAGGGAGCATTGGTCGAGGATTATAAAAAAATTGTTGGGCAAGATGACCGTTATGGGGTTGAGGGTGAGGAATACACGCTTGGTCATGGCGATGTCGTAATTGCTGCGATTACTTCTTGCACGAATACATCAAATCCAAGTGTTCTTATTGCTGCAGGTCTTCTAGCCCGTAATGCTGTAGCGAAAGGTCTTAAGAGCAAACCATGGGTTAAGACTTCTCTTGCACCTGGTTCTCAAGTTGTTGAGGCTTATCTTATCAATTCCGGTTTGCAAAAAGATTTAAATATACTAGGGTTTAACTTAGTAGGTTTTGGGTGCACAACATGTATTGGGAATTCTGGTCCTTTGTCCCCAGCTGTTTCCAAAACAATTAATAATAATAGTTTAATTGCAGCTGCGGTTCTTTCAGGAAATCGTAATTTTGAAGGGCGTGTATCCCCTGATGTGCAAGCGAATTATTTAGCTTCGCCACCATTGGTTGTTGCACATGCTTTGGCAGGAACAGTGCGTAAAGATTTAACCAAGGAACCTCTTGGGATAGGTTCAGATGGTCAACCTGTCTACTTGAGAGACATTTGGCCAACTTCTAAAGAAATACAAGAATTTATCGAAGAAAATGTCACACGTAAGATTTTTGTCGAAAAATATGCGGATGTATTTAAGGGAGATGAATATTGGCAAAAAGTTCAGGTTCCAACGGGTGCTACCTATTCTTGGGATGAGCAATCAACATATGTACGTAATCCCCCATATTTTGAGAATATGCAGAAAATTCCTAATATGTTGTCAGATATTAAGGAGGCGCGAATTTTAGGTCTGTTTGGTGATAAAATCACGACAGATCATATTTCTCCGGCTGGTTCCATTAAAATTGATTCTCCTGCAGGAAAATATTTGACGAATCATGGTGTTAAAGTTGCTGATTTTAACCAATATGGAACACGTCGTGGGAATCATGAAGTGATGATGCGTGGAACTTTTGCCAATATTCGCATTCGCAATTTCATGCTGGGAGAAAATGGTCGTGAAGGAGGGTATACAATTCATTATCCATCGCGGGTAGAGCAAGCAATTTATGATGCGGCAATGGCCTATAAGCAGGAAGGTATTCCACTTGTTGTTTTTGCCGGTATTGAATATGGGAATGGGTCATCGCGTGATTGGGCAGCAAAGGGCACCAATCTTCTTGGTGTAAAAGCCGTGATTGCTCAGTCTTTTGAGCGGATTCATCGTTCTAATCTTGTTGGTATGGGAATTGTTCCCTTTGTTTTTGAAGCGGGTACAAGCTGGCAATCTTTAGGTTTAAAGGGGGATGAGAAGGTAACGATAGAAGAGATTCACAATTTGAAGCCTCGTCAGAAAACGATAGCTACCATTACTTTTTCTGATGGAACCATAAAAATTGTTCCATTATTATGCCGTGTTGATACGGAAGATGAGTTAGATTATTTGCATCATGGTGGAATCTTGCAATATGTTTTGCGAAATCTAGCAGTTTAAATCACATTTGTTCAGAAGATCTTTAAACCTTTAAAGGAAGTGTTCAGAAATTTGGCTTTATCTTTTTATGCTTATCTTTGAAAATTTGATTGACGTTAGCTTGAGGATTGCGTTATAAACCATACGGTTATCAGCTGCTTTATAATTTTATTGCTTAGCTTTATTTAGATTGGTAGAGATTTTGTTTGGACTAATCCTATCTGATGCTTTGAAAGAGAGAGATATTTATGGCGAATACACCTTCTGCGCGAAAGGCCGTGCGCAAAGTTGCAGCACGCACACAGGTTAATAAGGCCCGTCGTTCGCGCGTTCGTACTTTTATGCGTAAGTTTGATGATGCTTTAGCTGGTGGCGATAGGGCTTCTGCAGAAATAGCGTTTAAGAATTTTGAACCTGAAATTATGCGTGCAGTTTCCAAAGGGGTTTTTCATAAAAATGCTGCTGCACGAAAAGTATCACGTTTGGCAAAACGTTTAAAAGCTCTTAGCGTTTAGACTTTTCCATTCTTACTAAAAGAACCAGCATCCGCGTGGGTGCTGGTTTTTTTTGCTTATTTTTTTAAAAAACCAACCTTTTTAGGGAGAGAAATCGGTAACGATTCTCCTTCTTAAAAGGAGAGAAAATGCGTAGATTTTGTATGGTTATCCACAAGCTCTGTGGATTTTTACAGAGTCTTTTTTGTCAAGTATTTTTATTTTTTTTTTTTTATCTGAAAAGATTCTTTAATTATTGGTAAATTTAGAGAAAAAAAATGAATTGAATCAATAATTTTTCTCATTTCTTATTTTTATGATCAGCTTTATGGCGTTTTTTAGGGCCTTTTGATTTCATTTTGACCTCTTGCATTCTACCTCTGCTGTTTTGTATGGTTCTTGTGGAGACTAAAAACATATAGGGGTTACATCAGCTTGTTATCTTGTTCTATGCTAAATGTAAGATGCTTTGAGTTAAGCTATATAGGCTTTCATGGGGGACGGCATGTTTTTTGAGTTTTCTATTAGTCTATTTGCCATTTTAGAAGAGTGGGTCGCATTGTGAGTACAAGTAAATCTTAATTAGTCATCTTTGTTGGTGGGATTGTAATGAGGCTATCCTAGGGGAGGGTAAGTAATCTTATTGGGGTAGGGCGTTTTGCCTTTGCTAATTTGAATGTTAGCTGTTTGGTAGAACAATTTTTTTATTTTTATCAGGATGAAAGATGGTGGATAAGTTGAACTCTAGAGCTAGTTCCTTTAAAAGGGTTTCGGTGAATATCCTGTCGGCAGAGAAAATAATCAAGAGTAATATGACGGATAGGAGTGGGGCAGCTGATATAAATGCCTCTTTAGAGTATCCTATTATATCAGAAGAGGCGGGAGCAGCGGCTTTTGCGCGTGTGATGGCGCAATTAAAGGTGCAGGTTGGTATTGAGGCTTATACAAGTTGGTTTGGACGTGTGAAGCTTGCTGAATATAGCCGTAATCTTGTAAAGCTTTCTGTTCCTACAGCGTTTTTGCGATCATGGATTACCAATCATTATGGCTCTCTTTTGACCAATTTATGGAAGCAAGAGAATTCAGCGATTCTTCGTGTTGAAGTTATCGTTCGCGGTATGAAGCGTGTTTCAAAAGGTGTCGTTTGTAGAACAAGTACAGCTCCTGTTATTTTGGAAGAGCATGTGGAGCTACCTTTTGTTGAAAGTTGCTCTGAACATCCAGTTAAGAGTCTTCAAACTGGTGTTTTAGGTTCACCCCTTGATTCTCGTTATACTTTTGAGAGTTTTGTGGAGGGTTCTTCTAATCGTGTTGCTTTAGCGGCTGCTCGTTCGATTGCTGAAGGGCACAAGAGTGCTTTAAGGTTTAATCCTCTTTTTATTCATGCATCTGTTGGTTTGGGAAAAACACATTTACTTCAAGCTATTGCGGCAGCAGCGTTGAAGCGTTTAACGTCTGCGCGGGTTATTTATTTGACCGCTGAGTATTTTATGTGGCGTTTTGCGACAGCTATTCGTGATAATGATGCTCTTTCTTTTAAAGAGCAGCTTCGTGATATTGATCTTCTTATTATTGATGATATGCAATTTTTGCAAGGAAAGTCGATACAGCATGAATTTTGCCATTTGCTTAATATGTTGCTTGATAGTGCAAAACAAGTTGTTGTTGCGGCGGATCGTCCACCAGCGGAGTTAGAATCGCTAGATCTTCGGGTTCGGTCTCGTCTTCAGGGAGGAGTAGCTCTTGAAATTGAAGCACCAGATTATGAAATGCGTTTAAAAATGCTGCATCAGCGGTTAAAGGTGGCGCAACAAGATGATGGTATGATTTCAATTTCTGATGATATTCTGGAGTATATTGCTAGAACAGTTTTAGGATCGGGACGTGATATTGAAGGGGCATTTAATCAGTTATTGTTTCGTCAGTCTTTTGAATCTGATTTATCTTTAGAACGAATTGATGAATTATTAGGTCATTTGACACGTTCTGGCGAACCTAAACGCATTCGCATTGAAGAAATTCAACGTACGGTTGCGCGTCATTATAATGTTTCTAAACAGGATTTGTTATCTAACCGTCGAACGCGTACAGTTGTGAAACCGCGACAAGTTGCAATGTATTTAGCCAAAGTATTAACGCCTCGCTCATTACCAGAAATTGGACGTCGTTTTGGTGGACGTGATCATACAACAGTTTTACATGCCGTACGCAAAATTGAAGATTTGGTTTGTGGTGACCAAACATTGGCCAAAGAGCTTGAATTGCTTAAGCGGTTGATTGGAGAGCAGGCAGTATAATATTTTACCTCTCTTTAAATGCACTTTCATAGAGAATTAGTAACAATAACTGTCTTTTCTTATCCAGCAGTTACTTGCTATTTTAAAAGAGGAAGAATAAAATTTGGTAGGTGATTCTTAAGGGGATAGGTTATTTTTAATCTAGAGAGTTTTTGTGGTTTTTTGTAAATTTGTAACGGGGATTTTATGCGTATTACAGTTGATCGCAGTCAATTTCTTAAATCTCTAGGGCGTATTCATCGTGTGGTGGAACGTCGTAATACTGTTCCTATTCTATCGAATGTATTGATTGATGCAGACAACGGTAGTGTGCAATTAAAAGCAACGGATCTTGATTTAGAGATTACGGAATCTTTTAAAGTCAATGTTGAACAGAGTGGTGCAATAACTGTTCCGGCACATTTGTTGTATGACATAGTTCGAAAGCTTCCTGATGGCAGTGAAATCATATTATCAGTTGATGAGAATCAAGCGCGTACAATGTCTGTTGTTTCAGGGTGTGCGCATTTTCATCTACAGTGCCTTCCCAAAGTAGATTTTCCAGAGTCACTTCCAGGGCAGTTTGGTTATCATTTTTCTCTACCGGCTTCAGGGTTAAAGCGTTTACTTGATTGTACGCAATTTGCTATTTCTACTGAAGAAACCCGTTATTATCTTAATGGTATTTATTTCCATGTTATTGATGATGGTGTTTTAAAGTTGCGTTTAGTTGCGACTGATGGTCATCGTTTGGCGCAAGTTGAGATGGAAGCTCCTTCAGGTGTTGATGGAATGCCGGGTGTTATTATTCCTCGTAAAACTGTGGGAGAATTGCAAAAGCTTCTTTCGGAAGAAATTGATGGTGATGTGTCTGTAGAGCTTTCAGAGACAAAGATTCGTTTTTCTGTAGGTTCTGTGATTTTGATATCAAAGTTAATTGATGGAACCTTTCCAGATTATCAACGTGTTATTCCTCTTGGAAATGATAAAAAGTTGGTTGTTAATAGGCAGGATTTTTCTTCTGCGGTTGATCGTGTTTCAACAATTTCAAATGATCGTGGGCGTGCGGTGAAGTTAACGATTGAACATGGACAATTGAAGCTTATTGTTAATAGTCCCGATTCAGGAAGTGCGGAAGACCAGTTATCAGCGGCTTATACATCTGCTCCGCTTGAGATAGGTTTTAATTCACGTTATCTTTTGGATATTGCTGGACAACTTTCGAATGATGAAATGGTTTTTATGTTGTCCGATGCTGTAGCTCCAGCTCTAATTCGTGATAATGATAATGCAGATGCACTTTACGTGTTGATGCCGATCCGCGTTTAGGGACAGTTATTTTGCAATACATAGCTGGTCATGTGCACAAAGTGGCAGTGAGGCAGCTAAAGCTTGTACGTTATCGCAATTATGCTTCCTTTAATATTCATTTTTCAGGTCAGCATGTGGTTTTTACCGGCCATAATGGTGCTGGTAAGACGAACCTTTTAGAGGCTTTATCTTTTCTCTCACCTGGTCGTGGTTTACGACGTGCCGCTTATTCTGATATTAGTTTTGCAGATGGCAGGGGTGGAGGATTTGTTGTTTTTGCACGTCTTGAATGTGCTCTTTATGGGGAAGTAAAGATCGGGACATCTTTGGAAGTTGGTGAGAGCAGTCGAAAGGTTCATATTAATGGTGTGAATGAGACAGGTGATTGCTTAACAGATTATTGTCATATTAGTATTCTGACACCTTCTATGGATGGGCTTTTTACAGGTCCTTCACTTGAGCGCCGACGTTTTTTGGATCGTATGGTTTTGGCTATTGATCCTTTACATAGCCGCCGCATAGCAGATTATGATAGGGTTATGCGGGCACGTAACCGTTTGTTCTTAGATGGAAATGAAGATTATGCTTGGTTTGCTGCTTTAGAAAAACAAATGGCAGAATTGGCAACAGCTATTGCTGCGGCGCGTATTGATGTTGTTCGTCTTTTAAATGACATGTTTGCACAAACACCATCACAGATACCTTTTCCGCGTGCTTTTTTGCAAATTGATGGTTTCTTAGAAACAGCTCTTAGTAAGATATCCGCGGTTGAGGTTGAAGAGCAATTTTATAATCGATTACAGCATAATCGGGCAATAGATCGTGCTGCTGGGCGGACATTGGAAGGGCCACATCGCACAGATTTGCAGGTTTTTTATGCTGATAAAAATATGGCTGCAACATCTTGTTCAACAGGAGAGCAAAAAGCCCTTTTAACAGGTTTGGTTTTGTGTCATGCGCGTTTAACAGGCGAGATCTCAGAGAGAGCCCCCATTCTTCTTCTTGATGAAATGGCAGCACACCTTGATCTTCATCGCCGTGCTGCTTTATTTGATATTCTTGATGATTTAGGTGGGCAAACATTTATGACAGGAACAGACCGTCTTTTATTTGATGCCTTAAAAGGACGAGCAGAGTTTTTTGAGATTAAGGATGGAGCTTTATTGAACTAAAAGACATGCTGAATTTTTTATAAAGTAATGGTTGAACGGAAGAGGCTTATTATGTCTACAATTATAACGATTTTAAATGGTCCTAATTTAAATTTTCTTGGGAGACGAGAGCCAGAAATTTACGGAACTGAAACTCTAGAGGATATTGAACAATTTTGCAAAGAATGGGCAATAAGGACTGGTGTAATAGTTCATTTTCATCAAAGTAACTGTGAAGGCCAATTGGTAGAATGGATACAGGCAGCGATTGGGATGAGCGCTGGTTTGATCATCAATCCAGCTGCTTATAGTCATACATCTGTTGCGCTTCTTGATGCATTAAAAATATTTTCAGGTCCCAAAGTAGAGGTTCATTTGTCTAATATTTATCACCGTGAGTCTTTTCGCCAGCATTCCTATACGTCTACGGCTGTAGATGCGGTCATTGCTGGTTGTGGGAGTGATGGATATTGGTTTGCGCTTGAATATATTGTTAAGAGACTTAAATCCTTTTTAAAGGGGTCAAAAATTGTATAATATTGATGAGGCCATTTGAATTTACTTGATAATTGTTTTTAAATAGGTAAGCATATCATTGAGGTTGCGTCGTTTTTGATGCTAACTTCTGATATGTAAAGATGGGGCAGGTGAAATGAGAAACTTTGTTAAACAAATAAAGATGCTCGTAATTTTAGGGGTGGCGTTGCTTTTATCTGGTTGTAGATTTGACGTTATTCATCCAGCAGGATATGTTGCACGGCAACAGCTTATTTTGATTGTTATTTGTGTTGCTGTTATGCTTTGCGTTGTGATTCCAGTGATGGCAAGTGTGGTATATTTGGCCATTAAGTACCGTGCATCGAACAGTGCAGCAGAATATTTACCTGAGTGGGGGCATTCGAATAAAATTGAAGCATTTATGTGGGGCATTCCAATTGCTATTGTAATGGTTTTAGGTTCTTTGACAGCCTATTACACCTATGAGCTTGAACCAGAGAATCCGCTTCCAGTTGAGGTTGTTGGTGAAGGGAAGCCGTTACAAGTAGATGTGGTAGCTCTTGATTGGAAATGGCTTTTTATTTACCCTGAATATAATATTGCTTCGATCAATGAAATTTACGCTCCTAAAGGTCGTCAAGTTTTGTTGCAGTTGACATCAGAAAATTCTGTAAATGCCTTTTGGGTACCAAAGCTAGGGACGGTTCTTTACGCTATGCCGCAGATGAATTCTAAGTTGCATCTGGTGGCGGATGAGCAAGGAATATTCAAAGGAACCTCTGCGAATTATAGTGGTGATGGTTTTGCGAAGATGCGCTTTAAATGGTATTCTGTGTCTCCGCAAGATTTTGATAACTGGATTGCTAAAGCTCGGTCTCATGGACGAGCTCTTGATCGTGCATCTTATCGTCAGCTTTCTATTGCGCCTCGTATGGGTGATATTGCTGCGAAAGAAAAAGATGCTGAAGTCCGTTATTTTGCGCCCATTGAAGAACGGCTTTATTACCGGATTGTAAATCGATGCGTTGATGAGAATACGGTATGTAATGAAGACTTAATGAAGCGTGCTGCGGCTCAGACACTTTGGGGTGCACTTTGTTCTGTTTTTGATCCTGGTGCCATTTAGAGCATCAATAGAGAAAGCGACCTTTGAAAAGAAGGTTTCTTTTAACTGAAATTCATTTGATATGGGTTGAGAAATGTTTGGAAGACTTACAGATCCTACGGCAGGTGCTTTTCATGCACTTGCACATGAGCCGATCGTTTTATACACATGTATTGCGATTGTTTTGGTTGGTTTAATTGCAGTTATTGCTTTAACAGTACTTGGGTGGTGGGGAGTTTTATGGCGAAATTGGATTACAACAGTTGACCATAAACGCATCGGTATTATGTATATCGTTCTTGGTATTATCATGCTTGTTCGTGGTTTTGCCGATGCAATTATGATGCGGACACATCAGGCTATGGCACTTGGGAGTGAAGCGGCGGGATATTTACCACCTGATCATTTTGATCAGATTTTTTCGGCTCATGGCACGATTATGATTTTCTTCATGGCGACGCCGATTTTATTTGGTCTTTTCAATTATCTTATACCGCTTCAAATTGGTGCTCGTGATGTTGCCTTTCCCTTTGCTAATAATTTAGGATTTTGGATTACAGCTGCAGGAGCAATATTGATTAACATATCCCTAGGTGTTGGTAATTTTGGTCGCGGTGGTTGGTTGATGTACCCACCTTTTTCTGAGTTGCAAGGGAGTCCAGATACAGGGGTAGATTATTATTTATGGTCACTTCAGCTTTCTGGTATTGCAACGACGATGGGGGCAATCAATTTTGTTGCAACCATTATTAAAATGCGTGCTCCTGGGATGACAATGATGAAAATGCCTGTTTTTTGTTGGAGCGCTTTTGTTAGCAATGTCCTTATTTTAGTTATTTATCCTGTTTTGACTGTAGCTTTTGCACTTTTGGCATGCGATCGTTATTTGGGTATGAATTTTTTTACCAATGTTGGTGGCGGAAATCCAATGGTATGGATTAACTATGTTTGGATTTTTGGTCATCCTGAAGTTTATGTTTTGGTTGTTCCTGCTTTTGGGATTGTTTCTGAGGTTGTATCGACTTTTTCTTCAAAGCGCCTCTTCGGTTATACTTCAATGGTATGGGCAATGTTGGTTATTTTAATTCTTTCCCTTGTTGTTTGGGGACATCATTTCTTTACAATGGGTGGAGGAGAGGCTGTAAATACTTTCTTTGGTATTGCAACGATGATCATTGCGGTTCCAACAGGAGTTAAAGTTTTTAATTGGTTGCTGACTATGTATAAAGGTCGAATTCGTTTTGAGCCTCCAATGCTTTGGTGTATGGGAATGATCTTTACGTTCGTTGGTGGTGGATTAACCGGCGTTTTGATGTCTATCGTGCCTGCTGATTGGCAGTTTCATAATTCGCTCTTTTTAGTGGCGCATTTTCACCATACAATTATTGGTGGTGTTGTTTTTGCTTATTTAGCAGGACTTGCTTTTTGGTTTCCAAAAGTTTTTGGTTATAAACCAAATCGAATATTGGGTATTGCGTCTTTCTGGTGTTGGTTCATTGGTTTTTACCTTGCTTTTTTTCCAGTTTATGCACTTGGTTTAATGGGAGCTACACGTCGTCTCCAACATTACATGGAACCTAGCTGGCAGCCCATGTTTATAATTGCTGCGTTGGGTGCATTCATTATTTTGCTTGGTATTCTTTGTTTTGTGCTGCAGGTTGTTTTGGCAATTTGGTATGGTATCAAGCATAAGGGACACTTACCGGTAACATTAAATGATTCTTGGGGTGATGGACGTACGCTTGAGTGGTCTATTTCTTCACCTCCTCCTGCTTACAATTTTGCAATAATTCCAGAAGTACAGACGGACGATGCTTATTGGAATATGAAAAAAAATGGTTATCAGCGTCCAACAAATGGGTTTTCAAAAATCCATATGCCTTCAAATACATCAGCAGGGATTATTGCAGGCTTCTTTTCTTTAATCGTTGGTTTTGCTCTCGTTTGGCATATTTGGTGGCTTGTTGCGATCGGATTAATTGGTTTCGTGGCAACGCTTGTGTGTCATTCGTTAACCGGTGATCATCATGGTTACTATATTCCAGTTGAAGAAGTGCAAAAAACTGAGGATGTTTTTACAGCTGTTCTTAAAAAACAAGGAGCAACAGTATGAATACGATGACAATGAATAATGCTCATATTGATGAACATCATCACGACAGTAGCTCAATAATGACATTTGGTTTTTGGGTCTATATTCTTTCGGATTTGATACTGTTCTCGACACTTTTTTCAAGCTTTGCTGTTTTTTCTGCTTCTTATGGTGGAGGAAAACCCGGTAATGAATTTATTGATTTAAAGTTTGTTTTAGTTGAAACTGCTATTTTATTATTCTCATCAATTACTTATGGGTTTGCAATGGTGCAAGCGTATAAACGTAATCTCAGTGGTGTGCGGTTGTGGATGGCTATCACCTTTGTCCTTGGATGTTGCTTTATTGGAATGGAAATTTACGAGTTTCATGAGCTTTTAGGTGAGGTATTTTATTACGATCCTGGTGCTTATGCTGGTATTGATCCTACAACAGGTTTACAGCTTTTTGGACGAGAGGTTCTATCCGCTTACTGGTCAGCATTTTTTGCTTTGGTTGGAACCCATGGTCTTCATGTAAGTGTTGGTCTCCTGTGGATGGTCGTTATGTTTTTTCATCTTCGTCGTAATGGCTTGGATCAGGACAATAAAACGCGTTTGGTGTGCCTTTCAATTTTCTGGCATTTGCTTGATATTGTATGGGTTGGTGTTTTCACTATGGTATATCTATTAGGAGCATTGTAATGAGCGTGCATAACGAAACACATGGACCCAGTACTGGTTCTTATTTAATCGGTTTTATTTTAGCTGTATTTTTTACAATGGGTTCTTTTATTCCTGTAATGTATGGAATGATGGACAGTTGGGCAATTAGCACAAAGGTAATGTACCTTATTGGGATGGCGATTATTCAGATT
This sequence comes from Bartonella sp. EBT8, assembly GCF_055796165.1. Lineage (NCBI taxonomy): Bacteria > Pseudomonadati > Pseudomonadota > Alphaproteobacteria > Hyphomicrobiales > Bartonellaceae > Bartonella > Bartonella sp. EBT8. The sequence continues at coordinate 393,352 of NZ_JBTTDJ010000001.1, forward strand.
ATAGTGCAAATTGTTTTCTTTTTGCACTTGAATTCTGGTCCAGATGCCAAATGGAATTTAAGTGCTTTGTGGTTTGCAGCTATTTGCGTTTTTATTATTATTGGAGGCACGTGGTGGGCTATTTCTCATTTGAATTATAATATGATGGGTGGTTCAGGGCGTGTTATTGAGCCAAAAATATTAGGTAGTTCTGCATCAGTGTCAGAGCAATTATCAAATACGCAAACTTCTATAGAGCAAGCGTCGGGAGTGAAAATGCCTATGGAACAAGCACCAGGTGTTGAAGTGCCCGTGGGACAAACACCTGTGGAGCAGGCACCAGGTGTTGAGATGCCTGTGGGACAAACGCCTATGGAGCAGGCACCAGGTGTTGAAATGCCTGTAGGGCAAACACCTATGGAGCAGGCACCAGGTGTTGAAATGCCTGTAGGGCAAACACCTATGGAGCAGGCACCAGGTGTTGAGATGCCTGTGGGGCAAACACCTATGGAGCAGGTACCCGGTGTTGAGATGCCCGTGGGGCAAACACCTGTGGAGCAGGTACCCGGTGTTGAGATGCCCGTGGGGCAAACACCTGTGGAGCAGGTACCCGGTGTTGAGATGCCCGTGGGGCAAACACCTGTGGAACAAGCACCAGGTGTTGAAATGCCTGTGGGGCAAACACCTGTGGAGCAGGCACCAAATATGCCACTCCCGTAGAGTAGTAACAAAGAGTAAAAAATTCGTGGGGCCAGTGCTGAAGGCATTGGCTCTTTTTGTATATGTGTGAGTTACAAAACAGTTTTTAGAATATAAAATGGGTGATAGAAAAATGATAAAAACAGGGGGGATAGAATCCAGAATTTTGAATACATTTTTATTCTGAAATGAGAATATCCATAGATAATGTGCTGTTACCTTAATTTTTTTGATAAAAGTATCGATTATAGACTGTACAAAAATAACATTGATACAATTCAGTACAGAAAATATGAGGAATTTAAAAAAATTTATGTCGTGTGAGGTGAAGCCAAAAAAAGAGAGTTTTCAAGTTCGGTGAATTTATATTAAAAATATCTTATTTGAATCTATTTACAGGAATAGCTTACAATGCGAATTAAAGGTTTGGAGAATAATTAGAAAATTTAATGAAAGCAATTTCGATAACAGTTATTGGTGCCGGTTCTTTTGGTACTGCTTTGGCTATTGCTCTTGCCCGTAACGGCCGTCGTGTTTTCCTTTGGGGATATAATCCTCATCATATCAAAGAATTACAGAAATATCGCTGTAATCGGGCTTTTTTGCCTGATATTCAATTTCCTGAAAATCTATCGCTAGAAGATTCTCTTGAGACCGCAATAAGGGCAAGTCACAATATATTGATTGTTGTTCCAAGTCATGTATTTCGTCAGGTATTGTGTAATATCCATCCTTATTTGGATCAGCACTCACGTATTATTTGGGCAACCAAAGGTTTAGAACATGGTACGGGACGTCTTTTACAAGAAGTTGCTTGTGAGATTTTAGGTGATAAAATTCCTTTAGCTGTCTTTTCTGGACCAACGTTTGCTAAAGAGCTTGCTATTGGCTTGCCTACAGCAGTTACAGTAGCGGCTTCTGATGCTGAATTTAGTGAAGAACTCCAGCAACTTTTTCATTGTAGCAAAAATTTCAGAGTTTATAAAAATTCAGATATGATCGGTGTCCAATTAGGTGGAGCAGTTAAAAATGTTATTGCTATTGGTGCAGGTATATCGGACGGTATGGGATTTGGAGCAAATGCTCGCATAGCTCTTATTACACGAGGATTAGCTGAAATTAGTCGTTTAGGCATTGCTATGGGCGCTGAACTTTCCACATTTATGGGTATGACGGGCTTAGGTGATCTAGTTTTGACATGTACTGATAACCAGTCGCGTAATCGTCGTTTTGGAATGCTGCTTGGAAAAGGAATAAAGAGAGAAGAAGCAGAAAAACAAGTTGGTCAAGTTGTTGAAGGTTATTTAAATACTAAAGAAGTACGTACATTAGCGCAACGTATCGGGGTGGAAATGCCAATTACAGAACAAATTTATCAAGTTCTCTTTTGTGATAAAAGCGTAGTTGAAGCAGCCAATGCATTACTGAGCCGGACACTTAAAAATGAGAGTGATGAGACAGTAAATTTTTAATTATTGAAATAGATAAGAGATATGATGTAGTTACAACAAAAACTTAATAACGAGTTGTCTTGATCATTAACAAAACCATCACTTTAACCAATGATGGGTTTCTATGAGGCAGTTGTTTATGCAGTATAATTTGAGCTGTTTTCTAAGTCATATCTTCTAAAGAGAAGAGATATTTTTTAATTATCTATAGCATTTACGTTCGAAAAAGCACGCAATACACTTTTAAAACGTTACGATGATTACTTTTTACACTTTTCAACAGTATTATGGATAGTTATTCTCCTTGAGATTCTTCACTTTGTTTTAGTTCTTCAAGTGTTGGCATAGACATAATGTTATAGCCTGAATCAACATAATGAATTTCACCAGTAACGCCTGACGATAAATCAGAAAGCAGATAAAGAGCAGATTTTCCAATTTCATGGATGTTTACGGTACGCCGTAGTGGCGCATTACGGCGTTGATATGAGAAGATTGCACGCGCAGATGCAATACCGTTTCCTGCTAATGTCCTAACAGGTCCAGCAGAAATTGCATTCACGCGAATATTTTGAGGGCCAAAATCTGCTGCTAAATAGCGTACCATAGCTTCTAAAGCAGCTTTAGCAACACCCATAATATTGTAATTAGGAACAACTTGCTGTGACGCTCCATAAGTGAGCGTTAAAAGCGCGCCTCCATTGGGCATAAGTTTACCAGCACGTTGGGCAATTTCAGTAAAGGAATAGGCTGAAATAACCATTGTGCGTTTAAAATTTTCGCGTGTTGTTACATCAACGTAACGCCCTTTTAGTTGATTTTTATCTGAAAAACCAATGGCATGAACAATGAAATCGATAGTTCCCCATTCTTTTTCAAGATATTCAAAGACATAATCAACATTTTCAATTTTTTCTACATCGCATTCAAGCAACAATTTGCAACCGAGTTTTTCTGCTAGTGGTTGAACCCGCTTTCCGAAAGCATTTCCTTGATAGGTAAAAGCTAATTCAGCTCCTTCTTGTGCTAGTTGACAGGCAATCCCCCAAGCAATTGAATGGTCATTTGCAACCCCCATAATAAGGCCACGTTTGCCCTCCATCAAACCTTTCATATTATTCTCCATAAGACTATGCTTTTTTTCGATCCGCTAAAAACCTTTGTTTTACACATAGCGTTGGAAAACGAGCGTTGCATTGGTACCACCAAAGCCAAAAGTATTTGATAATACAGTATTAAGTTGTTGGTGATCACGACGTTCACGAACAATAGGCATATTGCTAAAAGCTGGATCAAGCTCTTCAATATGGGCACTCTCGCAAATAAAATTATGATTCATCATTAACAGTGTATAGATTGCTTCTTGAACACCTGCCGCCCCCAAAGAATGACCAGTCAGAGATTTTGTAGCGGAAATTGGTGGACATTGATCACCTTCCCCGAAAATACGACGGATCGCTTCTATTTCAGGAGGGTCACCAACGGGTGTTGCTGTTGCATGGGGGTTTATATAATCAATTTTATTCTTTACCGTTTCAAGTGCCATGCGCATGCATCGTTCTGCTCCTTCACCAGATGGAGAAACCATGTCGTGTCCATCGGATGTTGCACCATATCCCACAATCTCTCCATAGATTTTTGCACCGCGTGCTTTAGCAAGTTCTAGCTCCTCAAGAATCAAAACACCCGCTCCACCAGCAATAACAAATCCATCACGATTGATATCATAGGCACGTGAAGCTTTTTGGGGTGTGTCATTATATTTACTCGACATGGCACCCATAGCATCAAATAAAACAGATAACGTCCAGTCTAGATCTTCGCAGCCTCCAGCAAAGATACGATCTTGCTTGCCATATTGTATCAATTCGTAAGCATTGCCAATACAATGGTTAGAGGTGGCACACGCCGAAGAGATTGAATAGTTCACGCCTTTGATTTTAAAAAAAGTTGCAAGCGTCGCTGATGCGGTAGAACTCATTGCTTTAGGTACAACAAAAGGACCAACGCGCTTCGGGCCTTTTTGGCGTGTAATATCAGCGGCTGCAACGATTGATTGAGTCGAAGGTCCTCCAGAACCCATAATGATACCAGTGCGCTCATTGGATATTTCATGAAGCTCTAAACCCGAATCAACGATTGCTTGATCCATGGCAATGTGATTCCAAGCAGTACCACGTCCGTGAAAGCGCAAAGCACGCCGATCAACCAATTCCTCTATATCAATATCAGGTTTGCCATAAACTCTGCTACGGAAGCCTAATTCGGCATATTGGGGTGCATAAGAAATCCCAGATTTTGCCTCATACAAACTGGTTAAAACAGCTTTAGGGTTATTTCCAATTGCGGAGACAATTCCCATTCCGGTTACAACAACGCGACGCATTCATACCTCCTTGTTTATGTCTCTTCTCATGGAAATAATTTCAGTCTTCTTTAAATAAAGCAACCCGTAAATCACTTGCTTTATAGATGGCTTCTCCATCTGCTTTCACCCATCCGTCTGCTATTCCTAGGACTAAATTTCCACGCCGGATACGTTTAAAATCTATCCCATATTCAAGGAGTTTTGTTTGAGGAGTTACCATGCCTGATAATTTTACTTCCCCTGTTGAGATAGCTCTTCCCTTCCCTGGTTCCCCTAACCAACCGAGAAAAAAACCTGTTAATTGCCACAAACCATCTAAACCAAGACATCCTGGCATAACTGGGTCACCTATAAAGTGACAGTTAAAGAACCATAGGTCTGAAGTAATGTCAAATTCGGCACGAACCATCCCCTTATTGTATTCACCTCCAGTTTCACTAATTTGAGTGATTCGATGAATCATTAACATAGGCGGTGCAGGTAACTGTGCATTACCCTTACCAAACATTTCGCCGCGAGCGCAGCTTAGAAGCTCTTCATAAGTGTAGCGAGACTTTTGTTCAGTCATTGTTACTCCATTTATTTGCATATATTTTTACTTCTGCGCTTTTCTCAACCTACTTTTAGAGCAAATTTTAAGGAGAGGGAAATGATTTTATATCATTTTTAATGACAAAAGCCCTTTTTTATGTATCCTGCGCGGGTGTTATTTAAAAATGGGTAAAAAATTATACCATATTGTTTCTATTTCTTGTATTTTAACCTCCTTCGAATAAAAATACAGTGTGGTTTTAAAATGACAGTGAGCGCAGATAATTTAAGTTTGAATGAAAAGCAACAGCCTGCAAAAGATTGTGAGAAGGTTGTGCGTTATTGTTCTATGCCTATGTTGGAAAAGTGTTTGCGTCAAAATGGTTTACGGCCAACACGCCAGCGGTTACAACTTGCTAATATGATTTTTTCTCAAGGGAATCGTCATATTGCTGCTGAAGAGCTCTATGAAGAAGCAATAGCATTGGGTGTACCTGTATCTTTAGCCACTGTTTATAATACGCTTCATCAATTTACAGAGGCAGGGTTATTACGGATTATTGCAGTAGAGGGTTCGAAAACTTGGTTTGATACCAATACATCTGATCATTATCATTTTTATATAGAAGGCGAAAATCGTATTCTCGATATTCCTTGCAATTTGGAGGAAACTCCAATCATTGCAAATTTGCCTCAACCACCAGAAGGTATGGAAATTTCACATGTTGATTTGATAGTTCGGTTAAAGCCGAAAAATTAACCTGATTGAGTATAGAACAGGAAAAATTCAGCAAGCCGTAAAATTTCAATGTGTTTTGTTTGGAAATTCACTAACCTTTAATTTTTTCATCAGGGTAGATTCCCCATAATTGGGGTTGAGGAAGCCATCCGCGGATGTTATTAATACTTAGTTCACACCAATGTCCATCGCATTGGCGAATGTTAGCGATAACATTAGGTTCTACTTCTGCCACAAGTTCTGCGTCATCTGTTGGTTTTTTGCGGAGCATCAGTCTTTTAGTTTTATCTTTTTGCCATGGGACAGTTATAGCGGTTCGTTTTCCTGATAAAAGTGATTGGTATATCCAACCCTCGTCACCTTCGGCATCACGAATTTTACGCCATTGATCATATTCTTGGATGATTTCAATCGGCAACCCCTGTTTTCTATAGGTGAAGATGATAGAGTAATTGCTTCCCGGTCCGATGCGTACATTAACACGGGTCGGTTTAATGGAAGCAAACCGCGGAAGCGGTAAACCACTTGGGCCTAAATTTTGATTAAGTGTTTGAGCATACAAAAAATGAGGTGAATTAAATATAAAGAATCCTGCCGTTAGGATATATAATGCGAGTGTTAAAAAGCGAAACCAACGAGGACTTTGCACACTGAAACCTTTTATCTCTTCTCTATATTGCAATCTAAGATCTGGAAAATAGAATTGAAAAATAAATTAAAGCTATGGCATACTGCTAGTTAAAGAGATCTAAACAATGAGAAAATTTTTACAAAAAAATGCAATAAATAATGTAAAAATTTGCTTTTCTTAATGTCTATTTTTTCACTTGTAGAGGATTAGGAAATCGATATTCGATCCTCATACGGTCGTATACTTGAGATAAATCTTACAACGATTGAATGTGTTATAAATTATGTCACCTTTTGTATGATAGAAAGGGTTAAAATGTATAGCTATCGACAGGGTTTATTTTTTAAACGGCAGCCATATACACATTACATATTATGATCTGATCAAAAAACTGCTTAACGATAGGTTAATAAAAAAGAGACATAGGATTTTAAAAAGCAGTTTTGGAATAGGTTGCAACATACATTTCATGAGGCATTTAAATGAAAAAATATGCTTATTGAGAGCAAGCTAAGATATAATAAACGAGTTTAAATTTTGTAGATCGTAAAGAGAGTGCTTCTCAATCTCAATGTTTTTTGCAAGCTTTGTATAGTTTGGGTAGCGTTATGGTCTTTAATTGGGAATGCTGTAATATGCTAAACAGATAGATTAAGCCAGATAAGACTATGTGCGCCTATATCAATTTCAGATCATTCTTGGTAGAAGCGGACGACATTGCTTTGCAGTACGGTGATGTGATGCACATGTGGGCATATTAAAAATACAATGATCGTTGATGTCTCATTTCAGCTTTTTGTATCAAACCAAGTATAGAGGTGTAAAATTCGACGGAAGATTTAATGCAGAATTCGCTTGAGTAATCTATAAAATGAATTATCGAAGTAAACAGCAGAAAAAAGCTATTTTTGAAAAAACTAATCTGTTAATCAGGCTGGTAGAGGTTAGGAATCTTTGTCTTTTGAGAAGGGGAAGGACATAACAAGCTAGAACTATCATAACCTTTTCTAGCTCCCAGTGGTGTGACAGGTCTTGTATTTAGATGGTTTATCAGAGATATTTTTATTCCTCTCTTCATAGTTTTATCCACACACAAATCCTCTTATACTTCTGGAAAGGAATGATTTTTTTGATTCAACAAAAACAGATTTGAAATGAGGAAATCTTCAATATTCGAGGGAGGGACAAACTCAAGTTGTGAGTTATCATTATAAATAAAAATGTTATTGTTCAAATAAAAACTACAAATTTCACCGCTTCATTAAATTAAGTGAAGGAGAGAAAATCACTTATTTTATATTATATCATTTATCATGCAATCATATACTGTGATAGTAATTGACATTTAGAAGCTTAATGAATTCAAGGGATGTAAAAGATGCGAAATGTTTGATATCAATAAAAAAATCTTACAAGATTTGTACGTCAAGAAAAATTTGAGCGATAACAAAAAAACTCCGCATCCGATAAGTTTTCGTATAACAACGGATATCTTCAAAAATTCTAAGTGATAATTTGCATTCCTATCACTTAAAAAGATAAGAGTTAAAGAGAGGTCAAAAATACTACAAAACAACCCTCTCTCTAAATCGATTTCTATTCAGAAAACCACTAGAACAAAAAACAGAGAGAAAAGTATCACTAAAACACTCTTAATGTTGCACTTACACCATCGTAGTCGCAACTTTAAGAACACTTTAAAGAATATATTATTTTATTGCAGCAGTCCGGCCGTTAGTAACAAGACCTTCTCTTTGTGCACGTTTACGGGCAAGTTTACGTGTACGACGAATAGCTTCAGCTTTTTCACGAGCACGCTTTTCAGATGGTTTTTCATAATATCCACGCATCTTCATTTCTCGGAAAATGCCTTCACGTTGCATCTTCTTCTTCAGCGCACGCAGCGCTTGATCAACATTGTTATCACGAACGAGTACTTGCACGATCTATCCTGCTTTGTTTCAGTGTCATAAATAATAGGTAAAAAACCTAGCCCTTTTTAAGTTGCATTTAAAAGGACATACGCTACAAAGCATATATCATATAAATAAGGTACTTGTCTAGATCGCTTTTTATAATTCTATTCTTTTCGCTATAAAGTGCTTTTCATAATGCATGATTAAGTTTACGAAGAAAGGCTTATGAAAGCCCCTGTATCCGATCACTTGTGTCAAGATGAATTTTTTCAGCGGCAGGATAATGCGGTAAGCCTGGCATGGTCATGACATCTCCGCAAATAACGACAATAAAGCCAGCCCCTGCCGAGAGGCGAACTTCACGTACAGGAATTTCAAAATCAACAGGAGCACCGTATTGAGTGGGATCAGAAGAAAAGGAATAGGGTGTTTTTGCCATACAAATAGGGTATGTGCCATAACCTTCTTTTTCCCAAGATTCTAATTGTTTGAGAAGAGGGGACGGGATAATGGCTCCACGTCCACCATAGAGGTTTGTTATGATGCAATTAATTTTCTGAACGAGTGGGAGGTCATTTTGGTACAGAACTTTGAAATGGGAATCTTTTTCTTCAATCAAGGTAATAAGTTCTCGTGCAAGTTCTATTGCGCCCCTTCCCCCTTGTTTCCAATGTGTGCAGACAATAGCTTTGTGTCCGGTTGTCGCAACTATTTTTTGTAACGTCCTTATTTCAGCATCACTATCGGTGTCAAAATGATTAAGGGCAACAATACAAGGAATACCGTAGTGTTCCATGTTTTTGATATGTCGTAAAAGATTAGCTGCTCCCTTTTGTAAAGCAGGGACATTTTCTTCTGACAGATTATTTTTATCCACACCACCATTCATTTTTAATGCGCGAATTGTTGCGACAATTACTGTAGCATCCGGTATAATATCTGCTTGTCGACATTTAATATTAAAGAATTTTTCTGCTCCAAGATCGGCTCCAAATCCTGCTTCTGTGACAACATAATCCGCGAGTTTTAAAGCAGTTTTTGTTGCTATAACTGAATTGCAACCATGAGCAATGTTGGCAAAAGGCCCTCCGTGAACAAAAACTGGGTTATTTTCAATTGTTTGTACAAGATTAGGTTGCATGGCATCTTTTAAAAGAACTGTCATTGCACCTACCGCATTGAGATCAGCAGCTGTTACAGGTGTTTTATCATAACGATAAGCAACAATAATTTTTTTAAGTCTTTGCGAAAGATCCTCCAAATTTTTAGCAAGACAAAAAATAGCCATAATTTCTGATGCAACAGTAATATCAAAACCTGTTTGGCGTGGAAAACCATTGGTTATTCCACCTAATGAAATAACAATATCGCGTAACGCACGATCATTCATATCGAGAATGCGCTTCCAAACAATGCGACGTGGATCAATATTCAGAGTATTTCCCCAGTAGATATGATTATCGATTATTGCAGCAAGAAGATTATGGGCAGCTGTAATGGCGTGAAAATCGCCCGTAAAATGTAAATTCAGGTCATCCATCGGTACAACTTGAGCATAACCACCTCCAGCAGCACCACCTTTTATACCAAAGCAGGGGCCTAAAGACGGTTCTCTTAAGGCAGCTATTGTTTTTTTTCCAATGAGATTGAGGGCATCATTAAGTCCAACGGTTGTTGTTGTTTTTCCTTCTCCAGCAGGTGTTGGATTGATAGCCGTGACGAGAATAAGTTTACCATCCGGATTTTTATTGAGCGATTTTATATATGTAGAAGAAATTTTAGCTTTGTCATGTCCATAAGGAATGAGATTTTCATGTGTGATACCAATTTTTTGTGCAATTTCTGTAATGTGTTGTTTCTGGGCAGTGCGAGCAATTTCAATATCTGTTTTGAGCATGGGAAAATTCTTTACTTAGTTTTTTGACATCAAGGTTTGTATTATAAGCGGATGAAAAAGCTTATAGCATATAGAGAGAAGATAGGGCATTATAAAAGTTGACAGACTGTGCAAGAGGGAGTGTTACACTGAACTTTTTGATTCTATAAGCAGTTTATTTTATTGATATTTTTTATATTTTGCTAAGAAAGAATGTTAGAGTTCTAGCAATTTTATAGGAAAAGATTTTTTAAAAGAGAATGAAATATTTTTTGCATTTTAAAGAGGTGAAAAAGATCTTCAAAGATTGATCTTTTAAAGGAATGAGCACGCCTAAGATACCAGATGCATCTCAAAATATCTTGGAAGAAAGTTCTGATTTGTAATCAGGAAAAGCAGGCATGGTGCCATCTAGCAACGCTACAAAGCATATAAAATGGTATATCAGAAGAATTTCTGGTCGTAGGTTACTTCATAATAAATTGATTTATTGATATTTTTTAATGGTTAAGGATTTTTAATAAGGTTCAAGAGATTGGGGAGAAACAATAAAGTCCCAGAGGATAATTTTTTAGTATTGGCGGCGGATTTTTTGCAGCCTTGCAAATTATAGAGGCTTATTTAAAAAAAATTTGTATTATTTTTAAACTGATAAATTTTTTACAGGCTCAGTATTAAAAGATCAATTTAAAATGATGAGCAATGACAAGGAAAAATAAATGTTAAATAAATCAAAGATTGACTTATCGTTAGAGAATAATTTTTTTTCAAAGGTGTGTTTTTTACCAAAACTGTGTTCCAAAATGAAGGTTGTTGATTTTTCAAATGGGGTGTCTTCTGTTAATTCAACATTTGCTTCAGACACATTCAATATTATATCTGCTAAAAATTTACAAGAAACTATACCTGTAGACCAAGCAAAGTCCATAATTGATTCCTTTAATGTACAGAAATTACCTTTAGCTTGGTGGGTTGGACCTCATTCGTCTCATTATAACGTCGATAAAGTTCTCTTATCTATAGGCTTAGAGCATGTCGAAACAGAGGTAGGAATGGCGGCTTTAGCACAAGATATAGACTCCCATGTTACTTTTATGCTGGATAATTTCAAAATTAAGGAAGTTGAATCACTTCAAGATTTTATAGATTATGGAAATGTTATGGCATCAGTATTTGAGCCTTTTGATGAGGAGGCGATAATATTTTATGAAACAATAGGTGGCTGTTATAAAAAAGATCCTAATGTAGATATGTTCGTTGGTTATATAAATAATAATCCTGTGGCAATATGTTTTTGTATTAAAGCGGATGGAGTTGGTGGGGTGTATGATATTGTCACCAATCCAGATTTTCAGAAAAGAGGTGTTAGAACATTAATGACAAAAGTTGCTATTGAGCATTTAAAAAGAAAGAAATGTCATGTTATTGGTATGCAAGCCTCTCACGAGGGAATTGGCATTTATAAGAAATTGGGTTTTATAAACTTTGGTGAATTCAAAGTTTATTCCAATAAACACATAGTGGTTTAGCTATGAACTCTTTTTTTCTAATTGACAAGAAAATTTATTATTTTCAGCAGAACTCAAATATAGTCAACCAATCTATACAATTAAGGAATTTTGGCCAATCCCCTTTAATACGGATATAGAAAAGCTAAAATCAGTTATTGCAAATAGAATTGTTTCAAAAAAGCATCGATTATAGATCCAATTTGAACAAATGAAAATTTTTTTGATATGACTGAAAATTTACTGTTTGTTGCTTGTATTGATGAAGAGTTAGAAGGAAAATTAGCTAAAACTACATTTTCATCATAGTTTTTTAGATGGTTGGTTTGTTAATAAAGTAATAGAAAAATTTCCACTTTATACAATAACCAAGCTGTTAATTCAGCCCTTGAATATATTATATATGCTGATCTCGCGTGCTTCCCTTCAAATGAAAAGCATACTGAAACTCATCTCCCTTTTCTTAAGAACAGTCATCAAGGTTTTCCATGCACTGGTCACTTCGTTCAAATAAACGAAAAAGAGATCGCTAATATTATGGAACATATGTGTTTCATTAAAGCAATTTTATTTTCTACATTAATTGATATAATTATTAATTCATTCAATATTTATTATAATATAGATTTCTCTATACTATTTTGCTCAAGGACTACTGACAATTTAGAAAAGGTAGAAACACCTGTTAACACGCAGTTATTATCATTAAACAAAAAACGAGATAATATTTCCTACATGCCGTTCAAAAATTCTTATTAGAATTATTAAAAACACCTAAATCGTTAAACAATTACCAGAACACTCCAAGAAAATTATATTGGAAATAAGGAATCAAAAAACCACAAAAAGTCCATTATAGATAAAAAAATAAGTTAAAAGAATCAAATGATTCAAAATCTCCGAACTTTTATATAACCTATTTACTTTACTGATATATGGCGCACCCGAAGAGATTCGAACTCCTGACCCCCAGATTCGTAGTCTGGTGCTCTATCCAGCTGAGCTACGGGTGCATATTTTCAAATTTCCATATCATTAAGATAAGGGGTTTCCTAATCTTTTCCTTAAGGAATTGCAAGTGAAACTTGGTGAAAATAGAAATTTTGTCTTTTACTCTTTATTATACACTTAAAAAAAGTCTACAGTTTATTGCTGGTTTCAGTTGGTTTGTGCATGGCGTTTTTTACTGTGAACAGTATAATTCAATATGAACGATAGTTAACTTGACGCTTTAAACTACGCAAGATATTTAGAGTAAGGATGAGATATGTTTTTCGCGGTGGGGAGCAAGAGATACTACCTGCAATTTGATTTTTTCGAAACTCGGATGTGACTGTTGAAAACTGTTTCAAACAAATTTTCAGATTATTGCGTATTATAGTGACAGAGCAAAGGTAGATGTATGGAGTTATCAAAAAAGATTTTTCCACTTATGTTTTTCATTGTCGTTTTGATGGTTACTTATTGGGCTGGAAAGCAGAGTTCAAAGCAACCCATTTCTATAGTGGATAAAACAACAAATGCATCGAATAAAAGTTTAAAGGCATCGAAGGGAAGTCCGCCAACGAATGTTGTTGTTGATTTTGTAAAAGTTCAAGATTTTTATGAACAGTTGAATGCACTTGGAAGTGGAAAAGCATTTTCTGCGGTAGAGTTAACTCCTTGGTCATCAGGTGTTGTTGATAAGCTTTTTGTATCAGCGGGCACAAAAGTAAAAGTGGGTGATGCAATTGCAAAACTTGATTCTCAAAAGGAGGAAATAACGGCTGAAAAAGCAAAAGTTCAACGTGATAATAGTGCATTAACGCTTTCGCGTATTCTTAAATTGCGTTCCAGCAATACAGCAACAGAAGTTCAGGAAATTACGGCACGTTTGGAGTTGGATAATGCAAATTTGGTTTTGCGTGATGCTACTTTAGCACTTGATCGGCGAACAATTCGTGCACCAATAAACGGAGTTGTTGGTATTTTGCCGGTTAATGTAGGTCATGCTGTTACTCCTAACACTATAATAGGTAGTATTGAGAACAGAGAACGTATTTTAGTTGATATATGGGTACCTGAACGGTACACATCGCATATTCATAAAGGAGATGAAGTAACTGCAACATTAACGGCACAGTCGGATAAAACTTTTGTTGGTCATATTTATGCGATTGATAATGTCATTGATCCAGAAAGCCGCACACTTCATGTTCAGGTTGAAATCAAGAATGAAAAAGATATGCTCCTTTCTGGTATGTCTTTTTCTGTTGCATTTCAATTCCATGATGGCGCTTTCCCTGTCGTTAACCCTCTTGCGGTTCAGTGGAACAGTAAAGGGTCATTCGTTTGGCGTGTAAAGGAGGATAAAGTAGAGCCGATTCCCGTATCAATTATTCAGCATAAAGCAGATCAGATATTTGTAGAAGCACCCTTAAAGAACGGTGATCGAGTTGTTATTCAAGGAGTACAGATGCTCCATTCAGGAAGTAGGATTACTTTTGATGATTTAAAGCTGCATCAACAGCAATTATTAGTGCCTCATGAGCAGGATGTATAATGAGTCAGGAATTTAGCACGAAGCAACCTATGGCACAGGGAGAACAAGGCGGTCTCATTGCCTTATTTATTCGCAGACCTGTTTTTACCTTTGTTATAAATGCCATGATCATGATTGCAGGGTTTGCTGCTTGGTTGAATGTTGATGTACGCGAACTGCCAGATGTTGATACTCCTGTAACAACAATTGTGACAGCTTTTGCCGGGGCATCAGCGGAAACAATTGATCGTGAAGTTACGAAACCTATAGAAGATGCTGTTTCTCGTGTGTCAGGTGTTAAAACAATCTCTTCAAGTTCTTCTTTTGGCCGTTCCCGTGTAGAGATTAATTTTAATGTTGGTGTTGATTTGAATGTTGCCGCATCTGACATTCGCGATGCTCTTTCTCGCATTGCGTATTCTTTACCCAGAAATGCTGATACACCTTTGATTATTAAAGCAGATTCGAATGCTGCTGCAATGATGTATTTAGTTGTAACTTCACCAACGATGAGTATTGATGATTTAACAGCAGTTGTAAATGATCAAATTGTTGATGCGCTTTCCGCCGTTGATGGCGTTGGTGATGTGCAGGTTGATAGTGCACGGACGAAGATTTTTCAAATTGATGTCGATCACGCAAAGCTTGCGAGTTATGGATTGACTGTAGCAGATATTTCACGTGTTCTTGCTGATATGACAACGGATGTACCAGTAGGGTCATTACGCAATTCTAAGCAAACTTTAATTGTCCGTGCTACTGCACGTTTAACAACACCAGAAGCTTTTGAACAGGTTGTCTTAAAACCTCATGTGCATCTTGGTGATGTTGCGCATGTTACTTTATCGCCTGATGTAGAGACGGTTATTCTTCGTGTCAATGGGAAGACAGGAATTGGGCTGGGGATTGTGCGTAAAGCACAATCGAACACCCTTAATATTTCTCAAGATGTTCGAGAGGTTTTGAATCATCTCAAAAGTGTTGTTCCTTCTTCTGTACATATGGACATCATTAGTGATGATGCACTTTTTATTAAAAGTGCCCTTCATGAGGTTGAGGTAGCATTGGTCATTGCTGTTCTCAGTGTTATTTTGGTGATTTTTCTTTTTCTAAGAGATATTCGTGTAACGCTTATCCCCGCATTATCTATTCCTGTCGCTTTGATTGGTACAATTGCTGCTATTTACCTTGTCGGATTTTCTTTAAATATTCTCACATTTTTGGGGCTTGTTTTGGCAACAGGGCTTGTGGTGGATGACGCGATTGTTGTTCTTGAGAATATTGTTCGGAGGCGTAATATGGGATTAGGTCCTAGGGCAGCGGCGGTACTAGGAACACGAGAAGTATTTTTTGCTGTTTTAGCAACAACATTAACGTTAGTTGCTGTGTTTGTGCCTATTTCTTTTCTTCCTGGGCAAGTAGGAGGACTTTTTAGAGAGTTTGGTTTTGTATTAGCAATTTCTATTCTTCTTTCTTCGATTGTTGCCTTAACACTTTGCCCTATGTTGGCTTCACGTCTTCTCAAAGGATACGCTGAAAGCGATGAGCAAGCGGCGCGTCATCTTACTTTTTTACATAAGTTAGGTTCTTTTTTTAACAGAGGATATGCTTATAGTTTGCATAAATGTTTGCAAAGACCTTGGACTGTTATTTTTGCTTCGTTTATTTTTGCCTGTCTTTGTGTTGGAGGCTATACGAAATTACAACAGGAGTTGACGCCAGCAGAAGATAGAGCGCTTATATTTTTGGTCATTAATGGACCACAGGGGATTTCAACACAATATCTGAATGAGCAAGTGGAGCAGATTGAAACGAGTTTACAGCCATTGCGTGACTCTGGAGAGATTGCTAATAGTTATTCCATTGCTGGCATCGGTGGTTCATCGAATACTGCTTTTTTGATTTTGTTGCTTTCCTCTTGGGATAAGCGTGTGCGCTCTCAACAAGAGATCGTAGAAGATGTTAATGCTAAGGTTAGGCAGTTTCCAGCGGTTTTCGTGTTTGCTGCACAGGGAAATTCTTTAGGTGTGAGAGGAACTGGACAAGGGTTGCAATTTGCAATTCTTGGCAATGACTATACAAAATTACAACCAATTGCTGATAAACTTGTTACTGCTTTGCAAGCTGATCCTCATTTCATTCGTCCACGGCTTACTGTTGATGCAACGCAACCACAGTTTTTTATTGAAATTAATCGGGAAAAAGCCTCTGAATTAGGGGTTGATATCACCAATTTGGGGAATACATTGCAAACAATGTTGGATGGTAAAAAAATTGGTTCCGTTTATGTCGATGACCATTCTTATGATGTAAAACTAACTTCGCGTCACAATCCACTTAACAATCCTCACGATTTGGAAAATATTTTTTTAAAAACCAAGAGCAATAAATATGTTCCTTTATCGGTTATTGCAAGCTTGCATGAAAAAGCCATTGCGCCTCAATTAAAACGAGAGAAGCGCATGAGTGCTATTGTTTTAAGCGCAAATCTTGCTCCAGGAGTCGTTTTAGGGAACGCTTATCAGACTGTACAGAAAATTGCTGCTCCTTTATTATCAGGGGGAAATTATATTGTTCCTTTAGGAGAAGCCGCCACTCTTGGTGAAACATCTTCCAATTTTATGATTGTTTTTGGAATCGCCTTTGTGATTATTTTATTAGTTTTGGCTGCGCAGTTTGAAAGTTTTATCTCAGGATTTATCATCATGGCGACTGTACCATTAGGGATTGGTTGTGCGGTTATTGCTATGCTGTTGAGTGGAGTTAGTCTAAATATTTACAGTCAAATTGGTTTAATTTTGTTAGTTGGTGTTATGGCCAAAAATGGGATTCTTATTGTTGAGTTTGCAGATCAATTACGAGATCAAGGAAAAAGCGTGCGTGACGCTATTGAAGAAGCGGCGAATATTCGTCTTCGCCCAGTTTGTATGACGATGATTTGTGCTATATTAGGAGGAATTCCTTTGGTTTTAGCTAAAGGTGCTGGAGCAGAAGCACGTGTAGCTTTAGGTTGGGTTATTGTTGGTGGTTTGGGTTTAGCAACTATTTTTACGCTTTATGTCACGCCAGTTGTTTATCTATTTTTGGGACGTTTTGTAAGACCAAAAGCAGAAGAATCTATGCGCTTAATAAAGGAACTCAGCCAAGTTGAATGATGTATTTGGTAGAGAAAGGTTTGGAAGTTTTTTTATTTTTGTTTTAAAAATGCCGTTTTCAGGTTTTACCCTTACGCTTTCATACCCTTTTATTTTGTATATGAACAGTAAAAATAGGTTAGTAATAAAGAGATTTTCTCTGTTTCATTACTGTTTGTTGAACAGATTTCATTATCAATAATTGTACGAGTTAAGTTCATGGAAGAGAGTTTGCCGCTTCGAAACGAAAAAGCTTTTGAGGGAATTTTAAAAGCTTTAAGAAGACATGCTACCAAGGATGGGGTCCATGATATCTGTCGACATTTCGAAGGAGATGAACAGCGTTTTTGCCATTTCTCTTTGAGGCTTGATGATCTTCTTTTTGATTTTTCAAAATGTGGTGTGACATTTAAAACATTGCAACTCTTAGATGATTTAGCAATTGCAGCAGATGTATTAGGCAGGCGTGAAGCAATGTTTTTAGGTCAGGCCATTAATACAACTGAAAAGCGCTCTGTTTTGCATATTGCATTACGTTTGTCTGCTGACGAAGTTTTTATGTTAGATGGCCATGATATTGTTCGGGATATTCAGGTTGTTCTTAACAACATGGAAAGATTTTCTGAAAGTGTGCGTGATGGTAGCTATAAGGGAAATAATGGTGAGAAGATAACCGATATTGTCAATATTGGTATTGGAGGTTCTGATCTTGGACCTGCAATGGTCACGCATGCTTTAAAACCTTATCATGATGGTCCGCATTGCCATTTTGTTTCTAATGCTGACAGTGCACATATTTCCGATATTCTCTCTGTTTTGAATCCAGCAACGACGCTGTTTGTTATTGCCTCTAAAACTTTTAAAACGGCTGAAACAATGGCAAATGCTCAAGTTGCACATCAATGGATTTGTTCACATTTAGGGGAGGAAGCTGTTCGCACACATTTCATTGCTGTTTCTAGTGCGCTTGATAAAGTAGCAGAATTTGGCATAGATTTTTCAAGGGTTTTTGGATTTTGGAATTGGGTTGGAGGGCGCTATTCGATTTGGTCTGCTATTGGTCTTGTTGTTATGTTGGCAATAGGTGGTCAGAATTTTCGTCAGTTTCTTCAAGGGGCTCAGCAGATGGACCAACATTTTAGAGCAGCACCTTTGCATAAGAATATTCCTATTCGATTTGCTCTTTTAGGGTTTTGGCATCGCGTCATTTGTGGTTATTCATCACGTGCTATTATTCCTTATGAACAGCGTTTAGCGCGATTTCCAGCTTATTTGCAACAACTTGATATGGAATCGAATGGTAAGCAGGTTTCTTTGACTGGAAAACCCTTAACTTTTTCAAGTGGTCCAGTTATTTGGGGTGATTCAGGGACAAATGGTCAACATGCTTTTTTTCAGCTTTTGCACCAAGGAACAGATGTTATTCCCGTGGAATTTATTTTATTTGTAAAAGGACATGAACACAATTTACATCATATGCATGACATGTTGGTGGCGAATTGTTTGGCACAATCAAAAGCCTTAATGAAGGGACGCAGTGTTGAAGATGCTTGGCGTATCCTTGTAAAAAGTGGAATTGATGAATGTGAAGCAGATAATTTAGCACGTCATAGAAGTTTTAAGGGAAACCGCCCTAGTATTATGGTGGTTCAGGATTTACTAACACCTTTTGCGCTCGGTCGCCTTATTGCACTTTATGAGCATCGTATTTTTGTCGAAGGTATTTTGATGAACATTAATTCATTTGATCAATGGGGTGTGGAGCTTGGTAAAGAATTAGCCAATGAATTGTTACCAATACTGCGTGGAGAAAAAAAAGCTAACAAGCGTGATAGCTCAACATTAGGGTTATTGGCACATATTCAAGCCAAACGTGTAGAATAAATTGTTCTCATGAAGATTACTTGAAGATAATTTGGCGGAGAGAGAGGGATTTGAACCCCCGATAGAGTTGCCCCTATGCCGCATTTCGAGTGCGGTGCTTTCAACCACTCAGCCATCTCTCCATATATAAAGTGCAATAAAATTTCATATTCTTTAAGCTATATAGCGGGTAGATAACCTTCAATTGTTTTTAGTACAACCCTTTTTTGTTTTTTTATAGGACTTTATTGACAGAGAATAGAAATTCCGTCATATATGAAAACGTAAGCGTGGAGAGATCTGCGCATATTTGTGTTGAGGAGGATGTTTATCCTTCTTTTCAAATCGATTACGACTGATAAAAAGCAGCCTATTTTCCCTTATTGATGAGGCATAAATTAAATAAGAGCTGGAATGAACGGAAGGATGAAAAATGTTCGCAGTCATTAAAACCGGTGGTAAGCAATACCGCGTTATTGCTAACCAAGTGGTGAAAGTTGAAAAAATTATTGGCAATGCGGGTGATGTTGTTGAATTCAAAGATATATTGATGATTGAGCAAGAGGGTAATGCGGTTATTGGTGCGCCTGTTATTGCCGATGCTTTGGTTACTGCTGAGATTATAGAGCAAGTTCGTGGGCGTAAGGTTATCGCATTTAAAAAGCGTCGTCGTCAAAATTCGAAACGCACACGTGGTCATCGTCAAGAGTTGACAACAGTTCGTATATTAGAAATTTTAATGGGTGGCTCAAAGCCTAAAAAAACAGTTGCAAAACCAATTAAAGAGGAAGCCACTGCATTAAAAGAGCAAACAAAAGAAACAGAAGCAGCTGCTTCTGTTAAGAAAACAGCTAAAAAAACTGCTGAAAAAAAGACTGCACCGCAGAAGAAAGTGGCTGTAGCAGCAGAGAGTAAAAAAGATTAAAGGAGAACGTCCATGGCACATAAAAAAGCTGGTGGTTCATCGCGTAATGGTCGCGATTCAGAATCGAAACGTCTTGGCGTTAAAAAATTTGGTGGTGAAGCCGTTATTGCTGGAAATATTATTGTTCGTCAGCGCGGTACGCGTTGGCATGCTGGTAACAATGTCGGTATTGGAAAAGATCATACTCTTTTTGCGCTATCAAATGGGACTGTTTCTTTTCAACGGAAAGCAAATAACCGTTCATATGTTTCGGTTATTCCCATGGTAGAAGCACAAAAGTAATTTTTAGTATTCTTTACCAATAAACCGTTGTTTTGTTGAATTTCCATTGTGAGATTAGGGCTCTTAAAGAGGAAAGATAGAGGTGCTATCTTTCCTCTTTTGCGTTGATGATATAGTCTAATTTTGTGATGTACAGGAAATCAAAAAACGAAATCTAGGAAAATCTTCCTCTTAAATAACCAAAAAATTGATGTTATATTCCATTTATACTGAAAGCATGAACGTTATGATGAAATTTTCCGCTCATGTTGCAAAAGATGATGAGTTTGTGGTTATTTTTGATAGTTATAATATTCTTTAAAGAGTTATGAGATGAGTAAGGCTATCGGTTTAGAAGAGAGAGAACAGATAAAAAGATTGTGGTAGTATTCATCAAAGCTATTTTGAAGTCTGTATGTTGGAGGATTTCAGTCTCTAGGGTGAAGTTATGCTATTAAGGGAATTTAAGCGTGATAAGAGAGAAGCGATTGATATGCGAGAAGAGACTTTAAAAGTGTTTTTATCTATCTGTTATAAAACATTATGAAAACAAACTTATAAGTATAAAATCAAAGGTTTGTTAAGCTAAAAGCACTTTTCATTTTGCAGCGTTATTATTTTGCTTTTTAAAATATTTAGAAATTAGGGTTGTGTTTAGGGATTTGTTTATTTTTTGGATATGCATCTTGGGGTGAGTGATCCAATGAAGAGGGTTTTACGGTTTGAATGGTTATTTGAAAAAGAGAATTCTGTAATGTAGTCAAGGTTGTCTCTTGAGGATTTTGTGCTGTGAGATATTTATTACAATGTAATCTTAATGAGAGAGGTTACGTTTGTTCGTTTTTGATCATTTAATAAGGTGAGAGAGAAGGAACAACAGGTTGCTCAATTTTGAGGGAATTAAAATTAGCTAAAGGTGCTGAGATTGGGGATATTCTGTTTTTTATATGAGGAGTAATAACAGGTTATGTCGAATAACTTGAGAGGGTAATACAATAGTTTTTCAATTGATTTGGTGTGCAAAGATTGGGGTGTTTTTCTTTGTGCAATAAAGAGTGCGAGTGATGCCAGTTGGTTGAGGGATCACGGTGGAGGAAATTTACCGTTCAATTATATTCCGTACAACCAAGGAAAATTGCGGTATTATTTATGTTTTGTATGTTGGAAAATACGGCTTTGAAATAAAATTTATCAGAAATATTCATGCTCAAATATGAGGGAGTTTAAATTCATCATGAGATGTGAGAAAGTAGAAGCACTGAATACAGATTTTAACGAGGGTGAAATTTTATCTATAAGGTCTGTACAACTTGCTGCTGCTTTTGATCATAAAAATGATGCGATTCGTGCTGCTGTTGAATTGCTTGTACAGGTTGGTGCGGTTGACAAATGTTATCTGGCAAGCGTACTCCAACGTGAGGCAATCACGAATACGTGGCTTGGGAATGGTATAGCAATTCCTCATGGAATGGTTGAAAGTCGTCATTTGATTATTAGAGATGCTGTTGCTGTTATACAGGTTCCTGCTGGTGTTGAGTGGCGGCAGGGAAAGAAGGCACATTTAGTTATTGCCATTGCTGCTTGTCCAGATCGATATCGAGAGATTTGCAGACAATTAACGCCTCTTTTATTTGATAAGGAACGGCTTGAAGCTCTTTCAATAACGACAGATAAACAACAAATTGTTACAACTCTATTTGGTCAGGATATAAAAATGGGGAAGAATTTGATTGGTGATCTGTCAGTTTACCAAGAATGGACTTTAGATTATCCAAGTGGTCTTCATGCGCGACCAGCTTCTCTTTGGGTTGACTTTGCAAAAAAAGCTCAGAGTTCTATCAGAATTCGCCATGGTCAGTATGCTGTTGAAATGAAAAATTTAGTTGGTTTGTTGCAATTAGGAGCAAAAAACGGTGATGTTCTGATTTTTTCGACGGATGCTGCAGAGGGTGTACAACTTCTTAAGGATGCAATTTCTGTTGCGAAAAAAGTGAGCATAAGTGAAAAATGTATGATGAGAGAAATAGAATCTCACTCTAAAGCTTTTCATAGTTGGTATCCACGCTCTGGGCAAAGAGGTATTTCTGGTGTTGGAGCAAGTTCAGGGTTAGCTCTTGGTAAGATTTTTGTTTTAAAGCAAAATAATATTTCCATAACGGATCAGCCAATTGATTTTGCAATTGGCACTGCATGTCTTGAAAATGCTCTTACAAAAACCAAACATAAGATGGCATCAGTTGTTGCTGAGATTACAGCGCGTATGGGGGCAGATTCAGCTGCGATTTTTTCTGCACAAATGGTTTTTCTTGAAGATGAAAATTTGATAGCGCAAGCTTTTCGTTTTATTGCAGAAGGTCATGGTGTCGCGTGGTCTTGGGATAGAGCAGTTCGGCAATTTGCAGATATGTTTTCTAAGGTAGATAATCCTTTATTAGCGGCGCGTGCTGTAAATTTAATTGACGTTGGTCGTCGTGTTCTAGGTGAAATCAATCCATCCTATAGATCATTCTTTTTAAATGATATCCCGCGTGGTATTATTCTTGTTACAGATGATTTATCTCCTTCTGATATAGCTCAGCTTGATTGTACAAAGGTGCAAGGATTAGCAACAGCATGGGGAGGGCCACTGTCTCATACAGCTATTTTAGCGCGTACTCTTGGTATTCCAATGATTGTTGCTATGGGGACTGATGTTTTAGCAATTGAATGTGATGTCCAAGCTATTATTGATGGTGATAATGGGTTCATTTACCTTGATCCTGTTCCTGAAGATGTTGAAGATGTGCAAAGGCAGATAAATGTTGTCACGCAAAAGCGTGACAGCGAAATACGTGTATTTAGATTACCAGTGCAAACGACAGATGGCCAAAGGATTCGCATCATGGCTAATGTCAATGATACAAATCAAGTTTCTGCTGCCTTAGATTTGGGGGCTGAAGGTGTTGGCCTTATGCGTACAGAATTTTTATTTTTAGATAGTCCACATATTCCAAGTGAAGAAGCACAATTTAATGTTTATAGAGCAATGATTGCAGCGGTTGGGGATAAGCCATTGATTATCCGTGCGCTGGATATTGGTGGAGATAAACAGGTTACACATTTACATTTATCTAAAGAGAACAATCCTTTTTTAGGTGTTCGAGGAATGCGGCTTTTATTACGTCGGCGAGATCTTTTGGTTCCTCAATTACGTGCTTTGTATCGAGCCGCAAAAGAAGGCGGAGATTTATGGATTCTGTTTCCGATGGTTATGTCTGTTTCAGAGATTTTTGCTATGAAAAAAATCATGGAAGAAATTCGCAATGATATTAGTGCACCAAAATTAAAGCTTGGGATTATGGTAGAGGTCCCAGCTGCCGCTATTATGGCAGATATTTTGAGTGCTTATGTTGATTTTTTCTCGATTGGAACGAACGACTTAACGCAGTATACAATGGCTGTTGATCGCCAAAATCCTTATCTTGTCTCTGAAGCTGATAGTCTTGATCCAGCAATTTTACGCATGATTCATTATACTATCCAGGGTGCAGAAAAACATAATTGTTGGGTTAGTGTGTGTGGTGATATGGCTGGAGATCCTTTTGCAGCGATGATTTTAACTGGTTTGGGAATTAACGAACTTTCTATGATCTCCAGTGATATTTCTTCAGTAAAAGCACGTTTGCAAACTCATAGTTTTGCAGATATGAAAATTTTAGCAAGAAAGGCATTACAGTGTGAAACTGCACGAGCTGTCCGCGCTCTTAGCAATGATATAAAATGATGTAGAAACTTTAAGGCAAGGATAATGATTACATTCTGTAATTTGCTAAAGAGAAATCACATTATAAATAATTTTGTTAACATCAATTTTATTATCCTCGTGAAATATGGTGTAATGTTGGTTGACCAAAAGGCTCATGTAATTGCTTATCCTGCCGATTATTAGATATAAATATGGATAGAGGTTCGTGGTATGTTGCCTATCCACGAAAAAGTTACTTTTTAAAAGTAGAGAAATTACCTGTTATTTAGTAATTATCTTGCCTCGTTTTGATAAATAAAGTTGTTTTTTGAATTTTGAGTATGAGTTTAAGCTTGCACGTTATTTCTTTCTGGGTATAGTGCAAGCTTCTGGAGAGGTGGCCGAGTGGTTGAAGGCGCACGCCTGGAACGCGTGTATATGGGAAACCATATCGAGGGTTCGAATCCCTCTCTCTCCGCCATTCAATATTTAACAATAAATGACTTATTGGTTTTCCATATGTTTTTTAAAGGTGCGGGATACGTGAATAAAGGTTAGGGAATAGGATTTTCTAACATTCCTCCGCAACACGAACATTTTTTTGGCTTTTCTCTTCTCTAATCGCTTCTAATATTCCTTTGAAGGATTCCAAATCCTGTTGTGAAAAAACCTTTAAAAGTCTCGTAAACATGCCAATGGTTTCACGACACAAGGGATCAGACGACTTGATGGTAAAACTGCTACGACAAGCATCTGATTCTCTCCTTAAACGGGCGGCCGCCTCTTGATTTAAAGCGTAAAGCTCTATGATCTTTTCTTCCATGCCAACCGGTACAGATTTTTTGCCAATTTCTACAGATGATAAAAATGGTACGGATATACCTAATCTCTCTGCCATATCTAAAAGACGTTCAGAGTGATCAATGCGAAGTTTGCGTAAGGTTTTACCAAAGGGTGTAATCATCTAAAAAATCCTATGAAACAAATGAACATTCACCCTGATTTTAGCATATTTGAAAACTATTTCTCTCAATTATTAGGAAAGATTTCTTTTCGAAGGGAAGCTATTTTAAGAGAGATGTGGATGAACTAATTCTTTGAAAACCACTGTTTTAAATGCGTAAAGACATTGTCTATCGCATCCATAAGCCGAGCAAAGTCAAGGATGAGTAAAAAGAGAAAAAACGCAATCCACTTCATCAAGCGAGACATCATTTTCACACTTTGGTAGGTGATGATCATTTCTTGAAGCATTTCTTTTTCTGCTTCTGTAAGCTCCGTGTGTTTTTCAGTTTTTCTAGCCATGTTTCCACCCACACAGGTATTCACCTTGCTTGTTATGCTTTAAGATCTCTCTTGCTAAGTTTGAACTGATGGCATTTAAATCTTGGCGCTCCAAATATATCGGCAACCACCCCACACAAAAAGAAGCAACTTTATTTGTCGCGCAACCAGTGAGAGAGATCAGCACGCACATCAGCATCACTTTTTTGATTAATTTCATTTTCCACCTCAATCCGTGTTGTTGCACTCTTTAAAGCCTTCTCTGTTTGCTTTTGCTGTTCAGTCTTTTTGCCAAGAACAAAAGCTTTTGCTAAAATCATAAAAAAAACGGCTAAAGCCGCGCCTGTGAGCATCAGATTTTTTTTCATCCATAAGATCATAATTTGTGCTCCTGAAAGCGTCTTGCGACACAGAAAAGTCCTGCACAGGCGGCTAAGACCATAATGGTTGCCAATGCCCATTGAATGGGGCCATTGCCTGCCAACAAACCACCAAGACCAGAAAAAGAACCAATAATTGGGGCAAGTGTTTCTGCTTTGAAAACCCCCGTTGGTTGTGTGGTTTCTACTGGTTGATAATTGGAGGAAACATAAGCT